>NZ_JACUTS010000037.1 GCF_014859695.1 Sulfurimonas sp. | reverse complement strand
TCTGTCGGACTTGTCTATATAGAGAGTTCTAAAAATCGTGAAGAGTATTAACTGATGTTACGCACTAAAACGAACTCGTCCGTTTTAGTGGCAGGGACAAATGTCCCTACAACCCCCTTGTCATGGAGTATGCCATTGGTTAGCATACCTAAAAGCTACGAAAAGGGTACTTTTCAAGAAAATTAGAGGTATTTACGAACTTTTTTACAAAAGTGCGTAAGGTACGCTAAGACCGCTTAGGTTACAAAACCTTTGGTTTCTTTAGAAAAGCTAGACTCTTTGGGAGTCACAATAATTTTACAGGAAGTTTTAATTTGGAATATAACGCGAAGACCATAGAGAAACAGTGGCAAGAATACTGGGTTCAAAACAGAAGCTTTGAGCCGAGTGAAGATTTTAGCAGAGAAAAAAAATATATACTGAGCATGTTCCCTTTTCCAAGCGGAAGACTTCATATGGGGCATGTGAGAAACTACACTCTAAGCGATGCGTTTGCTAGATATTACCGTCAGCAAGACTTTAACGTTCTTCACCCCATCGGCTTTGACAGCTTCGGTATGCCTGCAGAAAATGCAGCTATAAAAAACGGCTCACACCCTAAAAAATGGACTTATGACAACATAGACTACATGAAGGGCGAGTTTAAGTCGCTTGGATTCTCTTTTTCAAAAGAGCGCGAACTTGCTACGAGTGATGAGCTTTACACAAAGTTTGAGCAGGGCTTCATTATAGACATGTATGAGAAAGGTCTTCTCTACCGCAAAAAAGGCTTTTTAAACTGGTGCCCTAGTTGTCATACCGTTTTGGCAAACGAACAGGTTATTGAAGGTTCATGCTGGAGATGTGATACCGGAGTCGTTAAAAAAGATATGAATCAGTACTACTTCAAGATTACCAAGTATGCCGATGAGCTTTTAGATGATCTGCATAAGCTTGAAAATGGCTGGCCTAAGCAGGTTTTGACCATGCAGGAGAACTGGATAGGCAAGTCAAACGGTCTAGAGTTTCAGCTCCGTTTTGATGATGATTCACTTGCTAAATTAGAGAAAAAATTTGATGGGTTTGATGTTTTTACTACACGTCCCGACACTATCTACGGTGTAAGTTATGCGGCTTTAGCACCTGAGCATGAGATAGTAACTTACATGATTGAAAATTCGCTTCTTGATAATGAGACGGTTATAAAAATAAAAGAGATGAAAAATGCTTCATCCATTGATAGACAAAAAGAGAAGAGCGGTATTTCTTTAAACTTAAATGTAACACATCCGCTTACAAATAAAAAAGTGCCTCTCTGGGTTGCAAATTTTGTTTTGATGGATTACGGAAGCGGCGCGGTAATGGCTGTTCCTGCACATGATGAGAGAGATTTTGACTTTGCTAAAAAGTACGACCTTCCTATAAATGCCGTCATAAAGCCATTTGAGAGTGAATTAGAGAGTAGTAAGGCATATACGGAAACAGGAGAGCTATTTAACTCCGAAATATTTAGCGGTTTAAACTCTAAAGAGGCACAATCAAAAATCATAGACTATTTTCAAGAAAAAAAGATAGGTAAAAGAACAACAAACTACAGACTAAAAGATTGGGGAGTTTCTCGCCAAAGATATTGGGGCGCGCCTATCCCTTTTGTTCACTGCGATAGCTGCGGTATCGTTATGGAGAAAAAAGAGAATCTCCCGATTGCACTTCCTGATGACATTGAGATAACGGGAGAGGGAAATCCGCTTGAGAAGCATCAGACTTGGAAGCATTGCAAATGTCCTAAGTGCGGCGAAGATGCTATCCGCGAAACCGATACGATGGATACTTTTGTAGAGTCCTCATGGTACTTCTTGCGTTTTTGTGCATCGCCGAAAAACTGGGAAAAAGAGGCTTTTTCAAAAGAGCAGATTAAGTACTGGATGGGCGTTGACCATTACATAGGCGGGATAGAACATGCAATTTTGCACTTACTTTATGCACGTTTTTTTACAAAAGTTTTCCGCGATTTGGGATATTTAGAGTTTGACGAGCCTTTTGAGAAGCTTCTTACACAGGGGATGGTTTTAAAAGACGGCGCTAAAATGAGCAAGTCTAAAGGCAATACGGTTGATCCAGATGCGATTATAGAGAAGTACGGAGCAGATACTGCAAGACTTTTCATACTCTTTGCCGCACCTCCTACGCAAGAGCTTGAGTGGAACGACAGTGCCGTCGAGGGCGCATATAAGTTTTTAAAAAGATTTTATGATAGAAGCTCACATGTAAATAAAATCAGCACAATCCCTCAAATTGAGCATGCAACTCTCTCAAAAGAGGAGAAGTTTGCTAGAAAAAAAGTGTATGAAGCTTTGGCAAGAGCCGAGGATGTTTATACTCAAAAATATACCTTCAACACAATGATTGCGGGTGTTATGGAGGCGATGAATGCGCTTAACCTTCAGTCAAATGAGAAAGTTTGGAGTGAAGGATATTGGGTGCTCACTTCCATTATGGAGCCTGTAATACCGCATATTTGTTGGGAGATCTCTAGCAGATGTTTCTCTCTTAAAAACTTAACTCCCCAAAGTGTGCTAGAAGAGGTTTTTGTAGAGGAGTCTATAATTCTGGGTGTTTCCATTAACGGAAAGAGCAGATGTGAGATAGAGGTCGCACCGGATGCATCCAAGGAGAGCATTCTCGAAGCTGCAAAAGAAAAAGCGCAGAAGTGGCTTGAGGGCAAGACTTTGGTAAAAGAGATTTTAGTTCCAAAGAAATTAGTAAATCTAGTCATTAAGGATTAATGTTGAACTTTTTTTCAACTATTAGGGCGTTTTTGCTTCTATCATTGCTCTTAGTTGCAATAAGCGGATGCGGATATAAATCGAGTGCTAAGTTTTCGCGTGAAGTTATGGGCGATAAGATAAGCACAAGTGTTATTATCTCAGCTGTAGATCCTCAAAATACCGTTGTCATAAAAGATGCGGTTGATAGAGCGATTATTGAGGTTTTTCAGGCTTCTTTGGTAAGTAAAAGCGAGTCTCAGACGCACCTTGTGTTAAAGATGGGTCCTCCCGCTTACGCACCGATTGTTTATGATGAGAATGGCTATGTAATAGGCTATAGAATGAGTGTCACGCTAAATATCATTAAGCACACAAACGGCGCATCAAAAAGCTATAATACGAGAGGATTTCATGATTTTTCAGTAGCGCCAAATGCTATTGTTACGGATCAAGATAGATTCGAAGCTATCGGCTCTGCCGCACAAAGAGCTATCAAGTCATTTGTTGCACAGGTCTCCGCCGAGGGAGCTAGAGCGAGTAAGGAGTCAGAATGACTTCTTCTTGCCGCAAGGCAAAGCTTTAGTGAGTGAATATAATTTGGACTTTGTTCAAATCATATGAGATTTATTATAAGGAGTAGTTATGAATATTCAGACGATTATAAAAAAAGCCGTAAAAAGATTAGAGTTGGAGGGGAAGCTTTTAACGCCTGATTTTTATGCCGAAGCGTTCTGCAAAGAGGCGGCAAAAGCCGGCTTTGCAACGCAAGATTGCTCAAAATTGGAGAAGTTTAGCGCATCTTTAAATAAAGAGTTTCAGGATGAGCTGAAAAAATATCATATTAAAAATATTTCTGAACTCTCACGCTTTTTAATCTCAAAACTAAACAGAACAAACCCTTCTCACTGCGCAAACCTATTTGAATCTCAAAGTGTTTTTACCAAAAGAGTACTTCAGGTTATAGAGGTTCTGCACAACAAAGAGGCGACAGAACTTGCAAAAAAAAGCCTTGAGCTTCTAAACAGAGAGCCTTCAGTTGCAGAGATAGATCAATTTAGGCAGCTTTGGGTAAATTTTATAACAACATATGACGACACCTTTTTGCAGAAACTAAAAGCGCTTGGTGACGTTGATAGAAGCAATCTCAAAAAAACCATTGAAAATTTAAATCTAACAAATTTATGCGACAAGCCTTTAGGCTCTTTAGAACTCTCTACTATTGCTTCATTGCTTATTTCATCGCTGACTCCATCAATCGCATCAAGCGTAAATGAGAAAATAGCAGATATCAGTCAAAGAATAAAAAAGAATCCCCAACTATTAGAGAGTGCTTCTATTGAGTCTGAGATAAGGTCTGCAATAGCTCTTAGAATTGCGCTTGACAAACAGAGTGTCAAAGAGATGATAGAGTCCATTGACGGTGTGCTTGACAAACTCTCTCTGAGACTTATAGAGATGATAGAGAGCTCCGACAGTTCAACAATAGAGATACAAAAGATTAAAAAAGAGCTTGATAGCTATAATGAAAAGACGATTACAAATTTTAGTGTCGCACATAAAAAAATATATGCCATAGCTGTAGCCCTGGAAGAAAATACGCAAGCACTTACAAGTGATTTGAAAAAACATAGCAGCGAAGTCAGCGCGTTAAGTAAAAAAATAGAACATCTAGAACAGGAGCTTCAGCGCGCAAGAGAAGAATCAAAAGAGGATTTTTTAACCAAGCTCTACAATAAGCGCGCATTGGATGATCTGATGAATATTAAAGAGGCTGAATTTGAGAGGTATGGGCACAATTTTGCCGTTGTCTTTTTAGACCTTGACTATTTTAAAAAGATTAACGATACTTATGGGCATGATGCCGGTGATGCCGTGCTGTTTGCTTTTGCAAAAATACTCAAAAATGAAGCTAGAGCGGTTGATATTATAGGGCGATTCGGCGGTGAAGAGTTCATAGCCATTCTCGGTAAAACGGATGCTGATGGAGGCTTTGCTTTTGCCCAAAAAGTAAGAGAAAAACTTAAAAAAAGTAGTTTGGTATATAAAGATAAGCAGATAAAACTTACCGTTAGCTGCGGGGTAAGTGACAGAAAGTCAAATTTTTCGCTTCAAAGTCTGTTTAAGAGTGCCGATGAGAATTTATATAAGGCCAAGAATGAGGGCAGAGACAGGGTTGTTTATAAGTGAAACTCAAAGAGTATTTAGATCTTAAACCGCTCTACTACGAGAAGATTGATTATACCCGTATGCCTCGAACATATGAGAAGATAAAATCCTCTCTTCCTGCTCCAAAGATAGTCCATATTGTCGGGACAAACGGCAAAGGCACAACGGGCAGATTTTTAGCCAATGCGCTCTTGTCTATGGGTTTTTGCGTCGGGCACTACACATCTCCTCACATATTGGAGTTTAACGAACGGATATGGAAAAACGGCAAAAACGCGAGCGATGACGAACTGCAAGAGGCACATGAGGCGCTTCAAAAGATTTTGAGTGAAGATGACGCCCAGAATCTTAGTTATTTTGAGTATACGACATTTTTGGCGATGCTGCTCTTTAGCGAGTGCGACTATGTAGTTATGGAAGCGGGTCTTGGAGGCGAACATGATGCGACAGCCGTATTTCATAAAACACTCACTCTTGTAACGCCGATTGCATACGACCATGAAGCTTTTTTAGGCTCAAACATAGATGAGATTGCCGCTACAAAATTAAATGCGATTCAAGAGAGTGCAATTTTGGGCACTCAAAGCTATGATGAGGTTTATGAAACTGCTCAGAGAGTGCGTGGCGAAAAATCTATACAAAGAGTCGATGAAATTCTAGATGATGAAGATAGACAAAAGATAGATGAGATTTCAAAAAAATTAGCTCTTGCTCCCTATTTGGTTCAGAATCTTTCTCTTAGTATTGCCGCTATAAAATTTTTAGCTCTTGCGTATAGCGCGGAAAACTTTTCATACCCCGTGCTTTTTGGAAGGCTAACAAAAATAGCCAAAAATATTACGATAGATGTGGGACACAATGTTTTAGCGGCTAGAAGCATAGCCGAAGCTCTTTGGGGAGAGAAATATGTGCTTGTATATAACAGTTTTAGAGATAAAAATTATAAAGAGATCTTAACAATACTCAAACCACTTATTCTACATGTGGAGATAATTGCTATAAACGATGAAAGAGCCGCAGAAATTGAGAATATTCAAACTGTTTTAACCAACTTAGAGATAAAATATAAACTATTTAAAGAGATAAAACTGGAGTTTAATTATCTTGTTTTTGGTTCTTTTAGTGTTGTGGAAGCATTTTTAAGAGAGTATTATGAATAATCACTTTACGATTACTATACATGACGATAATGGCGTAAAGCAGTTCAATCTTCATAAAATCATAAAAAAAGCCGTTTTTTATGCAGTTTTATTTATCGGAACTATCGCTCTTGTCGCAGTCGGTACAATTTTGTATCTTGATTATGCCGTTGATAAGATAGAGACAAAGCATGAGAGTATTCAAAAAGCTTACATGGCGCAGAAGGAGAAAAATAGGCTCCTCGATGAGAGCATAAAAGAGGCACAAATAGCTCTAGTGGATAAAAAAAGAGAGCTTTTAGAGGTCTCGGATACACTCTCTGAGATAGAGACGCTCATAGGGCTTGCTCCCGTAGCAGAGATGTCGTTGCAAGATAGGGTAAATATGACAAAGCTAAACTCCGAGCATATGGCTACACTTATGCAGTTTATCCCAAGCGGTTCACCGGTTAGATACAACGGAGTAACAAGCAGTTTTGGATATAGAATACATCCGACACTAAATTCCAAAGAGCTTCACCGAGGCATTGACATGAAAGCCGCTATGGATACTCCTGTTTATGCGACTGCAGACGGGATTGTTGAGTGGGCGGGATTTCATGATAAGAGCGGATTTGGGAATCTTGTTATTCTTCAGCACAATTATGGTTTTAGAGCTTATTTCGCTCATTTAAACAAAGTTGTGATAAAATCGGGCAGTTTTGTTAAAAAGGGCGATTTGATTGCCTACACAGGCAACTCAGGTATGAGCAGCGGTCCGCATCTTCATTATGAAATCAGATTTATTCAAAGGGCAGTCAACCCCATAGAATTTGTAAGATGGAGTGTCAAAAATTATAATGATATATTTGAAAAGGAGAAACAGATACCATGGCAATCTTTAATAACAGCGACAGCGCACATAAAGGTACCAAACCCGACACAAACACTACCATCATCACAGCTGGCTCTACAATCAAAGGAGAGATGACATTGGCGTGCAATCTCTATGTAGATGGAGAGTTCGAGGGGGTAATAAACTCAAGCAAAGAGGTTAATATCGGTAAAAGCGGTCATATCAAAGGGGACATATCTACAACTAGACTTGTAGTACAGGGCTATGTTGAGGGAAGTATTAATGCAGCAAGAGTGGAGATTAAGGCACACGGGAGAGTAAGCGGCTCTATAGAATCAGGCGAGTTGGTAATCGAAGCAAAGGGTATTTTTGAAGGAAATAGCATCGTAAAAGATGTTTCTGCTATTGCAAAAAAAGCATCACATGGTGAAAATATTCCTGCCGATACGCTAAAGAGCGTTATTAATGATAATGAGGTAAAAGTATCATAGTCCTCCATTTAATCTAATGTCACAAAACAGACTGTTTCAATACTACAAAACCTCTAAAGATCAAGATCTTGAGCTTTTAATCTGCCAAGACGCAAAAGAGGTGCATGAGCTGGAGAGCGTAGCTAAGTTTTTTAAAAAAGAGGTGCTTGTTTTTCCTGATCTCAGAGCAACTTTTGGAGATGACTTAAGGGTCTATAAAGAGGAGATTCACGAACTCTTCTCTGCTCTAAGAAGATACTACTCTCTTAAAAAAAAGCCTCTTATCATCTCGCCGCTAAAGACGCTGCTTTTTAATCTGCCAAAAGCAAATCTTTTAGCCTCCACAACGCTTGAGTTTGGTTCAAATATAGAGTTAAAAAAATTTAAAGAGCAGATGCTTTTTTGGGGGTACAGCTTTGTAGATATGGTTCAAGTCGAGGGTGAGATATCCTTTCGTAGCGACATCATAGATATATTTCCGCCATCATCCGCGATGCCTCTTAGAATTTCACTATTTGATGATGAGATAGAGCAGATAAAATATTTTGAGCTGGAATCCCAAAGAACACAAAAAGACGAGCTCTATAGCATAGAGATAACACCAGCTTTTTACTCACTGAATGAAGATGAGTTCGATAGCTTGAACGACAAGATTGCCAAAAGCGAATTTAACTCTTTGGTTAAAGATATCGCCTCTTTAGGGCTTTGGCATCTTGATGAGAGCGCGACGAATTTTTTAGAGGGCAAAAACGCCAAGCTAGCCAGAAACCTTGATTCTCTTTTGGTTGATGCCTATGCTCTAAATAAGCCCACACTCTCAAGAGATTGTTTCAACCTTGATGTTTTGAGCGAATCCGACGACTTTAAAGAGATATCCGTGAGTGATGTTCACGCTCTTTTAAAAGTGCATAAAGATAAAAAGATAACGGTTATAGCTTCAAATGAGGCGGTCGTTAAACAGGCGGGACTATTTGATTTAAAAGGAGTTGAGACTCGCTATGCTCCTTATATCTTAAATATCCTCACTAAAGATGAGCTTGTAATTTCTCTTAACAAACGTGAGAGAATCAGACGCAGAAGAAAAAGTTCCATTTTGCTCGATGATCTCAAAGCTGGCGATTATGTAGTTCATGAAGATTACGGTGTCGGCATCTTTGAGAGTATTGAGAAGACTGAGATTTTAGGCGGCATTAAAGATTTTATAGTCATTAAGTATGTAGGCGATGACAAGGTTTTGCTCCCCGTTGAAAACCTTGATGTTATAGACCGCTATATCGCCTCAGGCGGCTCTGTTCCTGTTTTGGATAAACTCGGCAAAGGAAGTTTCGGCAAGTTAAAAGAGAGCGTAAAAAAGCGGCTTATGGAGATAGCGGGACAGATTGTAAACACCGCCGCCGCAAGAGAGCTTATAAAAGCACCCAAAATCAGCGTAGATGAGAGTGAATTAAGAGCGTTTCAAAAGCTCTCTGGATTTCTTTATACGGATGATCAGACACAATCAATCAACGAGATAATTACGCAGATGAGTTCGGGTCATATTATGGACAGGCTGCTCAGCGGTGATGTCGGTTTTGGCAAAACTGAAGTGGCTATGAATACCATTTTTGCAGCCTACAAGTCGGGTTATCAATCGGCTCTAATCGTTCCGACAACGCTTCTTAGCGCACAGCACTACCGCTCACTCCGCGAGAGATTTGATGATCTGGGGATAAAGTGCACAAAGCTGGATAGATTTGTAAGCGCAAAAGATAAAAAAAATATCATAAAAGCACTTGCGAGCGGAGATTTGGACGTTGTTGTCGGGACGCATACGCTCTTTGATTTGGACTTTAAAAACCTTGGCGTGGTCATTATAGATGAGGAGCATAAGTTCGGCGTTAAGCAAAAAGAGAAGATAAAAGAGCTCTACCACAATGTTCATCTCCTCTCCATGAGTGCGACTCCGATTCCCCGCTCACTAAATCAGGCGCTAAGCTCTATAAAAACAATGTCGCAGCTGCTTACTCCTCCAAGTGAGAGAGAGCCGGTGCGAACTTTTGTAAAAGAGTATGAAGAGAAGCTTATAAAAGAGGTAATTTTAAGAGAAATCCGCCGCGGCGGACAGATATTTTACGTCCACAACTCCATAGATCACATGCCTATAAAACTAGGGGAGTTAAAAGCGATACTTCCCCAGCTGAGAGTAGTCATGCTTCACTCCAAAATCTCTGCAACCGATACTGAGAAAGAGCTTCTGAAGTTTGAAGCAGGAGAGTATGACCTGATGCTGGCAACCTCTATCATAGAGTCGGGTATTCATATGCCGCGAGTAAATACCATTATAGTTGACGGCGCAGATAGATTCGGAATGGCAGACCTGCATCAGCTACGAGGTCGCGTTGGGCGCAGCAGTGTCGAGGGTTTTGCATACTTTATAGTTGAGAGCAAAGAGACGTTGACGGATGATGCTAAAAAAAGGCTTCTTGCTCTTGAATCCAACTCATTTTTGGGAAGCGGCTCGGTGCTTGCATATCATGATTTGGAGATAAGAGGCGGCGGAAACTTGGTAGGCGATGCCCAAAGCGGACATATAAAAAATATCGGCTACTCCTTGTATCTTAGAATGTTAGAAGATGCTATAAAACTACTGAGCAATCAGGCACGGAGCGAAAAGCTAAAAGTGGATATAAAACTTACTATATCAGCTTATATCTCCGATGAGACGGTAAAAGAGGACAGACTAAGATTGGACATCTATAGACGCCTTTCGTCATGTGAGACACCGCTAGAGATATATGAGATACAAGAAGAGGTTATAGACCGTTTCGGCGAATTTGACACACCGACAAAGCAGTTTTTTGAGCTGATGGTCATCAAAATTTTGAGTTTGCATAAGAAGATAAAGAGTGTTTCAAACTATGGACAAAACATTACACTTACCTACATGGATGAGAAAAAAGAGAGCATAAAGTCAGACTCAAAAGATGATGACGACATTATTAAAGCAGCGCTGAAGTATTTAAGAGGAGTTTGACGTTGAGAGTAGCATTTATAGGCGATATTGTAGGAAGTCCAGGCAGAGATATGTTAAAGAGTCATCTGTCAAAGATAAGAGCGGAACATGGCGTTGATTTTGTAGTAGCAAACTATGAGAATGCATCTCATGGGTTTGGATTGACTCTTAAAAATGCCAATGAGCTTTTTAGTTATGGGATTGACTGCATGAGCGGTGGGAACCACACATGGGACAAAAAAGAGGTTGAGGCGCTTTTTGAGACGCATGAGATTTTACGACCGCATAACTATCCTGATGAGGTAAGCGGAACGGGTTGCAAGGTTTATGACGTAGCGGGAGAAAAACTGGCTGTTTTAAACCTTATGGGGCACTATGCCATGCCTTATACCGACAATGCTTTTAGATGTGCAAAAGAGAGTGTAGAGGCTCTTCACGAGAGAGGCGTAAAAAATATTTTTATAGACTTTCATGCAGAAGCAACGAGTGAAAAACGAGCTATGATGATGCTTCTTCAAGGAAGAGTCAGCGCAATAATCGGGACGCACACGCATGTGGGAACAGATGATCTTCAAATAGCCAACGCAACCGCTTATCTCACGGACATGGGGCTTACTGGCTGTAGAGATAACGTAATAGGGATGGATGAAAAAGTACCTCTAAAGCAGTTTCTCACAGGGCTAAAAGGGCATTTTGATATCCCAAAAAAGTGTAAAAAAATAATGCAGATAGCTATAATGGACTTTAATGAGGGTAGATGTGAGAGTGCATTTAAGCTAAAAATATTTGATGATGGCGATGTCTTAAAAAGCGATGCCTGGATTGAGAAGTAACCGTTTTTCATGTAATGAAAAAGAGACCTTTTTTTGTTACAATAGTAGAAAATATAAATAGGGACACTTACATATGAGTGCAAAAATCGTCATAGTAGAAGATGAAGAGGATATTTTAGAGCTTCTTGAGTACAATTTGCAAAAAGAGGGTTATGAAGTCATAGGCTTTTTAAATACCAAAAGTGTCGAGCAGATGCTTGTTGAAGAGGATGTCGATCTTCTTATCATGGATAGAAATCTACCCGGTGTAGAGGGGAGTGAATTTGTTCAAGCTCTAAGAAAAGATGGATTTGCAATACCAGTAATATATCTAAGTGCGAAAAATGCGGACTCTGAGATAGAGGAGGGGTTTTTAAGAGGCGGAGACGATTACATAACGAAGCCTTTCAATATGAAAGAGCTCCTTCTTCGCATCAAGGCTATTTTGCGAAGAACTTCAAAAAAAGTTGAAGAGGGAATCTTTTCCCACAGAGATTTGGTTTTGGACAAAAGTTCAAGAACGCTTAGCGTGGATGGCAAAAAAGTAGATGTTACAAAACTTGAGTTTAACCTCTTGAGCGAATTCATTCTTAACAAAAACAGCGTGCTTGAGCGTGACTATCTTTTACAAAATGTTTGGGGAGAGAGTGAAGAGTACCAGTATAGAACAGTAAACGTAGCCATCAACAGGCTTAAAGAGAAGATAGACCCAGATAAAACGAAAAACTACATAGAGACAGTCCGCGGGGTAGGATATAAACTGTGTTAAAAATACATCAGATATTTATTTTAAAGTTTATTGTTCTTTTTGCCGCTTCGCTACTCATCTCATCAATCATCAGCTACATTGCGCTAAAAGATATAATAATCGAGCATAATAAAAATCACTTAAAACATGCCATCGAATTTATGGAGATGAATTTAAAACATGTAGAAGATCTTGAGAGTTTTGCATCAGAGATAAATAAGAGAATGTCTCTTAGAGTAACCATAATTGCTCAAGATGGAGTAGTTTTAGCCGAGTCAGGTGCAGATAAAAGAGAGATGGATAACCATGCTTCAAGATTTGAGGTTATGCAGTCAAACTCTCAGGATTACGGGGATATAACAAGATATTCAGATACGGTAAAAGCGGATTTTTTATATATTGCCAAAAGAGTTCTGTATAAAAATGAGGAGATATATCTTAGACTCTCTATGAGTTTGGCACAGATAATGTACGATTTTTACTCTCTGTGGATAAAGCTCTTTTTTGTTTTTATGGGGATGCTTATTCTTGCCGCTTTTATCTCTAAAACAATGAGTCAGAAGGTCGTTCATGATATTGAGCAGATTACGAGCTATCTAGATGAGGTCTCAAACAAAAACTATAGGGCGGTCATTAAAACAAAATACTTTTATGAATTTTTACAGATATCTCTGCTTTTAAAAAATCTAGTTAAAAAGTTGAGCAAGAATGAGAGAAAAAAATCAAAGAATATGGCAAAGCTAAGATTGATGAACAAGCAGAGAAACGATATTTTATCTGCGCTCTCGCATGAGTTTAAAAACCCGGTAGCCGCAATAATGGGGTATGCTCAGACAATTGAAGAAGACAGCGATATGCCTCAAAGCATTAGAGATAAGTTTTTAAGCAAAATCAGCTCAAACGGTGAGAAGATATCAAAAATGCTCGATAGACTGGCTCTCTCGGTCAAGCTTGAAAACGGCGACCTTACACTCAATAAAAGTGAGTTTGATTTGGGTCAGCTTTGCGAAGAGGTGGGACTGAATTTTGCATCAAAATATAGAGACAGAGATATAAAAGTTGATGTTGAAAAGTTGATGGTCATAAGCGATAAAACTATGATGGAGTTGGTTTTGGACAACTTGGTTGATAACGCCTTGAAATATTCAAACAGCGATGTGCTTATAACTTTAAAAGAGAATAAGATAATTGTTCAAGACAGCGGTGTCGGCATAAAAGAGGAGCATCTGAAAAAAATTACAAATAAGTTTTACAGGGTAGATAAAAACAGTTGGGATAACTCTATGGGGCTTGGACTTGCTATGGTAACTTATGTTTTAAAATTGCTCGGCACATCTCTGGAGATAAGCTCAGAGTTTGGCAAAGGCTCCGCGTTTAGTTTTAGCGTTGAAAATATGATAAAGAGTTAAATTTTTGACTGAATAGTCATCTTTTTGGCTTCAAAAAGTTCTACGGCTTTTTGAACCATAATCTCATCCTTAATCTCTGCAGCGTCGATCTCTCTGGAGTTATCGCTGCTTTGACAATTTGTCACACAGCTTGCACTCCCTCCCATCTCAGCATCTTCTATCATTGAGGTAGACTGGACATACTGCTGGGTCTCTTCCCTTTGAGGAATACTCCCTTTTTCTGCCGCATCTTCGGCTATTTTTGTACAAGGCTCATGTTTTATTTTCGTTTCAAATCCAAAAATCTCTCTAACAAACTGTTTTATTACGGAGTAGCCGTGCGTCAGAACTTTTTTGCACTCTCCATCGGCACAGCTCTCCCATGTAAGCGCATTATTCTCAAAAGAGACAAAGGAGATGTTCTTCTCAAAACATTCGCCAAGCTCCGGGCTTCTATCTTTTAGTTTAGCTATGAGCTCTTCAAACATTTTTGTATTGATAGATACGGGCGGCTCCACTTTTGTTTGCTCTATCTCAGGTTCGTTCTCTTTGTTGTTGCTGATTTCACTCTGTGGCTCACTTTGGGGAGCAGCGCATGAGATGGAAGGTCTTTGAATCTCTTTTTGAAGAGACTCTATCATCTGGTCCACCTCTTTTATGCGGAGTGCTTCTACCATTTTGAAAAATATAAGCGAGAGAACAAAAGAGCCGTCCGCATTTATACTAAAGAGATATTTGGAATCGCTTATAATTCTGAAAAACCTATCAAGAACAAGTGTCGAGTAGAGCGCGTCGCCCCCGTACATTCTCTCTTTGAGGTAGGCTATAAGTTCATCGACGACCATCTCAGCCTCATACTCCTCTAAAATCTTTGTAAATGCGACAAGTGCGGCATAATCTTTTGCAAAAACTGCTCCAAAGAGTTTGTTGATAAACTCTGGGTCCACAAGTCCCAGCATATCTGTAACAGTGCGGACGTCCACATGATTTTTGGAGTAGATGATTGCTTGATCAAGGAGAGTGAGCGTATCTCTTAAGCTTCCGCTTCCGCTTCTTGCCAAAATCTCCAAAGCCTCAATCTCGTACTTAATCCCTTCAAGATTGAGAATGTGCGCTAAATGTTCTGCTATTTTATTTGTAGCAATCGATTTAAACCTAAAGTGCTGTGTACGGCTTAAGATGGTTGCCGGAAGCTTTAGGGGGTCTGTTGTTGCGAGTATAAATTTCACATAAGAGGGCGGTTCCTCAAGAGTTTTTAAAAGAGCATTAAAAGCAGAGGGCGTCAGCATGTGAACTTCATCTATGATAAATATCTTAAATCTTGCACTTGAGGGTTTGTATTTGGTCTGTTCAATTAGGTCACGAATATCGTCTATACCGCGGTTTGATGCCGCATCCATCTCAACTATATCTATATGGCGGTTTTGTAGTGAATCTACGCAGTTTTGGCAACTTCCACACGGCTGATGAGTTATACCAGTCTCACAGATAAGAGCTTTTGCAAATATGCGCGCAGTTGAGGTTTTACCGCTTCCTCTGAGTCCTGAGAAGAGATATGCATGAGAGAGTCTGTTGGCATCAAGCGCAAGTGAGAGAGTTTGGGAAACCGTTTCTTGACCTATAAGCTCGTCAAAGTTTCTGGGTCTATACTTTCTTGCTAATACTTCTGAACTCGCTCTCACATGCACTCTCCATCTTTAGTTGAAGCGATTCTAACATTTATAGGGTTAAAAAATCATAACAGACAACTTATGGAGATATAGCTGTTCTATTGTTTAGTGTCTAAAATATCTAAAATATGAGGATACTCCTGCGCTATTTCCGATGCAAGCAGAGTCGGTCTTTGGATAAAATATCCTTGAGCAAAATGGCAGCCTATATTTCTGCAGGTAAGCAGCTCCTCTTTAGTTTCAATACCTTCGGCTATGACTTTTATGCCAAGTTGAACTGCTAAATGAGTGATGCTTCTTGCCATAAGCTTTTTTTTCGCATCTTTTTGTATGTCGCTTAAGAAAAATCTGTCTATTTTTATGATGTCTGGTTTGCTATCATAAAGAAGTTTGTACCCAGAGTAACCGACGCCAAAATCATCTATGGCTATACAAAAATCCTCGCTCTTGTAGTGCGCTAAAACCTCTTGCATCCTTGAGACATTTGAGATCTCATGTCTCTCTGAAATTTCAAAGCAGATTCTGTTTTTACCGATGCCGTAGTGTTTTAAAAGTTTGCCGGTATTTCCATGCTTGAAATTTGGCATGTCAAGAAGTCTGTTGTCCAGATTATAAAAGAGTTTTATCTCTTCTTGGCCATCTATCGTTATAAGTTTTTTAAGGGCTTTTTTTCTTAGTTTTAAGTCAAACGAGTAGAGCAGGTTGTCTTTATAGACCGTATCAAAAAGCTCAAAAATTGAGCTAAAACCAACCTCATTATAGTTTCTAAGAAGTGCCTCAACAGCAAAAATCTTTCCGGTATGAATATTTACAATAGGTTGAAACGCAACATCTAAAGTTTTTAAGTTGCGAATCCATTTTTTAGGGAGTTCAAGTTTCATACTGCTATTTTAATGCTAAATTATTTCAGTAGTGTTACATCAACGCTTTTTGCCTGCAACTGCAGCCGTTCCATATTTTCTTGACAATAGTGTCTTCAATCTATATAATGATTGTAAGTTATTACCGTTTTTTTTGGTAATACAAAAACCAAAGGAGTCTTAAATGGCAAAAGTACTGGACAAGAAAGTTATCAAAAAAGTAGTAAAAAAAGCTATTAAAAAAGCGAATATCGCTAAAAATGATATCAAAAAGGCTACAAAAAAAGTGGCAAAGACGGTTGCGAAAAAAGGTTTAACGGTTAAGAAAGATGCTAAAAAGTTAGCAAAAAAAATCGCGAAGAAGTTTTAACTACACTTTTTATTCCAGAGACAATCTGGAATAAAATTCTCTCACACTATAAAAGAAGCCACTTTTTTGCTATGTTTCTTAATGATTCCGGATTTTCTGAAGCAAAAAACTCCAATCGTGGGTTCTCATATCTTTTACTAAAATCAAACTCTTTTTCAAGATACTCGACTATGGCATTTCCTGAGTGGATAAGTACGCTTTTTTTGCTAAAGTGGTTCTGCAGAGCCTCTGAAATAAGAGGAAAATGAGTGCAGCCTAAAATGATTGCATCGGGAGCCGTAATGGTTCCAAAATAGTGTCTAAAAGTTGCCTCTAAAACCTCTCCCTCGTAAATCTCCTCTTCGACCATGGGGACAAAGAGTCCTGTCGCTTTTGCTTGAAGATTGTAAAATCCTTCTGCATGCAGTCCTATTTCATACGCCTTAGAGTTGATTGTTGCTTTTGTTCCAAGGATGAGAATATTTGCATTTTTATCCTTGAGTGCATTTGCAGTTGCCAAAATTCCCGCTTCAACAACGCCGATAATAGGACAAGAGGAGACTTCTCGCATCTCATCAAGCGCATGTGCGCTTACAGTGTTGCATGCGACGATTATGAGGTCAAGGTCAAAGTTTTTGAAAAACTCTACGGCTTCTATGGCGTAGCGAATGATAGTGGTTTTGTCTTTTATGCCATAAGGAACTCTTGCGGTGTCTCCAAAATAGACTATCTCCGCGAAAAGATGGTGCTCAAGCAGGGATTTTACAACAGTTAAGCCGCCTATCCCGCTGTCAAATACGCCGACTTTCATTATTGATTTGGGTTCATACTTTCAAGAAACTCTTCATTTGTAGCTTTTTTGCCCATGGTAGAGTAAACAAACTTGAGCGCTTCTATCTCATTTTCTTGTTTATGAATCATCTGACGTAGTATAAATACTTTTTGTAGAATTTCCGGTGCGATAAGAAGCTCATCTTTTCTCGTTCCAGATTTTAGAATATCCATAGCAGGGAAGATTCTTCTGTCTGCGATTTTGCGATCAAGAACAACCTCGGAGTTACCCGTACCTTTGAACTCCTCAAAGATGACTTCATCCATTCTGCTTCCCGTATCTACAAGAGCAGTCGCTATGATGGTTAAACTTCCGCCGTTTTCTATGTTTCTGGCAGCTCCGAAAAATCTTTTTGGCTTGTGAAGTGCGTTTGCGTCAACTCCTCCTGAGAGAACCTTGCCGCTTGAAGGTGTTATGGTGTTGTAAGCACGTGCCAGACGAGTGATAGAGTCAAGAAGAATAACGACATTACGTCCAAGCTCAACGCGTCTTTTTGCTTTTTCTATAACCATCTCAGCCACTTTTACATGGTTTTTTGCAGGCATATCAAATGTAGAGCTGTAAACCTCGCCTTTTACGCTTCTCTCCATGTCCGTTACCTCTTCAGGTCTCTCATCAACCAAAAGTACCATCAAATCTATTTCAGGATGGTTATGTGTTATACCGTGAGCAACCTCTTTTAAAAGCTCTGTTTTACCGCTTCTTGGAGGTGCTACGATAAGTCCGCGCTGCCCCTTGCCAATGGGAACAAAAAGATCCATCATACGACCTGTTAAGCCTTTTTCTCTGTACTCTAGTTTGATTTGATCTGTTGCATAAAGAGGAGTGAGGTTTTCAAAGAGAGGTCTTTTTTTGCTCTCTTCGGGAGGAAGACCGTTGACCGCTTCTATTTTAATAAGCGCATAGTATCTCTCTTGCTCTTTTGGAGGGCGAACCTGACCTGTTACAACGTCTCCGTTACGAAGAGCAAAACGTTTGATTTGGGTATTTGACACATACGCATCGTTGATACTCTCATCAAAACTTTTATCAATCGAGCGAATAAAACCATAACCATCTTGCATAATCTCCAAAATACCGCTAAAGAGAATAAACCCGCCCTGTTCCGTTTGAGCCTTCAATATCTCAAAGATAAGGTCTTGACGCTTAAGTTCATTTGGGTTGTCGATGTTGAGCTCAGTAGCCATTGCCGTGAGTTCATCTATGCCTTTTATGCGTAAATCTTCGACGCTTACGCCTTTTACCGGATTGTGTGTTCTTGTTTTTGGGTTGGTTTTGTTGTTTGTTTTGCGAGGTTGTTGTGGAGTGTTTTCACTCATATG
>NZ_JACUTS010000136.1 GCF_014859695.1 Sulfurimonas sp. | reverse complement strand
TCTATCTAAGTCTTATATATGTACTTTTGGGGCTCGGTTACGCCATGATGGGCTACAGCATCCTTTCAAATGAAGTTGAAAATATCACTCACTTCAGACACTTCATAACAAGCGGCGGCTACGGTCTTGCCTATCTGATGGTCATGATAATCATCGGCTGGATTCACACAGGACGCCATCTCACTTCAAACATTTACACGCATCTTATGGTCGGACTAATAGTTGTTGCAACGCTCATGCGCAGCGCTATAGCCTTCTATCCAGAGTATTCAAGCCAACTCTATCTCTACTCGGCAATCTTATGGAGTGTACCTTTTATGCTTTACGCTAAGGTCTTTTTTGGGTTTTTAACGGCTCCAAGAGCAGACGGCATAAAGGGGTAATGCTCTTTTTTTCTCGTTCCCAACTACAAGTTGGGAACGAGAAAAAAGATTTGTTAAAATCAGATATAATATTGCCAATAAAATCAAAGGATTATTAAATGACTTTACATTTAAATGCTTCTGAGAGTGCATCTAAAAGAATATTATCTTTTTTAGAATCTTTAACCAAACAAGGTGAATCTGTGGAAATTATAGATAATACAGTTTATAAACTTGAAAAAGCTGGAATCTTAAGAGGCTTAGAGCAGGTTGAGAATGGGAAGATATACTCATCAGATGAACTTATTGAAGAGCTAAATAAATAAATTTTGATGAAAGTAAACTTTTCTCATGATTCTAAAGAATTTATATTTAAACTTAGAGATTATATTTCAAAAGACACTCCTTCTCGTGCGACACAATACACTACAAAATTAGTATCAAGAATAAAGGATATGCTTCAGCATCCTTATGTCGGCAAAATAAATACTACATTTGATGATGAAACCATTCGCGAGATTGTTTTAGATGGAATAAAAATAATTTATAAAATATATCCAAAAAGTGTAGCCGTGTTAATGATTTATAGATATATTGACTTTGATGAATCAAATATTGACACAGAAAATTCTCTGTGATAACAGAAAAGTATCTTATGGTAGCTCTTATAGTTATCGCCTCGCTTATACGCAGCGCTATAGCCTTCTATCCAGAGTATTCAAGCGAACTCTATCTCTACTCGGCTATCCTCTGGAGTGTACCTTTTATGCTTTACGCTAAGGTCTTTTTTGGGTTTTTAATGGCTCCAAGAGCGGATGGGATTAAGGGCTAGGAAGCTCTCGCTCCTATCGTTCCAGCGTAGGAATGCATATTTCAGCCACAAAAGTTATGTAGGCATTCCCAGCTACAAGTTGGAAATGAGGAAAAAAATCTACTCTAGTTTTGATGCATCATAGGCTTTGATTTGGTTTTTTAGATTTTCTAAGTGAGTGTCGATATTTTCTTTCGTGACTAATACGCCGAAATCTTTTGGAACATCAACTGTTTGGTCGTTGAAGATTTTAGCCATTACCACACCAGTCATTTCAACCCGCAAATGAGAACTATCCCAATAATTATTTTTGTTTGTACTAATAGAATTATGTCCTGTAAAGTCTATAAAATCAGTTATTTTTATGAGTTCTTTTTTAAAAAATTCAAATTCATCAAAATATCCAGCTGAATAAATTGCATCAAAATGTTCACTATACATTGGTGGAATAAACACAAAAAGTTTTATATCATTAGTTTTGCATAGTTTGATTATATTTTTGAAATAATTTAAATATTCATACGAAAATTGATAATTTTTATAAATGCCAGTATGAGGTTTAAAATAACTTTCTATAGATTTTTTAATCTGTTTTTCCAATTTTAATGTACCGGTTTTTTCTTGCTCAATAAAATTGATATAGTCTCTCATGCCATTAGCTAAGTAATTTGCTTCTGTGTCTTGGCGATTTAAAATATTTTTTCCAATAACAATAGCACTTTTAACTAATGTTTCAGCATTAAAGTATAGATCATAATTTGTAATATTCTCAAAATTCGTAATTTTATTTTCCAAATCATAAAACTCTTGAAAATCATTCTTGATAATTCGATTTTTATTAAATGCCATAAAATCGATTCCATAGACAAGATATTTTATATCATTAAAATTTTTGGCATATTTGAAAAATTTATTTTGAATAATGGTATTTGATCCAGGATATTCAAGATTAAATGTATTTGACTTTAAATAGTTATTTACTATCTCAGGGTTCATCACACCTATTCTTGATGTTCCAAGCATAATAGTATCAAATTTGCCACTTTCTAGCAGATTGGCTTTAAATCTTGTAGTAAGAGATGTATTTGAAATTTTTTTTGAATTTAATCTTTCAATTTTTATCAAATTATTAAATCCATACGGGTCAACCACATAATTCACACCGCCAACAAATCCAACAATCAAAAACGCAAACAGTCCAACAAAAGCTATAAATTTTTTACTACTCATTAAAAACCTTAAAAATTAAAATATAAAAATTCGCTCACTTTTGTAAGCGATAAGATGCCAAATGAGAGCAAAAACGCAGTAAAAACCGCGACTTTTTTATTTGGAGTGAAAGATTTCATTTTTTGCATTGAGTTTTTGAAAAGTAAGATAATGATAAAAGCAAAAATACAAAAAGGAACTAAAGATTTACCGCCATCGTTATCAATATTTGCAACCCATCCACCAAATGTAATCCCATAATCTTGTAAAAATGCCAATTTTGTTGATAATGGATTTGGTAAAACTACATTACTCAAACTAAACATTGACGATAGTACCTTCAGTGCGTCTTCCCACTCTTTAGCTCTAAAAAAGACCCATGTGATGTTGATAAAGTTAAAAGTGATAAACCATGCCAGTACTCTTGGTATGTGGAAATTGTATTGGCTCCAAACTCTGTGAAGTACTAAAGCCAATCCATGTAAAAATCCCCAAAAGACAAATGTCCATCCTGCGCCGTGCCAAATTCCACCAAGGAGAAAAGTTGCCATTAGGTTTACATGTGTTCTATACTCTCCATGTCTGTTTCCGCCAAGAGGAATGTAAGCATAATCTCTTAGAAATCTACTAAGCGTGATGTGCCATCTTCTCCAAAAATCTTT
>NZ_JACUTS010000036.1 GCF_014859695.1 Sulfurimonas sp. | reverse complement strand
TGTGTGTTATAAGAAAAAGTGATTATTTACGCACCCAAATTTTTCATTAAGTCGATTAAGGGAATACCCAAGAGAATACCTAGTGTTTTATGATTACAGTTTAAGAGTTTGAATTTTCTTTGAAAGTTCGTTGTTGAGGGAGTTTCACAATGGTGGGTTCTGAGTGACTTGAACACTCGACCACCCCGTTATGAGCGGGGGGCTCTAACCAACTGAGCTAAGAACCCACTGTTTCTAGAAAGGCGATTGCTTTGTAGGTCGGAATTATACTTTAGACCACCTTAGATTTTTCTGATATTTGCGCATCTTTGATTTTAAAAACTACTGCATATAGAAGCGGTACATAAATCAGGTTTAAAACAGTTGCCCATGCTATTCCAAAACCTAGAGATATTGCCATTGGCTGGAGTATCATAGCTTGTCCTGAAGCAAAAAATATAAGTGTTGATAGTCCAAGAACTGTTGTAAGCGATGTTAGTAAAATCGGTCTTAATCTTTTTTGTGCCTGCTTCATTAGCTCTTCTGTGTTTGTTGCATTTTTTATGAAATTTACTACGATAAGTCCGTCATTAACAACAACGCCTGCAAGTCCTACTACTCCTATCATTCCCGGCATTGTTAGGTTGATTCCCATGACCATGTGACCGAAGAATACTCCCAGCAAAACAAGCGGTATTGTGCTTATGACGATGAGAGATTTTTTAATGGAGTCAAAAAGCCAAACAAGGGTTATAAAAATCAAAAAGATTGCTATAAGTGCTGACTGCATCAGCTCTCTTTTGTTTTTTGCGTTTTCTTTCTCCTCTCCTTTTATATCAAGTTTATAGCCGTCACTATTTAATTTCGAGAATGTAGGTTCAAGTTTTTTCATGACCTCAGCAGATGTAACAATCTTCTTATCTATGGACGCAACTACCGTTCTTATCCTTACTCCGTTCTCTTTTTGAAGAGCTACAAATCCTTGAGTTATAATAAAGTCGCAAACATCTTTTAGCAAAACAAAAGTATCGCTGGAAGGAACCTTAACCTCTATGCTGTCTATGGAGTTTATCTGCTCATTTACGCCGCTCTCTATCTTTATGCGGACAAGCCCGCTATCGTTGAACATCTTGCCGTACTCGCCTTTAAGGTAGTACGCTCTAAGTTCTTTTGATATCAGCTCCTCATTAAAGCCTAGCTGCTGTCCATACTCGTTTACACGCAGTTTCAGCTCTTTTTCGCCAAGCGTTGCATCGTTTGAGATATTGTTTACACCATCAACGGCTCTTAGCGCCTCTTCAAGCTCTTTTATGCCCTGCATTGTTTTTTGCTCATCATTTGCGCTTAAGCTTATCTCAACATCTGAGGCAATAACGCCGGCTCCCGGAACCTTTACGACAAGCTCTTCATAGGTAATGTTTCCTCTCTCTTTAAGAGTTCTAAAGGGCTCCACAACTCTCTCAACATCTTTTGCAATCTCTCTTGCGTCTCTTTGTCTTTTTAAGATATCTTTATCGTACTCGATTGAAAGATATGGGCTAATATACTCATCAAAAGCATTGTCGGCGGCGCGTTCACTCAAATCTATAAAGATATGAAAAAGATGCTCTCCCGTCTCAACCATATTTTTGGCATCAAGCTTAAAACCGATTACCGATGTGATGGAGGAGATATCATCGCCTTTTATATTTTTTAAAAGTTCTCTCTCAAGCTCTGTAACAATCATTTCGGTATCTTCAAGCTCGTTGTTTACATTTACCTTTCCGTAGACATAAATCTGAGTCGTATCAAAATCAGGAAAGAGTTGAAATTTTGAGTTTTTAATCATAACGGCTGTTAAAGATAAGATAGTCACAACCATAACTATCAAAGAGATCCACTTTCTTCTAAAAGCAAAATGAAGAATTTTACTGTGCCAAGAGGTAAGTTTTTTCCAGATTTTTCTTGTTGCACTCTCACTGTGCGATACTTTTAAAAAGTCGTGCGCGTGAAGCGGCAAGAAATAAAACGCCTCGAAGAGTGATGAGAGGAGCAGTACGGTTATCATGATAGGAATAATTTTTATAAACATTCCCATTTCGCCGCTGAGCAGAAGCATAGGTAAAAATGCAAAAACAGTTGTAAGCGTAGCGGTTAAAACTGCCGGAAACATCTCCTGCGCTCCGACTATTGCGGCTTCTCTTCTATCCATCCCCTCCTCTAGGTGCCGGTAGATATTCTCGGCAACGACTATGGCTTCATCAACTAGCATACCAAGAGCTATGAGTGCCCCTAAAAGTGAGAGCATATTTAAGCTGTCTCCCATAATCTCGGTGGCTATAAGCCCTATCATAAAACTAAGAGGGATTCCGATGGCAACAACAAATGCTATGCCGCGGTTTATAAAGATAAGCATTGCCAAAAAGACAAGCATAAGTCCAAAAGTTATATTTGCAAAAACGGTATTTAAACGGTTTTTAATCCACACCGATGTATCTGCATATATCTCATACTGCAGCTCAGGATGAAGCTTTTGGCTCTCCTTCAAAAGGGCTCTAACCTTCTTTACAAGCTCTATTGCATTTCCATCTTTTGCTTTTGCTACGTTTATGGATATATTTCTAACGCCGTTGTAGTGTGAAAGTTCCGTCTCATCACTAAGTCTAAAAGAGACATCCGCAATGTCGCCTATTAGAACCCTAGAACCGCCTACATTTATAACCGTACTCTCAATATCTACTTTATTTTTCTCTCCGTTATAGGTTGAGATGTAAAGATGAGAGCCTCTGTCTTTAATGGTTCCTATGGGAAAGATTGAGCTGATGTTTCTTAACGCCTCTACCGCTAAAGCAGGCTGCAGACCAAACGCCAAAACTTTCTGCTCGTTAATCTTTATGACAAGCTCCTCTTCGGCATCACCGCGAATAGTGATTTCGCTAAGCTCTTTAAGTTTGCTCAGCTCGCTCTTTAGCTCCTCCGCTCTTTGCAGT
This sequence comes from Sulfurimonas sp., assembly GCF_014859695.1. Classification (GTDB taxonomy): domain Bacteria; phylum Campylobacterota; class Campylobacteria; order Campylobacterales; family Sulfurimonadaceae; genus Sulfurimonas. Next base: position 15,721 of record NZ_JACUTS010000036.1, on the reverse strand, counting down.
AGCTCCTCTTTTGGTCTATCGCCCGCCAATGCCACAAGTGCGAGAGGAAAGTTGTGCAGCTGTATCTTTGCAATCGGTTCTGCCATGTCTGCGGGCAGATCTTTTTTTACGCTGCTTAGAATATCTTTTACATCATTTAAAACATTCGCATTGTCAGAACCCGGTTTTATATCCGCTATGATAGAAAAAGAGCCATTTTTTATGGTCGTTTTTATAATGTCAAGTTCACTAATGTTTTGAAGGTCATCCTCTATGGTTTTTACGACCATCTTGTCAAGCACATCGGCAGAAGTTCCGACGTATCCACCGGCTATGGTGACTTTGTCCATGTTCATAGGAGGAAATATCTCTTTTGGGATATTGACATATGCAAATATGGAGAGAACAAAAATAAATGTGAGTAAAATATGGTTGAGCAGCGGTTTATCTATTGCAAACTCTAAAAAACGTCGAATCATCGAACCTCTTTAAAATATAGTATCAAGTACTTGATTTTTAAATCTAATAGACTCAACAGAGCTTTTTATAAGCCTGTTCTCCTCTTTTAGCGTATCATACTCGCTTTTTAGTTTTGATATATCCCTGCTTTTAAAGTAAATCTGCTGCTGAATATATATTTTAGGAAAGAGCACAACAGCGGCAAATGTTATGCCAAGCAGAACATACAGAAGGTGGTTTAAATCTACACCTTTTTTTGGATTGAGAACTAAATCTACTTCATTTAAAAGCTCTGTTTTCTCACTCATGCTTTGCTATCCGTCTGAAATACTCTTAGTTTTGCGCTTCTGCTTCTAGGATTTGCCTTTAGTTCATCATCTTCTGCCGTAATAGGTTTTTTGGTTAGGATTTTGCCGTACGAGTAATCATTGCTGCATGTACATCTCATCGCCTCTTTTGGGCAGACACAGCTCTCTCTCCAGCGTACAAAGCTATTTTTGACTATTCTGTCCTCTAACGAGTGAAAAGAGATAATCGCTATTTTTGCATTTGGAAATTTTGCCTCTTCTATTGTGTCTAAAAGGGAGTTTAGCTCGCCTAATTCGTTGTTCACCTCTATGCGAATAGCCTGCATGAGAAGTGTTGCGGGATGAATCTTTTTTCCCGTTGGCATAAGATGTTTCAGGGCTTCGCTTAACTCTTTTGCGGATGAGAAGGGGCGGTTGTTTACTATAAAAGAGGCTATTTTTTTGTAGTTTCTAAGCTCCCCATACTCAAGCAAAATTCTCTCAAGGTCAGCTTGAGAGTACTCGTTTACGACCTCTGCCGCACTCAGTTGCGCATCCGTGTCCATTCTCATGTCAAGGTTATCGCTAGAAAAAGAGAAGCCTCTCTCTTTTTGGTCAAGCTGCAGAGATGAGACTCCAATGTCCGCCAAAACACCTCTAATCTCTTTAATGTCATGCTCTTTGAGAATCTCTTTGATGACGGTGGAGAAGCGCCCTTTTTTTATCTCGACTCTCTCTTTATAAGGATCTAGTCTTGAAGTTGAAAAATCGATTGCACTCTGGTCTTGGTCTATTGCAATAAGCTTGATATTGGGATTTGCTTCAAGTATCATCGATGAGTGCCCGCCGTACCCCATCGTACAGTCTATAATTACCCCATTTTCTATATCACTGAAGGCTTCGAGTACCTGCGCGTATAAAACCGGAACATGTGGAATAATTTGCATTTAAGACCTATATTATTTTTACTATAATTATACATTAACTTTTGTAAAGTTTAATTTTTATTACAGTATGATAAAGAAAAAAAGAGCTCTAATATGCAAACAATAATAAGTCAATATTATATAGAACTAATAGGATTAATTGTCGTAGCAACTCTTATAACAGTAGTTCTCCTTTTAAAGAGTTCAAAAAACAAAGCAGTTGCTTTAGCCAAGGAAGAGGATAAAGAGCCTGAGCCTTCTGTAAAAATAAAAGAAGAGCAACCTGAGTATAAAGAGGAACAACCCAGTGCGCAGGAGATAGAAACAGCTCCTATTGAGACTGCTGCTCCAACCCGTGTAAATAGAAAAAAGCGAGAGCTTCTTCCCCATGATAAAATTACAAAAGATGACTTTGCCAATTTTAAAGGTACAAGAATACTCATCGCCGAAGACAATATAATAAATCAAAAAGTTATAGCCGGGCTTCTCTCCACCTCCGGCATAGATATTACTATTGCGAACGATGGTCAAGAAGCGTTGAATATCTTAGAAAATGACAGAGATTTTGCAGTAATTTTCATGGATGCTCATATGCCAACAATAGACGGCTTTCAAGCAACAAGACTTATTAGAAAAAATCCAAACTATGAACACATTCCAATTGTTGCACTCAGCGGCGATACTGCGCCAGACGATGTTAGAAATATGCTCAATGTCGGCATGGAAGCGCATCTGGAAAAACCTCTTAAAATGGATGCCCTATATGATATTTTATATATTTATACAACGGGTGAGGAGTCACAAAAAACTCCTAAACCATCTCAAGAGAGTGCCGAATTTGACATGAATAAGGGTCTAGAGATATGCGGGGGAGACAAAGAGTTCTACCTTGAAATACTCAATGATTTTCTATTAAAATACTCCGACTCTGCAGAGACACTTCAAGAGCATATAAATGGGACAAACGGTATAGATGCCGATAAACTGCTCCTAGATATATCGGGTGTAGCGGCAAACATCGGGGCGGAGAATCTGCACGAAATCGCGCTTGAACTAAAAAATAGTATCGCCAACCCTTCAGACTTAACCTATATAAGCAACTTGAAGAAGTACAAGAGGTCTATTGAAAAAGTTTGCGAAGCTATCAAAGAGTATACGTTAGCGGCTTAGAGCTTTTTTTACATGCGCTTCAGCCATAGTGATATTCCACTCAGGCTCCCAAACTAAATCGATCTCTACACTCTTTATCCCTGCCATCTTCTTCACAGCCTCTTTTACCCACTGTTGGATAAGCTGATGCATAGGGCACGCTTTTGTAGAGAGCGTCATCTTTACATACGCATTTCCCTCTTCATCACATGAAGCGTCATAAATAAGCCCCATCTCTACAAGGTTAAAACCGACCTCAGGGTCTATGACTGTAGATATTGCTAAAAATAGTTCTTCTTTTGTATACATTTTTTTATCCTTTTATTTTATTGATGTTACGCATTAAAACGAACGCGTCCGTTTTAGGTGGCAGGGACTAAAGTCCCTACAACCCCCTGAAGCTACGAAAAACAGGTTTTTCGAGAACTACAAAGTATTATTATTTATAATTGATCATATAAAAGACGTTTCTTACCAGAGCCAAAGCACCCATCAGTAAAAATGAGGCTCCGGCTTTTAAGAGAACTTCCTCTTGAAGTAAAATAGCTGCCGCTATAACGACAACACCCAAAGCACAAAACAGAAGCTGAGCAGAAGAGCTCTTTATGGGAAGCATATCTGCTAACATCGGTACCTTTTGCTTTCCCACAAGTGGGGAAAACCTCTCAAACCAGACAAGAAACGGAATGATTTTATACATATGCCCAGTAATAACAAAAGCAAAAAAACCAAAGAACATCATCCATGCAGATGCTAAGAGCAGCGGCTCATAACCGATACCTAAATATACTAAAGCCAATACCAGCGATGCAATCAGAGAAAAATATGCAAATAGAAGCGATTTTGCATAAATATCAATCTCTTTTCTTGCTCTAGTTTTGTGTATAGTATATATAAAGTAGAAGTATATCAGCAATCCTACGGATGCCAGCGCATAGCCTCCATAACCAAGCAGCGCAACACCGCTTAATGATGAGAGCACAACAGAGATGACAGCGAGACTCACAAGTGCTACAGAGATCTCAAGAGGCTTTTTACTAAAGCCGTGAGAGAGTCCAAACATAGGAAGTAACACGACTGAGAGCCCCATTATAGTAACAACTATGTATCCTACAATGACTAAAAACACATGCCCCTTGAGCAGTGCATTTATATCAATATTTACCATTCCAGCGTATCCAAGAGCCATCACAAGACCAAATATGACTCCAAAAAAGAGAAATATATTTGCTATAAGCATACTGCTAATGACAAGATTAAACTTCTTGACCTTTTTTATCGTTAGAAATATCTCCATCACAAATATCATCATGGCTATTAAAACGACTGTTCCGCCAAAAGGCAGAAGTGTCGGATAGCCCACAAACCCGAATGCCATCATTATTGTACCTATGGCAAGTAGAGGCCATATCGCATAGAAGAGTTCAACCCCAAAGTGCCCAACCTCAAGCACAACTGGCACTAACTGCGCCATTGCACCAAAAATTGTCATCATAACAAAACCGAGCAAAAATAGATGGACAAAACTTAATACTTTTGTATCCAACATTGACAGATTATCTACCGAGAAGAAAAAGAGAAATATGACCGATAGCAGATAAAACAGGCTCCCTAATATAAAAAATGGAGAGATAAGTTTAAATGGAGGGGCAAAGTCTTGTGATATTGAGAACATATACTGCTAGTGACTTATATTTTCAAGATCTGTTGCTGCTTGAGATGAGCCGTTGCTTGTGAAAACTATTTTTACCAACCCCTCAGGAGCCTCTTGTATCTCATATGAGACATCATCGCCTAGTTTTGAGAAAAGTCCTCCAGGTGCCTTGTGGTTAATCATAACCAACTTGTCATCTGTTCCTTTTATAAGCTTCAATCCGCACACAGCGTTTACCATTGGATCCGGCGGACCGCATTTTGAGGTATCAAAATAGTAAGTACTCTCACCATCTTTCTCTACTTTATAAAAATCTACCGTCGCACCGGTAACTTCTATCTTTGAAGCATCATTTGGAATAAGTGACATTTAAACTCCTTCTTAATTTATATGAGTAAATTATATTTAATATATAAATTTATAGCGTTGATTTGTATCAACAATGAAGAGATATTTATCTTATTTGTCCGCTTCCGTATATTTTAAACTTATATGTTGTAAGCCCTTCGATTCCCATTGGACCACGTGCGTGAAGTTTGTTTGTACTAATACCGACCTCCGCACCAAAGCCAAATGATCCGCCATCCGTAAATCTTGTTGAAGCATTGAGATAAACGGCTGCCGCATCAATAGCATTTAAAAACTCCTCCGCAGCGGTTACGTTTTGAGTGATAATAGCCTCAGAGTGCCCTGAAGAGAATCTTACAATATGCTCAATCGCACCCTCAACACCATCTACTACTTTTATGTTTAGTATATTCGCAAGATACTCTGTATCGTAATCCTCATCAGTCGCATTTGCCACATCTATAATCGCCTGAGTCCGCTTACACCCTTTTAACTCGGTATGAGCTTTGTCAAACTCTACTTTTAAGAGCGGCAGTGCCTCTTTTGCCACGGCACTATCGACTAGAAGCGTCTCCATGGCATTACAAACACCCGGTCTTTGAACTTTTGCATTGATGGCAATTTTGATAGCATCCTCCATAATGGCATCTTTGTCTATATATGTGTGGCACTGCCCTTTATCGTGCTTGACAACGCTTACCGTCGCATTTTCGCTCACATACTTTATAAGCCCTGCCCCGCCGCGAGGAATAATAAGATCAACATATTTGTCCATCTTGATAAGTTTGGCAACTCCCTCTCTTGAGGAGTCGGGAATAAGTGATACGAGTGATTTTGGAAGGTTGTTTCTCTCTAAAACGCTCTGAAGTATCTTCGCGATTGCGTTATTTGAGTTCTCAGCCTCTTTTCCGCCCTTTAAAACACAGACATTTGAACTTTTAAAACAGAGTGCTGCAGTATCGCTTGTAACATTTGGTCGAGATTCGTAGATGATTCCAATAACGCCGATAGGGATAGAGACCTTTTCTATCTTTAATCCATCCTCAGTTACCCAGCCATCAAGAACGCGTCCTACAGGCTCTTTAAGTGCCGCTATATCCTCTATTGCGACAGCCATCGCATCAATACGCTTCTCATCCAGATAGAGTCTGTCCATCAATGCGGATGAGAGCTCATTCTTTTTGCCATCAGACATATCTTTTGCATTTGCTTCGATGAGCTCCATCGTATTTGCTCTTAGTCCTTTTGCCATCTCTCTCAAAATTCTATTTTTTTCCGCCCCGCTTAGAGTACTTAACACCCTGCTCGCTTGTTTTGCCTCTGCTAAAAATTGTTCCATTATCTCTCCTTTTATATTTTATATGTTAATGCTATACTACCATAAAAAAATAAAGGCACTTTGATGAAAACTATCACTTTTATCGGCAACGGGAATATGGCATTAAGCATTGCCAAAGGGCTTAAAGAAAACTATAAACTAGAAGTTGTCGGTAGAGACTTAGAAAAACTAAATAAGTTTGAAAGTGAGGTGGGCGTTAAAATAGAAAAAATTTTAATGAATGATTCTGATATAGAGGGCAAAACTGTCATACTATGCGTAAAACCCGCAAATGTTGAAGAGGTCGCCGCTAGAGTAAAAGGAAGAGCAAAAATCATCTACTCTGTTCTTGCCGGAGTGACAGTCCAAAAAATAAAACAAAATCTAAATCCTCACGCTGTTGTAAGAAGTATGCCAAACCTCGCTGCAAGCGTAGGCAGATCCATGACCACGCTAACGGGAGATGAGGCATACAAAGATGAGGCAAAGGAGCTGCTTGGCGCAATCGGGGAGACTCTTTGGCTTGGAAGCGAAAAAGAGCTTGACATCGCAACGGGATTGGCAGGGAGCGGTCCTGCATATCTTACGCTTATTGCCGAAGCACTGGCTGATGGAGCGGTAAAACAAGGGATGAAAAGAGCCGATGCAATGGCTACTATGCGCGGTCTTTTTGCAGGATTTGGAGAACTTATACAAGAGGTTCATCCGGCTCTATTAAAGGACGCTGTCATGAGCCCCGGAGGAACAACTGCAGCGGGCTACGGTGCTCTTGAGGATGGAAATGTCAGAGCTTCATGCATGAATGCAATCGAGCAGGCATATAAAAAAGCGGTTGAATTATCAAAATAAGGAAACTAGAGGAATTTCAAAATCTCTTTTTCTATATCCTCTTTTTCTATAACAGTATCTTGAACAACCTTCTTGCTAAAGAGCTCTCTTATCATCTCCGGTATTTTCAAGTTCGCCTCTTTAGAGATAGAAACAAGAGCCTTTAAATCCTCGCCATCGATTTCACCCGTTAATGCATTTGCGATAACAGGAGAGAACTTTGTCCACTCTGCCGTCGAGTACGCAATTGTTTTTATGCTCTCTTTTGTGCATGTCTCATAAGATTTCATACATGTTGCGGTGTGAGGGTCCATCAGGTAACCGTTTTTATAGAAAGTATCTTTTATATACTTTTTACCCTCGTCTCCGTTGCAGAAATCCGCATCAAAACTTTTTTGAAGATATGCCAACTCCTCAGATGTCAACTCGTAAAAGCTACTCTCTTCAAGGCTCTGCATCAACTCTTTTGTTCTCTTATATCCGAACATATCATACAAAATTCTCTCAACATTTGATGACTTTAGTATATCCATCGCAGGGGATGTCGTATTTACTACATGAGAGTCTCTTAAGTCATACTTTCCTGTTTTAATAAGCTTAGTTAAAACATTATTCTCATTTGAGGAGATGATGATTTTTTCAACAGGAAGTCCCATCTTCCACGCATAGTATGCGCCCAAAGCGTTTCCAAAATTTCCGCTTGGTACATTTAGGTAAACTTTCTCGCCCATAGTTATAGCACTTTGACGAACAAGCTCCAAGTAGCTGTGGATATGATAGATAATCTGAAAAATAATACGCCCGAAGTTTACGGAGTTTGCAGCCGATAGCAGTATGTTTTTCTCTTTGAGTGCCTTTTTAAATTCACTAGAAGAGAGAAGTCTCTTAAGTGCATTTTGTGCATCATCAAAAACACCGTTTATTCCGATAACCTTCAAGTTTTTTGCATCTTCTGTTACCATCTGAAGTCTCTGCACATCACTGGTTCCGCCCTCAGGATATAGACATGCTACTTGAACGTTCGCTCTGTTTTTAAAAGTTTCTAGTGCTGCGGGACCCGTATCACCGCTTGTTGCAGCAAGAATAAGATAGTTCTCTCCTCTTTTTTGCGCAATTGAGGAGAGAACTATACCAAATGGCTGAAGCGCCATATCTTTAAATGCGCGGGTCGGTCCATGGTAGAGCTCGCTGATATAGAGATCCTCTTTTACTTTTACCACTGGTACCGGATTTGCAGGATTATCAAACTTATCATAGAGGTTTAGGGCATCTTTAATAACGCCTCTATCTATATCTATCTCAAAATGTTCTAAAACATCAAATGCCAGCTCTTTGTATGAAGAGTTTAGATGTTTGGTTAAAAAACTCTCTCCAAGCTCCGGTAGACTCTCGGGAACGTAAAGACCGCCGAATGAAGCTATGGGACTTAAGATTGCCTCTGAGAATGTAACACTTTTGGGACTGTTTTCATCGCATCCGCGGGTTTGAATAAAGTTCATTTTTTCACATACCTAAAATTTTTTTTGCAATTATACCTAAAATTAATAGCTAACGTTAATCTCTAGCCTACTGAAAGAGCCCTATAGGATTTATATGAAATGACTTCTGCGTAACCTCAAAAATCAACTCATCGCTTACGCGCCCTATCGTGTAGCCCTTTTTGATTCTTTTGCCTTTTTGAATATCGGGAGCTATCTGAGATAGATTTGCATATATTGTATGCAATCCATCATCATGCTCAACAATAACGATATTATCAAGAATCGGCGTTTTGTCTGCAAATATAACTTTACCGTTAAAGACCGTTTTTACTTTTGTATTTCTTTCACTCGGTTGCAGCGATATTGACTCATTAAAGACTTTTATGCCGTAGATCGGGTCGGTATATGTTCCATACTTTTTTGTGATTTTGTAAGGTTCAAACGGCGCTATTGTTTTTTGACCGGTATAGTTTTTTGTCTTTGCCTCCTGATAACTGCTTCCATGACTTTTTACATCTGGAAGATCTTTATCGCCAACAATATCTTTTGCATCAAAAGCCTCTTTTCTTGCTGCCTCTTCCTGCGCCTTTTTTATCTCATCTATCTTTATAATATTTAACTGCGAGAGAGTTTTCTTTAGCATATCCTGCTTATTAAAGACCTCTTTTAGCTTCTTTTTGTAAGATGCTTTTGCGACCTCAAGCTTTTTAAGCGAAGCTTCATTCTCTTTTTGAGTAAGTAACAGCTCTTTTCTTTTGTCGTCAATATTTTTTATGGCAGCTTCGAGCGAGCTTACTTTGTCGTTTAGCACTTCTATACTTTTTGAATTATTATAAAATTTTTCGTTAAGCTCTTTTATCTTCTCTTTTGCCGCTTTAAGCATCAACTCTAAAACTTCATACTCCATCATGGACTCAGCGCTGGCACTGTACTCCTCTTCAAGTATAATGGAGAGGGAGACGCTTTGCGCTATGCTAAAGACAAGCTCCTCTTCAAGCTCCTGCGTCTCCTTTTTGAGATTCTGCTGAGAACTCTTTAACTCTTCAAGCTCTTTTGCGTTCTCACCGTAGCTCCCCTCTTTCTCCAAGAGCTCCTCTTTAAGCCGCTTAAGATGCTCCTGCTGTTGCGCAATCTCTCTTCTTTGCTTTATTATCGCCTGAGCGGTTTCGTTCATTTTTTTGTTTATATCTTCTTGCGTTTTTGCAAAAGAGCTTATTTCAGAGCTTGTTTTTGCTATTTTAGTATCCACGCTCGTTTTTGCATCTAAGCACAAATATGCTAATGAAAAGAGTAAAAACAGACGAATCATGCCTCTTCCTTATGCCCCAAAACGATTAGAGAAGCAAGAATAATAGATATAGACATAGCGACTCCCAAAATAAGCATAAAATCATCTACTTGATCAAATATAACTATACTGATTCCAATGTTATTAAACTGCTCTAAAACAAAAGGAGATGATGAGAGATAGACAAAGACTCCAAATGCCAAAACGCTTGCAATAAGTGCATCAACGATAGCAAGCCTAAATAAAACCGCTGAACGAAGCCATAATGCAGCGCCAAAAAGCCCCATAATGCTCATTCTCTCATTGTGTTTATACTGCCAGATTCTAAGCTCTTTTATAATTAACAAAACCGTAACCACAAGCACGACAACGGCAAAAAGAGCAACTACGTTTTTAAAGAGCGTGAGAAGCTTATAGGTCGTATCATGCGTGTGTGAAAAATCTTCTACTTTTTTTATTGAGCTGTTTTTAAGCAGATCGTTTCTTAGACTTTTAACCTCACCAGGAGTTGGATAGTGCGTTAGGCTTAGTTTATAAAACTTAGGCATGATGAGCTTTAAAAGCTCGACATTAGAACTTTTCATATCACTACTGAGCCTATCTATAACCGAATCCGGCGAAAGCTCTTTTGCAGCTGCGATTATGCTGTTTATTGCCAGTATCTCGCTGTGCTGCAACTCTTTTGTACTAACTGCTATAACGGAGTAGTTATTGGCAAGATTTACTTTATACGCCTCAATGGAGCGTTCAGCTATAAGATAGGCCTGCATTGAGAAGAGTATGCTCAAAAGTGCTATTACAAGTGAGAAGTGATTTTTAACAGACTTCATGAATACTCCCATACTCTATATGAAAATGTTTGTACTCAACGCGAAGCGTCTTTGGAATGTTGTGCGTTACGACAATGACGGTAGTGTTTAGCTGGGTGTTTGCACCCTCCAAGAGATTCCAAATAAGCTCTGAGGAGTACTCATCAAGGTTTCCCGTAGGCTCATCTGCCAAAATTAGAACAGGATTATGAGCAAGTGCTCTTGCCATTGCAACTCTTTGCTGTTCGCCACCGCTGAGTTCGAGTGGAAACTTGCCCGACTGATGATTCAGCCTTACATGTTTTAGTAGTTTGTCAACCTGGTTATTTGCAACGCTCTTTACATAGCCGTTAATAAGAAGAGGAAGCATAATGTTTTTGTCGATTGTCCACTCTTTTATAAGTTTATAGTCTTGAAAAACTATCCCGATATGGCGTCTTAAAAAGTTAAGTCTTGAGCGCGAGACGCCTTTGAGTTCAACCCCTCCAACTATCAAAGAGCCGCTTTTTGATTTTAGGGCTCCATAAAGCGACTTTAAAAGCGTTGATTTGCCGCTTCCGCTTGCACCTGTTATAAAAACAAAGCTCCCCGAGTCAATTGAAAAGTTAGCCTTGTTGATAATAGTCTCACTGCTAGAGTATGCCAGTGATAAATCTTTGGCTACTATAACTTTATCCATGAAGCACCTTGTTTAAAAATTGATGCGCTATCAGATTGCTTTTTGACTTTAGCGGCAGAGCAGGATAATAATGAGCCTCTTTGCCTCTAACAACGACATAAAGATGTTCCGGTTTGTCAAAACTACCCATGGAGAGACGTACCATAATTCCATCCCTTAGGCCGTATGTTCTCTCAAGGTGCATAAATCCGCCATCAAATTTTTGTACTTTTTTGTGAAGTTTTAAAATATCTTCACTCAAGAGATGCACATCAAGAAACTCAAAATCTCCCTCTATCTCCAGTTCCGGGGACTCTTCATCGTTTATCATAGTTACGTCATAGATGTTTTTCTCCATCTTTCTCCATCTATCTTCATACTTACTCGTTATGGCAATATCTCTGTTTTTGTTTATATGAAGAGTAGTTTTGTTAAATGCGATAAAGGTCTCATAAGAGTAGGCGTAATAGTTCTCGCTATCGGTACGAAGCTCTAAAGTTCCGCCGATTTTAAGTATGCGCCTAGCCTCCTCTATAAAAGTAGTTGATATTACTCTTCTATGGGGTTTTTTGTCCCATGGAACGGGAAAATGAACATAAATTTTTTCTACAATATTTGAAGGAACAAGCTCCATAAAAAGCCTTGCATCATAACTAAGCAGAAGAATATTCTGGAGTTTTTTTATGGCTATCTGTTTTAAAACCTGCTCAATTGATGGATGATGAATCTCAATACCGATGAAGAGTATCTCAGGATTGTTTATGGCTTGATGCAGAAGGTGTCGTCCTGAACCAAAACCGACCTCAATCCTAATCTCTCTATCTTTTGGAAAATTTCCGGCAAAGTAACTTATCTCTTTTAGGGCGGTTACCTCTTGAAGATGGATATTCTTTTGATTTTGGGGCACATTAGAAGAGAGCACATTCAACTCAGCCGCTTTGGCATAGGTCAAAAGTGCTTTATGCACATTATATATAGAAGCCGGTTTTGTGAGCTTGTCTACCTTTAGAAGGACTCTTCCCTCCTCCTCTTTTAAAAGCAAAAAGAACTCATCATCTTCTACAGTCGTGGAGATTAGCTTCTCCTCTTTATGATTAATATTGTCTGCTATAAAATTAAACGAGACTCCATCGCTATTTGATGGAAATCCTATCTCCCTAAACTCTTCTATATGTAGATGCGGCATTCATTCTCGTTTTAGTTAAAATCTTGTAATGGAACAATTACGTCTTCTTTTGGTTCTGTTACACTCTCGCTTTTTTGCTGAGGAATCTTCTCTGCACTGTTTATAGAGTTTACAAGCGCTGCTTCTTCAATATTAAGCGCAATCTCTATGCTCGGCTCTGACTTTATTCCGTTTGCATCAACTGAAAATACTCTATAGTAGTAAGTTTTACCCGCTTCTATCTCAGAATCTACAAACTGCAAACCTTTAATTTTTTCAAAATCTTCTATAGAGCTCTCTACAAGGCTTTTTTTGTATCTCTTTTGCACACTGTAGCTCTTAACTCTTGCATCCGAATTACTCCATGAGAGCACTACTTTGCCCTTTATAAGCTTTGCCTCGACCATTGATGGAGTGTTTGGCTTGATCAGTGTCTTACCCAAAACAGAGTGATTACTATGAATACTCTCTAGCTTATCTTTATCAAAAACGCTAACTCTGTAAAAGTACTCTTTGGCGTCCTCTTCTATTAGATCAACATAAGAGTTGTTTTTAGTGTCTATAACCATACTATAGCTTCCGTTGATATTAGAAGCTCTATAAACTCTGTAAACCAGAAAATCCGGAGTGTCACTCTTCTCCCACTTTATCTCGATTCTTCTAGGAAGATCCATCGAAGCAGTTATCTGAGTTATCTCTTTTGGAAGCTCTTTTGTAACAACTTTGACCTCTTCGCTAGGATTTGAGAGAAGGTTGTCAAAAGTAAGTGCGCGAATGCGGTACTTATATGTAAAGTTATCTTTTAAATCTTTATCTATAAACTCAGCATTGAGTCGCCCATTAACCGTCGCTATATCCCTCCAACTATCCTCTTGAAGAGTTTTTCTTTGAACTACATATGCCTTTACCTTTTGGTTTATATGCGGTCTCCAGATTATTTTCGCACTTCTTGGCATACTCTCAATACTGTGTATCCAGCTTACAGACTCCATCGGCGGAAGAGAAGTCATTGTTGTAATATCACTTTTTCTAGACTCTGCGGTTTCACTGTATGTTTTAAAATAGTAGCCATATTTTGAACTCGGCTTTATATTAGTATCCAAATAGTGCGTAGAAAAACGGTTCTCAACCGTATCATAGTACTCATTTTTGTTCTCTTTTGCATTATCGAGATTTATTTTATAGATAAAAATACCCTTTACACGCGGGTCTTCTATGCGTTCCCACTCAAGTGCGATTGCATTCGCGTCAACAATAGTCCCGTTCTTTGTAAGCTTAACCATAGGCAGAGACTCATCTATAACCGCCTCTTTTTTTGGCGTAGGTTTTAGCGCACAACCGCTAAGAATTAGTAGGGAAGCCGTGCATAATGTAACTAGTGTCCATAACTTCATTTATTTGCTCCATATTGAATTTTTTGTTTATATAGTCCATCATCTGCTCATCAGGCAGTACGCTAAACGTAAGTAACTCTTTACTCGTAGGATGAATAAAGTATATTATGTATGCATGAAGCAAAATACGTTCCGACTTCTCCTGTTTTGGGCTTTGAGCATAAATATGATCACCAACTATATGGCGGTTCATACTTTCGAGATGAACACGTATCTGATGCGTTCTTCCTGTAGAGAGCTTACATGCAATAAATTGGTTTTTCTCATCACTGCTTAGGGCAAGATTCTTAAATTGCGTCTTTGCGTACTTCCCATGCTCAAGACATGCCATCTTAAGTCTGTTATGAACACTTCTGGCGATTGGAAGCTCTACCTCCGTAATATCATCTTTTAGCGGAGGGGCAATGACTGCCAGGTAGTATCTTCCCATACTTTTATCTTGAAGCTGCTCGGATAAAAACTCATGAGAAGCGTTGTTCTTCGCTATAACCATAGTTCCGCTTGTCCCTTTGTCAAGTCTGTGAACTATCCCGTGACGCTCTTCTCCGCTTATCGTGGAGAGTCTGATACCTTTATGTTTCAGCCAGTCAACCAGAGTTGCCTCTTTCACACTTGGTGCGGGATGCACTGTAAGTCCGGTTGGTTTGTTTATAACCAAAACATCATCATCTTCGTAGAGTATCTCTACGTTAAAATCAATATCTAGCGCCTCTTTTACCTCCGGTTCCGGAAAAGTAACTTTAACTACTTGATTCTCTTTTAGTTTAACGCCGCTGCGAGAGACTATTTTTCCCTCAACTTCTACGCACTCTTTTTTTATTAAATTGGCGATTTGTGAGCGGCTCTGCCCAATTTGTGACGTTAAAAATGTATCTAAACGCTCTGGATTCTCGCAAACATAACTCTGTGTATTATTCATATTATTAACCTTTATGATACAATTTCTAAAATTTTATGGAGTTTCAAATTTGTGGAGAATTGATAAACGTATTTTAGCACAATTTGATTTTTTTTCTATTATACTCATCATTCCTCTTGTAATTACTTCAAACTGGCTTATCAATGAAGTCGTACCGGCTCTTGCACAAAAACAGATTGCTTATGTCGGAATCTCATCTTTAGTCTTTCTGGGCGTATTTTTACTCCCTATTCGCAGAATGAGTTGGGTTATTCCTCTTATTTACTGGATAAATATAGCGCTTCTTTTAGCGGTTGAATTTTTCGGTCATGCAAGACTTGGCGCTCAAAGATGGATAGAGATACCATTTGTAAATGCCACTATTCAGCCATCGGAGTTTGTAAAACCGGCTCTTATTTTAATGCTTGCATACTTTATTCATAAAAATCCGCCGCCAAAAGATGGATACAAAATAAAAGATTTTTTAAAAATCAGTTTTTTCATACTGCTCCCATTTGTTCTAATTGCAAAAGAGCCCGACTTGGGCACTGCTCTTATTCTTCTTATTATCGGTTATGGCGTTCTTTTTTTTGTAGGTGTTTACTGGAAAATATGGGCAGTAATTGTCGGCTCAATCCTGCTTTTCTCTCCGGTTGCCTACAAATTTTTGCTCCATGATTATCAAAAAACAAGAATAACTGATTTTCTTAGTGAAAAACCCTCTTACCATGTGCAGCAATCCATAATTGCTATAGGTTCCGGAGGGCTTACCGGCAAATCCAAAGATGAGGCAACACAGACGCAAATGCGCTTTTTGCCTATCTCTACGAGTGATTTTATCTTTGCGTTTCTTGTTGAGAGAAGCGGATTTTTGGGAGCTTTGGGAATTATTCTTATATACGTAATTCTTATTTTGCACCTATTTAGTCTTAGTATTTTTCATAATGACTACTACATAAAAGTCGTCACAATAGGCATATCTCTTATGATTTTTGTCTACATGGGCGTCAATATCTCAATGACCATAGGGTATGCTCCCGTAGTCGGTGTTCCTCTGCCTATGTTTAGTTATGGGGGAAG
>NZ_JACUTS010000135.1 GCF_014859695.1 Sulfurimonas sp. | reverse complement strand
TGCTTAGCGAGTAAAGAGATAGCCTTTATTTATTAGAGATAAGATATAATAATTCTAAAAATTTTTAGAGGGAAAATATGAGAGATAAATTAGGAAAATATGTAAGCAGTATCAATACACTTAAAGTTGAGGAGAGAGTGCTTTACTTCAACACGCTGATTTTAGGAAACGAGGGTGCAGGCAAAACAAATCTGGCGTGTAAAATACGAAACTATATAATCGACAGTAATGTTGCAACGCTCTATCTTGATTTTTCAAATTCTGATATCAATGATATAGAACTTAGATATAAAGACGAGCACTTTAACTACATAAGATTTAATGAGAGCGATGAGTTTTTAGAGCAGTTTAGCAAGCTTATTGATGAGAGAAAACATATCTACATGGCAGTTGACCCTGCGTATTTCTCAAATAAAAGAGATATAAAAAGCAAGCTGACCGAGACTCTTCAGATAAAAGGATTGTTGGAAAACTACTACTACTTTTTCCATGATATTGAAAATTTAAACGGTTTTTATACAAAATTTGAAGATTTTTTACTCTACATGTTGACTTTTTTAAATATAAAAAAATATGGTCTTACGTTTTTGGCACAGCCTCACAGCACCTTTGAAAATCCGCAGATAAAATTGCTTTTTACATTTTTGTATCTTGGAAGATGCTCAAACTTTGAGTATTTCAATACTGCAAACCTGAAGAAACTCCCTAAAAACAGATTTTTTTATCAGTATAGAACAAACTATCATACACTTTTGTTCAATGATATAAAAAGCAATATAGTCGAAATTGATGAGTATGTCGTCGAAGAGTAGTTATGCAAAAACTTTTTGATGAGGTAGCATCTTTAGATAAGAGATGTTATGAAGAGTTTTTTTTAAGCGAAGATATTTTGATGGAACATGCCGCAGAGGGTATGGCTGAGTATATTCGTAACAAATTTGAAAAAAATTCAAAAGTCATAATAGTTTGCGGGAGCGGTAATAACGGAGCTGACGGTATTGCTCTTGCGAGGCTTCTTCATGGCGACTTTGACACCTCTCTCTTTTATGCAAAAAAGCCTGCGTCAAAGATGGCGCTTCTGCAGCAAAAAAGAGCCCTTGGTATAGGCGTAAGAGAGTGCACAGAACTTCAATCGTGTGATATTTTGGTAGATTCGATTGTCGGAACGGGATTTAGCGGCGAATTTAGCGAAGAGCTGACGTGCATAATCCAAGAGATGAATACGCTTGAGGCTTTTAAAATCGCATGTGATGTTCCATCTGGGTATAAGTTTATGGCAGATGTAACGCTGACTATGGGCGCTTTGAAAAAAAGCATGTTTTTGGATAGTGCCAAAGAATTTGTCGGTGAGATAAAAGTTCTTGATTTGGGCGTGAGCCGAAATGTTTACGAAAAACAGAGTAACTATAAGCTTCTTGATTTGGATGATTTAAAACTCCCCTCAAGAGTAAAAAAAGATTCCCATAAGGGCTTTTACGGGCATCTGGCTATTGCATCGGGACAGAAGAGCGGAGCGAGCATCATGAGCGCTCTTGGCGCACTGAGGTTTGGAAGCGGGCTTGTAACGCTTGTGGGATTTGAAAAAATTGAGATACCGCATACGCTCATGTACTCACATGAAGTGCCCAAAAACACGACTGCTCTGGCTTTGGGGATGGGTCTTGGAGTAGAATTTAGTGCTCAAGAGTTAGAGAAGTTTTTGGATAACTCTCTGCCGCTGATTGCGGATGCGGATATATTTCATATGCAAGCCGCTCTAGATATTTTAAAAAGAGACGAGGTTGTTTTAACGCCGCATGCAAAAGAGTTTGTCTCGCTTTTAAAAAGAGCAGAGTTAGCTGATATAACGGTAGATGAGTTGCAAAAAGAGCGTTTTAAATATGTAGAGATGTTTTGCAAAAAATATCCACATGTCACGCTTCTTTTAAAAGGTGCAAACGTCATAATAGGCAGAGGCGATGAGATTTTTGTCAATCCTCATGGAACTCAAGCGCTGGCAAAAGGCGGAAGCGGAGATGTTTTGAGCGGTCTTATCGGAGCTCTTTTGGCGCAGGGGTACAGCGCACTTGATGCCGCAATAAACGGTTCATTAACACATGCTAAACTTGCACGAAATTACGATGGAGCGGATTTTTCGCTTACACCGGATGATTTAATAAATGAAATAAGTAGATTATAGGAAATAGAATGAAAGATATACTAAAAATCGGAAAATATGAGCTAGGCTCGCGTCTGATAGTCGGAAGCGGAAAGTACAAGGATTTTCAAACAACAAAAGAGGCGACATTAGTTAGCGGAAGCGAACTCATTACCGTTGCGGTTCGCCGTCTCAACATTACAAACCCCGATCAAGAGAACCTTCGCGATACGTTTGCGGGGACAAATGTAAAGTTTTTGCCAAACTCTGCGGGATGCGTAACGGCGGAAGAGGCAATTACCACCTTTAGGCTGACGCGCGAGGCAACTGGGATTGACCTTATAAAACTAGAGGTTATAGGCGATACGCAAAAAACTCTTTATCCTGATGTTTTAGAGACTATCAAAGCATGTGAAATACTCTCAAAAGAGGGTTTTACCATTATGGCGTACACTTCGGATGACCCTATCATGGCTAAACGTCTTGAGGATGCGGGCGCACACGCCATTATGCCTCTTGCCGCACCTATCGGGAGCGGATTGGGGATTCAAAACCCATACAATATAGTCTTTATCCGTGAAGCCGTAAGAGTTCCTGTAATCGTAGATGCGGGAATAGGGTGTGCGAGTGATGCTGCGTATGCGATGGAACTCGGCGCTGATGGAGTTTTAACAAATACCGCTATAGCACAGGCACAAAACCCTATGATGATGGCAGAGGCGATGAAACATGCTGTAATTGCAGGGCGTATGAGCTACCTATCGGGAAGAATTCCTAAAAAACCTTACGCTACCGCATCTTCTCCTATTAATGGATTGATACAGTTCTAAACTTCAATATTTTTTGAGAGATGGGTAAGTAGCAGAAGCTGCCCCATCCCTTCAAAAAATCTCTCTATTCCCATATCCTTGCTGTCTAAAGATTTTTCCAGAGCAGTTAGAAAAACTAATTGCGACTCATCAGAAGCCATCATAAAAGCGTCCATTATATATCTAAATGA
>NZ_JACUTS010000134.1 GCF_014859695.1 Sulfurimonas sp. | reverse complement strand
CAATTGAGCTATCTTGCAGGGTTTTTTTAATTTATATTTACAAAAATTATGTTACAATTCTACTCATGGGGCTGATCTGGTTTCGACGGGATCAAGTAGCTTCTAATTGCATGTCGGACTGAGCATTTCCGTTACGCGGCTCAACTTGCTTAAACGCAAACAATACAAATTACCGCCCAGCTTACGCAGTAGCATAAGTTTTAACCCCTTCCACTAAGACTGGAAGGCGGGCTGCTTCACCTATGGACTCTAGATAAATAGGATTCGAAGTATAACCCTTATGTAGATATACTTTATGTTTGTCTCGAACATGAAATGAACTCAAGAGGCTCGTCTTGCGTAGCTTTGCAAGCTGTGCGAAGCAAGATTAAACTCAAACAACTTTACTAAACATGTAGACGTTAGGAGTAGCGTGGTTTCGGACTGGAGTTCGATCCTCCACAGCTCCACCAATTAGCAATTATTCCTCAAGACAAAATTAAAAACACTCGTTAAAAAACTGCATAAAAAAGTACAACCAATTAAAGCCGCTCCGTGCTAGAATATGAACTATATTAGCTTTAAGGAACTTTTAATTGGCATATTATATAACAAAACTGATAATTACAGCACTTTTAATCGTATTGATTTCTGAAATAGCAAAAAGAAGCAGTATAGCTGGTGCAATATTGGCGGCCATACCTCTTGTGTCCATACTGGCAATGACTTGGATGTACATAGATACAAACAGCAGCCTAAAAGCCGTAGAGTTCTCAAAGAGCATTGTTTGGTTAATAGCCCCGTCAATGACGCTATTTATTGTTTTTCCGATATTGATAGAAAAAGGGATTGGTTTTTATTTGAGCATGATTATTTCAATCGCCCTGACAGTTTTCGCTTACTACAGCGTTATACTTTTGCTTGAAAAGCTAGGAATCAGGATATAGAGATTATTAAATCAAAAAAATTATGACATGTCAGAATGATATCTCCCCTCTATTTCAGAGGGGATAAGAAGGATAAGCAGTTGCTTTGTGTATAACGAACTACATCATTCCCGGCATACCACCCATGCCGCTCATATCTGGCATTTCGGATTTTTCTTCAGGCAGTTCATATATTGCCGCTTCGGTTGTTAAAAGCAGGCTTGAAATAGAAGTAGCATTTGTAAGAGCTACGCGCCCGACTTTAAACGGGTCGATGATTCCGACTTCAAACATATCTACATATTCGCCTGTTGCAGCGTTAAAACCAATGTTCTCATTTGTCGCACTCTCAACCGCGTTTACAACAACACCGGCATCATAGCCTGCATTTGTAGCAATCTGTCTAAGTGGGGCTTTGATAGCACGAAGGATTATCTCACACCCAATTTTTTGATCACCTGTTAGGTCTAGTTTTACTTTTGCGCCGGCGCGAACGAGAGCAGCACCTCCGCCGATTACGATTCCCTCTTCAACAGCAGCTTTTGTAGCTGAGAGTGCATCGTCAACTCTGTCTTTTTTCTCTTTCATCTCAGTCTCACTTGCTGCACCGACTTTTATGACTGCTACACCGCCGCTTAGTTTTGCCAAACGCTCTTGTAGCTTCTCTTTGTCATATTCACTAGAGGTTGCATCTATTTGAACCTTGATCTCAGCGATTCTTTTTTGTACATTCTCAGCTTTGCCTGCACCATTCACAATAACAGTGTTGTCTTTGTCGATTACGACACGAGAAGCTTGCCCTAAATGCTCTAAAGTTGCTGCGTTAAGGGTATGCCCAGTCTCTTCAGAGATAACGGTTCCTGCAGTTAAAATAGAGATGTCTTGAAGCATCGCTTTTCTTCTATCTCCAAAACCGGGAGCTTTTACGGCAGAGATATTTAAAACACCGCGAAGTTTATTTACAACTAAAGTTGAAAGTGCTTCACCTTCGACATCTTCTGCAATTATAAGAAGCGGGCGAGAAGTCTTTTGAACCTGCTCTAAAACAGGCAGTAAATCTTTTAATGAAGTAATTTTGCTATCAACAAGCAAAATCCAAGGATTTTCTATCTCAGCAGTCATCTTCTCGGTATTTGTTATAAAGTATGGGCTTAAAAACCCGCGGTCAAACTGCATACCTTCAACTACATCAAGCTCATCTACTATTCCCTTAGCCTCTTCAACGGTAATAACGCCGTCTTGACCTACTTTTTCCATAGCTTCAGCAATCATATTTCCGATTTGCTCATCGGAATTTGCAGAGATAGTCGCAACTTGAGCAATATCTTTTTTGCCGTTTACAACTTTACTAGCTGCTTTTAAGTGTGCCAAAATTGCTTCACATGCCTTATCCATACCGCGTTTAACTTCAATAGGATTTGCACCCGCCGTGATATTTCTAAGACCTTCAGAGAAGATTGCATTTGCTAAAACAGTCGCCGTCGTTGTTCCGTCTCCCGCCTCATCGGCAGTTTTTGAAGCCACATCCTTGACAAGCGTAGCGCCCATATTTTCTAGCTTATCTTTTAGTTCTATCTCTCTTGCAACAGAAACACCGTCTTTTGTAATTACCGGGTTACCGTAACTCTTTTGGATTAAAACATTACGACCGCGAGGTCCCATAGTCACTTTTACTGCATCTGTTAGTTTTGCAATACCGCGAGCCAGCGCATTTCTTGCATTGTCTGAAAAAATTATCTCTTTTGCCATTAAAAATCCTTTAAATTTATTTTACTATTCCAAAAACATCTTCAGTCTCTAAAACCAGAAACTTATCGCCATCAAGTGAGATTTCACTCCCTGAAAATTTACCAAAAACAACCATATCTCCGCAAGAGATATCGCTAACCTCAGAACTAACCGCCACTACTTCACCTTTTGAAGGCTTCTCTTGTGCATTATCAGGAATAATAATACCACTGCTAGTAGTATTTGCCTCTTCTACTCTTTTTACCAGGACTCTTTTTCCTAATGGTTGAAAATTCATTTAAACTCCTTAAATAACATAATTTACGAGCGCAATAATACACAAATACAGTAACAAAGTCAACATCTTTAGTCGATAACACTAAACTCTTCTTACTAAATATACTCAATACCATTGATGTAAGTATCCATTCTTTACTTTTAGGGTTGTATTTTTACTTTTTGATTAGGTAAATCCGATGAAAAATAAAATTTCACTTAATCAAGAAATTAAACTTGG
>NZ_JACUTS010000133.1 GCF_014859695.1 Sulfurimonas sp. | reverse complement strand
TTATTTATATTTATAACAATTATTGCAGATTATAACATATTTTAAAGTGTGTTAGCTGTTTTAAAAAACAGGACTTCCATCATTGAAGCTTCCGCCAAAGTTGCCAAAACTTGGATCCATATAGCCAAACATAAAACTTTTTGCCCTTAGTTTCTCTATATCTGCCTTGCTTGAGATTCCCTGCGGACAGACAAGCGTACACTCGTTGCATAACGTGCAGTCCCATACGCCGTTTGTCTGTACGGCATCTATCTTGCTTTTTGGGTCTGACTCTCTTTTATCGCTAACATAGCGCCAGATTCTTGTTAGTGAAAATGGTCCTAAAAACTCGCTATTGACGGCATATACAGGACATGCACTATAACATGAAGCGCACAGTATGCAGTCACTTTGAAGTTCATTTATATGCTGATTTTCTATAGAGAGTTCTACATTCTCTGCGAGCGAACTCTGCCATGCTTTTGCCTTTGCATTAAATGAGTAAGCTCCGTCCATATCAACAACCAAATCACGAAGTACGGGAGTATTGTTAAGCGGCTCCACCAAGTCGCCATCTTTTACATGATGCGAACATGCTAAGACTTCGCGTCCATTAACTCTCACGGCGCAACTTCCACACACACCGCTTCTGCATCCGCTACTATAGGCAAGTGATTGATCTTGGCTTCTTTTTATCTCATTTAACACCTCTAAAAGAGTCGCGCCCTCCATGTTGACATCGTACTCTGCAACACTCTCTCTTTTGATATTAATTTTCATAGCTCACCCTCTTGTCTGCATCTAAAATAGTGTGTGCTCTGTATGTCTCATCTGCCTCAGGAAAATCGATTCTAAAGTGCGCGCCTCTGCTCTCCTGCCTGTTTATGGCACTTAGCAAAACCGCTTCTGCCAACATGAGCATATTTTTAAACTCCAAAAACTCTATAAGATTTGTGTTGTACTCTTTTGCTTTGTCGTTCACACCCATCTTTGGTAAATTATCTCTCATCTCTTCTACCGCTTTTAAAGCGTCTTGCAACGCCTCTTTCTCTCTCTTTATCCCTACATTTTTGTAAAAAAGCTCGCCCAAATACGCCTGTTTCTCATAAAAATTTATCTCGTTTGTAAATCTCTTTATCTCTGCAATCTCATCTTCAAAAAACTCCTTTTCTTTGAAAAGAGTTCTATCTTTAGAGAAATTTTTAGCATACTTGGCAGCGTTAACTCCCGCTTGTCTGCCAAACACCACAAGCTCTAAAAGAGAGTTTCCGCCAAGTCTGTTCGCGCCATGAACTCTATGGTTTGCGCACTCTCCCGCCGCAAAGAGTCCCCCGATTGATGTTGAAGAGTTGGAATCAACCTCTATACCTCCCATAGTGTAGTGTGCTGCTGGTTTTATCGGGATAAGATCTTGTGCAGGGTCAATATTTTCATAAAGTTTTGCAAGTTTTGCCTCTTGAGGAAGCTCCTTTTCTATAAACCCTGCCCCTAAATGGCGGATATCGAGATAGATATCTTCGCCTTTTGCAATCTCATCATGTATGGCTTTTGAGACCTCATCACGGGGTAAAAGCTCGTTCACAAATCTCTCGCCTCTTGAGTTTAAAAGATGTCCTCCAGCGCCTCTTGCACTCTCTGAAATTAAAATTGAGGAGTTTTTGAGCGCAGTAGGATGGAACTGTACAAACTCCATATCGCTCACTCTTGCTCCTGCTCTTAGTGCCGCCGCAACTCCATCACCCGTAGAAGAGAGAGAGTTTGTGGAGTAGTTATTGTAGACTCTGCTGTAGCCTCCCGTTGCGATAATTACGCTTGAGGCTTCATGTATCTCTATCTCACCGCTTCGTTTGTTGAGCAGGCTCACGCCGTAGATATATTTTTTGCCGCTCTCGTCAAACTCACTTAGAAGTTCGAACAGATATCTCTCATTTAAAATCTCAATTTGCGCAGCAAGAACCCTGTCATAAAGCGTGTGAAGAATTTTCAAACCCGTATAGTCCTGGGCGTAACAAGAGCGCGCCCCGTAAGCGCCGCCTAGTTTTCTTTGGGCAATTTTAGAGTTTGGCGTTCTGCTAAATGGAACACCTATGCTATCAAGCCATGCAACGGCTTTTGGCGCTTCTTCGCACATGTACCTAACAGCACCCTCATTCGCTAAGCCGTTCGCAGATTTGAGCGTGTTTTGGACGTGCATCTCTACGCTGTCGCCCTCATCGCCCGACAAAACTGCATTGATACCGCCTTGAGCCATGCATGTCTGACTCCTTGCGGGATACTCTTTTGTTATTACAACCACTTCGGCACCGCTTTCATGTGCATTCAAGGCGGCAACAAGTCCTGCTCCGCCTGCTCCTACTACTATAACTCTATTTTTCATTCTCTTCCTCGCTTATAGCTATTTCGATTGTAAATTTTGCTCCATTTTGGATATTTTCGACATAAAGTTTACCACTACTATGCTGCTTAATAATATTTTTTGACATATGAAGTCCAAGTCCAGTGCCGTTTTTATCGAACTTTGTCGAGAAATAAGGGTCAAAAACTTTATCTATTATATCCTCGCTTATCCCTAGCGCATTATCGCTTATCTCCATAACCGCCACGTCTCCTCTGTCATAACTTTTTATACAAATCTGAGCATTATCCACCCCTTTTGCACCAAACTGCTCTCTTGCATTATTTATGATATTTACCAAAACCTGCACAAACTCATTTTTAAAGAGCTTGACTCTGCTCGTGGAGCCAAGCTCCAAAGAGAGATCTATATTTTCAGATGCCAAACTACCCTCTAGCAGCCAGTAGGCCTGAAATACCGGAGCATTTAAAGTACACTCCTCCTGTTGCTTATTGGGTCTATAAAAGTCACTAAAATCAGAGATAATCTGACCCATGTTGTTTGTATAAAACTCGATTTTTTTAAGCTTTTTATCTAAAAAATCCAAAAACTCTTTTCTCTGTTTCTCATCACAGAGATCATACTGTTCAAGCTCTATTGCCATAATCATAGATATATTAAGAGCAGATATGGTGCTAAGAGGCTGCTTCCACTGATGCGCTATCATGCTTACGGTTTCACCGATTTGCGCTAAACGTGATTTGTGAAGCATATATGTATCTTTTTTCTGCATCTCAGCCACCGCTTGGGTAACCATGCTTTGAAGCTCGCCATTTTTCTTTTTTAAAAT
>NZ_JACUTS010000035.1 GCF_014859695.1 Sulfurimonas sp. | reverse complement strand
TTTGAGTCATACTGTTCCGGAACGGATTGTGTTAAAACTCTGCTTCCAAACGGTGTTGCTTCAAAAAATACAGATGACTTAAGATGGTTTATAAATGATAAACACAATAGTACAAATGATGGAATTATAGGTACGGTTACGCAAAAAGATGCAACTCCTGCAAATCCAACGGACGACATTGTAACTGCATCACCAGTTGAGTATTCTGTAACTTGGAAACCTACTACGGATTTAACATATAACGAAAGCAAAGGCTATCCATACAGAACAACCATGAACAATGATGCATCTCCGTGGCTCATCTATAACGAAGATGTCCCGACGGCTACCAGAAACGAGTTCCAAGTGGAGTTTGACAATATAGGTGTGTGGACAGGCGAGAATGAGACAGACACCACCACTACAACTCCTGAAGGAGCAACGACAAATAGGAGAATAATGTGGTAATGAGAAAAAACGCTCTTAGCAGAGCCGCTTTTACTATGATAGAGCTCATATTTGCTATTGTTGTGATCTCTATTGCAGTTCTCTCTCTTCCTATGATGATCCAAACGACATCAAGAGGAATTGAGCAAAACATTGTTCAAGAAGCAATTTTCGCCGCTTCTGCTGAACTTATGGGAGCGACGTCATACTACTGGGATCTAAACTCCATGCAAGATGCTGCCGCAAGCAGATTAGAGCGAGTAATAGAAGTCAATGGCGGCTGCGATGCCGACAGACTAAGACCGGGGCATGTCAATCAACCGTATCATAGAAGATGTTTAGACAGCAATACTACAGGGCTTTCAAATACGGCGGATGCTACTTTCCCAAACTTAAACAATGCTGTTCATGCGAATCAAACTATTTTTGACAATCCTGCAACAGATGCTGCCAGCTATAAAGATAATTATACCGGCACTATGGCAGTAGCTCAAGGATTAGGTGATCCAAACGTAAAAGTGCTTACCGCTTCCGTACGCAACACCGATGGAGATGTTGTAACCTCTCTTAGCATATACAGCGCAAACATCGGCGAAACAGACTACTACAGAAGGAGATTTTAATGCGTAGAGCAGCTTTTACTCTTCTGGAACTTATTTTCGTAATAGTAATAATGGGGATCTTGGCAAAATTTGGCATTGAGCTTCTCTCTCAAGCATATAAAAGTTTTATATTTTCAAGTGTCAACAACAGACTTCAGTCTCAAAGCGAAGCTGCTGTTGAGACCATCGCTTCAAGACTTCAGTACCGCATAAAAGATTCTATTATTGCAAGAAGAACTACCGATAATTCATTTGTAGGTCTGGCTGGCAATACGGACCCAGATATTCCTATACTGGAATGGGTTGGCACAGATATTGACGGCTTCCGCGGAAACACGGCAGTTCTACCACATTGGAGCGGGATAATTGACTTGAGAGACCCAAATACCGATGCTACTACTTTGGTGTCTCCGGGAACAGATACTGGAGCCTTAAATACCCTTATTGGAGTTTTGTCACATGGTAGTGGAACAGGTATAAACAATGCAGCGATTTACTTTGTTGGCTCAGATAGCGATATACGAACTGGGTATGGATGGGATACTGCAGTTGGTGCAATCACGACACAAAATGAAGCAATGCACCCAATAAGAAGTAACGGTGTTGCAAACCAATTTGTCCCGGTAAACGGAGACACAGGAGCAGACAACAACTTCAACGGTGTAGACGTTTATGAATACTATCAACTTGCTTGGACTGCCTATGCTGTCGGAATAGATGATTATGATGACACAACAAAAACAGGTACTTTAAAATTGTGGTACGACTATCAACCTTGGGAGGGAGAAAGCTATAGTGATGAGAATACAAAAAGTGCAGTTATCATGGATGACGTAAGTACTTTTCAGTTTAGAGCTACCGGCTCGATTATAAAGATACAAGTGTGTGTAAAAAGCGATTTAATAGAGGAGTATTCGTTATGCAAAGAAAAAACAGTATTTTAAGAATAAACTCTCGCAAAAAGCGCTCAGGCTTTGCTATGATAATGGCAATAGCCATTATCGTCATCATCGCTACCATCATGGCTCTCTCTCTTTCTCTTACAACAGAGACGACAAAAAGAACCGTAGACTTGTACCTCTATGAGCAGGTGGCTCTTCATGCAAAAAGTGCCGCCGAACTGGCACTCTTGGAGATCGCAAAAGAGGGTCCTTGCAGAACAATAGCCCCTTATACAATTGATTTTTATGACGTAAATGTAAGTTTGCTATACGTATATACAAACCCTTCTCCATGTACTGTTGCTCAAACATATACTGGAATTGTAACTCCCGAGCAGAACGGTTCCGTACTTATGGATGTAACCGTAAGCGTAAATGACACAAGCATAACCAGCGAGCCTATCCGCTACTTTAGAAGAACCATTCAAAAGCTCTAAATTGTGGCTATTCTAAACCATTTAATGATATAATAATTTATACTTACAATCAAAAGGATTTACTATGAATATATCATTAACAGGAAGACATGTGGAGCTTACAGAGCCTATAAAAGCACACATGAATGCATCAATAGAAACACTTAGCAAATACAATATGGACATCATATCCGTAAATCTAATCGCAACAAGTCAGACAAAAAAGGGGAAGCCTCTATCCATCATAGAGTTTGTTATAAACTTGGCGCATAAAAACTCAGTAGTTATCAAACAGAGTGATGAAGATCTTTACGCTGCTATCGACTTGGCAACAGCAAGAGCGCAAAAAGCACTCCGCCGCATGCATGACAAAGACAACCATCACCATAAAGATGGCATAAACGAAGCAAAAAGTGAAGCAAACACAAGTGTAGACCTACATGAAGCAAGCGAAGCTATGGAAGATGAGATTGTTCCAGTTGAACTTACTCTATACAAACCGCGTGAAGTTGAAGATGTTTTAAACGACATCAAAGAGAACAAAAAACTATTTGAGATCTTCATAGATAACGACGGCAAAACAAGAGTTCTTTACAAGAGAAACGACGGAAAGTTCGGACTTTATTAATAGTCCTGCAAAAGGAATTTACTTCCTTTTGCCCAAATCCTCTTTCACACTTTTTACTATCTCTTCATCCTCCGCCAAATCGACCCACTTAAACTGACTTCCGCTTTGGTTATGCCCTTTTAGTAAATCACCGCCTTTTCTAAACTTCAAATCTAAATTTGCGATGTCAAAACCGCTTGAGGTTTGTGTAAATCTATCTAGTCGCTCGGACGAACTTTGGTTTGTATATAAAAAACAGTAGCCTTTGAGTCCTGTGCGACTTACACGTCCGCGAAGCTGATGCAGAGTTGAGAGACCTAACCTCTCGGCTCCAACTATAACGACTGTGCTAAGACGCGGCAGAGAGATGCCGACCTCTACAACCGTAGTGGCTATGAGAATAGCGCCGCTTTTGTTAAATTCAAGCAAAACCTCCTCCTTCTCTTTGTCCTTCCCATGTGTTACATATACATTAGAAAATCTCTTCTCCCAAAATCCCCTTGCCTCGTCAATACTCTGATACTCCAAAACTTCACTCTGCTCAACCAGCGGATATACAAGAAGCACCTGATTACCGCTCTGTATCTCCATTTTTATATGCTCCAGTAGCTCTTTAAAATCGTTTTTATGGATGACTCTGCTTGTTATATCTTTTTTAAAAGGTGTCGTTGTAATAAGTGAAACATCTATATGCGCCGTCTCAATCATCGCCTGTGTTCTGGGGATGGGAGTTGCAGAAAACTGCAAAAAGTGGGGTTTTTTCTCTCCTGAGCTTACCAACTTCTCAAGCAAATTTCTCTGAGCCGTTCCAAAACGGTGCTGCTCATCGACCATAACAAGGGAGGCACATGGGAGCTCTCTGTAAAGCAGTGCATGCGTGCCGATGATGAAGTCATACTCATCTAGATTTATATCTTTTGTTTTGCTTGTAACGAGTGCGATTTTAATATCTGGGAGAAATTTTTTCGCCTCTGCGTAGAGCTGATTTGCTAGTATCGTCGTCGGTGCCATAAGAACTGAGCGATTTGGAAGCATCATAAGTGCAGACGCCAAAATAACCATAGTTTTTCCGCTTCCTACATCTCCGACTATCATCCGTCTTGCAGAGAGCTCTTTGCTAAAGTCTGCTTTTATCTCCTCTATGCTCTTTACCTGCTCATGCGTTAATCTAAAAGGCAGAGTTTGCGCCCACTTCTCATAATCACTACATGTAGAAGTTAACGCCTTAAAATATCTTCTCTTGTTTGAGAGCTGCTTCATGTAGCTAAAAAGTTCACTGTACTTAAGAGCATCTACAATCTTTGGTTCCAAATCTCTTAGATTCGGCACTATCTGCGCAGGAAAATGAACATGCAAAAGCTCTTCTGCAATCTCCTCTTTTAACCCCTCTGAGATGAGATTCTCTTTTGTAAGAGAACTTTGTATAAGTCGAAACATAACATCGCTCCTAAGAGCTGATTTGTACTTTGGAGTAATCGCGCCGATATTTGTCACTTTTTTGGGCATGCTCATACTGCAAAAACCGCTTTTGCACTCAACCATTCCGTAGTAGTAATCTCTATCGCCTACTTTAAACTGATGCAACATGTAGGGTTTTGGGCGAAACAGTACACCTGTAATAAGATGACCGAAATTGTGGGCAAAGAAAGTTATCTGAAGTGAATTTGGAGCTCTACAAACAGACTCTACAGTTGCATCTATAAGCTGCATTGTGTGGATTTGAAGTTTCTCGTGAACTCTTAAATCTTCGTAAGAGGATGGGACAACAAGAGCAAGCTCTATGCAGCTGCTAAGCCCTAGTTTTTTAAATTTCTCTTCTTGCTCTTTTGTCATGCTCATCTTCAATCCTCGCTATGGTTATAATAACGATTTTTCATAGAGATGCTGTAAAATATTGCAAAATGCAATACAAAAGCTCAATATTACCCTTTGGTTACTATCGCAAAGCTCATATTTAAAATCTCTTTATGCTCTTTTATAAACGCATTTAAATCTTTTAGTTTCAACATTTTGATTTTTTCAAGCTCCCCAAAAGAGTGTCCAATCTCCTGATCGTTGTAAAACTCCATAAAAGTTCTGTTTAATCTTTGGCTCATTGTCTCCACTCTTAAAGGTTCGCTTCCAAGCAGAAACTTCTTTGTCTGCTCAAGCTCCTCTTTTGTAACACCTTGTTTTACAAAATCTTCTATAACATACTTTACCGTCTCTTTGGCATCCTCAAGCGACTCTAACTTTGTCTGAAGATATCCGTTCATGTAGCTGCTTGATTTTGTCACATCCAACCTTGCATACGCTGAATAAGCAAGCCCTTTTTTAACTCGAATCTCCTCCATAAGTCTTGAACCGAATCCCCCCGCTCCCAAGATAAAAACGGCAACTCTCGCTTTGTAATAATCCTCTGAGTTTACACTTATGTTGTACGGCGAGCCAAAGTAAACGTAAGCCTGCTGTGTCTCTTTTAAAAGCACTTTTTCTTTTGCATCTTTAGCGGCTTCATACTTTATAAGCTCGTTTGATTTGCCCTTTGGAAGTGACTCTATAATTTTTGAGATTTTATCTTTGCTAGTCTCTAAATCCACATCGCCGCCTATGGCAACTATCAGCTTTGAGCTAACCATATTTTTAGATAGAAACTCTTTTACATCTTTGAGCTCAATGCCCTTTACGCTCTCAATCGTTCCAGAAGACGGATTTGCAAGCACACTTCCATCAAAAAGAAGCGCCTTTAGCTCGTTTGAGGCGATATAATCAAAGTCATTCTCTTTTCTTGCAAGAGAACCCAAGGTAGTTGTTTTTACCTTTTTTATCGACTCCTCTGTAAGATTTGGGTCGCTTAGCAACATCTCAAAATATTTGAGCCCCTCGTCAAACTCCTCTTTTAGGCAGCCGAGTTCTAAAACAAAAGTCTCTTTGCCGGTTGATGCAGATATATGGATAGCTTTGCTCTCAAGCGCCTCGGCAAACTTGTTTGAACCAAGCTTTTTTGTCCCTTCGTTCATGACTCTTGAGCTAAACTTTGCCAAACCCGCTTTTGTGCCATCCGCAACACTTCCGCTGTTTTTAAAAATAAACTGCATGGTCACCAAAGGGAGTCTTTTGTCCTCTTCAAAAATCACGGGTATTTTTGAACTTTTTACTTTTATCTCATCTATTGTTGCTGCCATAAGTATATTTCCTAAAATCAATATTGTTAAAACTATTTTTTTCATCTATGCAAATTTCTCTAAAATCTCATACGCCGTGTTTCTTACTGCCGGTATCTCGCCCATATCTCTTATGAGATGCACCATCTCACTTTTTGCCATCTTGTAAGCCGCGCCCGCAGAGCTTACGACATTCTCTTCCATCATAGTAGAACCCAAATCGTTTGCGCCAAACATCAAAGCCATCTGCCCGATATATGGACCCTGTGTTACCCATGAGCTTTGGATATTTGGCACATTGTCAAGATAGAGTCTGGCAACTGCGAGAAGCCTTAAATATCGGTTTGAAGAGGGTTTGTCCATGTCTGGAATAAGGCGGAGAAGTTCTGTGTTGTCGCTTTGAAAACTCCACATGATAAAAGCGCGAAAACCACCTGTTTCATCTTGAAGTCTGCGCACCATATCAAAGTGTTCTACTATATCTTCGTCCGTCTCAATAGTTCCGTACATCATGGTAGCCGTCGACATAATGCCTAGTTTATGAGCTTTTCTGTGAATATCTATCCAAACCTCGGAGTCAATCTTTTTTGGAGCGATGATGTCACGAACTTTGTCGGAGAGTATCTCAGCCCCCGCTCCCGGTATGGAAGCCAAACCTTTTGCATGAAGTCTCTCTAAAACCTCTTCAACGCTAATGCGCGAGACTTTAGCGATAAAATCTATTTCGATAGAACTAAAACCGTGAATTGTAATTGTGGGGTATTTTGTGTGAATATGCCCGACCAAATCTTCATACCACTCTATTTTGAGCTTTGGATGCACGCCGCCTTGAAAAAGTATCTGCGTACCGCCTATCTCAAGAAGTTCGTCTATCTTTGCATCTATCTCATCAAACGTCAAAACATAGGCATCAACGTCTTTTTCATGTCTGTAAAATGCGCAAAACTTGCAGTCCACCCAGCAGATGTTGGTGTAGTTGATGTTTCTATCCACCACAAAAGTGGTAATATTGTCGGGATGGAGCTCTTTTTTGCGAGCCGTCGCCATCCGTCCAAGCTCTTTTAAGTCTGCATTTCGTATGAGATGAAGCGCTTCTTCTTTTGTCAATCTTTTCATTTCCAACCATTTCTCTTTTTAATGATTGGATTTTACCCTTTTTTTAAAAACAAAGCGATAAAGAACAAAACCAAGCACAAAAATTACAACCTACCCGTTTCCATCAAGAAGTTTCGCTAATCTTTTTGAATCAAAATAATCAGTATCAAAAGGTTCTATGCCATACTCTTCTAGCATATCTCTGCTCTCATCTGTTGGGTTTTCAATAGCTTGCACTATCTCATTATAAGCATATATCCCGCCGCAATCCTCAAAAGGTGCAGCCCTTTTTCCGCTGATAAATTTCGGACGCAATAGCTCTTCATCGCTAGTTATAATTTTTTCTAAGACTATATCATGTGCCCAATCATCCCCAAAATCATACACATAAAGCATCTTATCTTTTTCATTTTTAAGAACATGTTCTATACTAAATTTTTGTGCCGGAAACTCTTTTTTTTCTGAAAATACTCCTTGTGAAACCTCTTCTTCATCTAGATAGCTTCCATTTTGTGTGATAAACTCCCAAAGATGTGAATTATGCCAATCAAAAAGAGTTTGAATAACTGCATGAAGTCCATAAAAGCTAAAACTTGCCGGTACTTGTACTTTTCTCCAGATATTTGGCTTTGAGCCTTTTATGTTGATTTTGAGCTGATAAATTTTATGTTTAACCTCATTTTTTGATAGAACAAGCTGTATGTTCTGGGAACTTTCTTCATAACTTTTTTGAAGCATTTGTTTCATATTGTCACCTATCTGCATATTGTAGAGTGCGTAAATCCCATCTGCTATAATTCTGCCTTTATAAAACAGAAGTGTAGTTTCAAAAAGCTGATACGGTTCAATCATTATACCAAGAGGATCGTACAAAGAGTGTACAAAATAGCTTATCTCGCTTTGTGTATCAAAAAGCACTGCACTTCCGTCTCCAAAAATTGAGGAGATGTAAAACTTTGAAAACTTATAAGAAAGACTCATCTGCTCTATAATCTCTTTATCTTTTTTCGATGCTCTTGTTGATTGAAATTCATCGCTTAGTTTTTGAAAATTAATAGCAATAAAACCCCTTATATCACTTGCTAGATTTGAATCAATCACATCTTCATCTAGGGTAAATCTTCCATGCTCATCTTTTATATATGATTTTTTATATTTTAAATCGTACATTTGGGAGTAGATTTTCGATCCAAATTCAAAAAACTTTGTCCAAGTATTGTAAAACTCTCCTATCTCTTTTTCACTAAGAGATTCTCGGGCATTTGAGGGTTTTTCGGTAACGGTTATGGCATCTGACTTTCGCTCATTTTTATTGAGACAGCATTTTTTATATTTTCTCCCACTCCCACAGGGGCATGGGTCATTTCTACCTACATTGTAAAAAGAGTTGTTAGCAGATTGACTCTCTTCTGTTGGACTTTGCTCTAAAAATTGATTTTTTCTTTGCTCATTAAGAGCTAACAAAAATACAAATATGGGAGTTGCTAGTTCTGTCATCTGTTTTTGAGTTGTGATGCTTTTATCTTCTTCCAATTCATGAGTAATGCCGATTAATGAGTAAAACAGAAAAGCCAACCCTTCACTTCCAAAAATTTTTGTAGCTTTTGCCATACTTTGGGCAGGGTCTTCATTTTCTGCAATACTAAACGCAAACTCTTCAAAAACTTCATCATAAACCATGTCTACAAAGTCGACAATAAACTTTTTTTGCTCTTGAATCGGCACACTTTTTAAAAGATAAGTCACAAGGTTTTCTATTCGCATAGCAAACTTCTCTTCATCTTCTATCATAAACATAGCAGAAGTATAATTGATAAATTTATTGTGAAAATCAAAGTATGTCTTTAAGAACATATTAGCTTTTTCAATAGATTCAAACTCTTGTTCTGCCGTTATCCTGTTGATAAGCGGTTGCATGTTTGTGTCAGCTTGTTTTTTCATAAGACTAAGAAGTATAAAACCAACTTCACCTAAGGCATTGAGCCTATTTTTACTCATTTTTTTAAGATATTTATCAAACTTTTCTATCTCATTTTTCATAGCACAATCCTCATTTATACTTGTGTGTGATAATAGCAAAAAAATTTTAAAACTCAATTAAATCAGGGGTTATTGAAGAGACTCAATATCTTTTTTCACTTTTTCAAACTCTGCGTCGTAGCTAAAACAGCTTGATATGCTTCAAAAAGAGTGCTTATCAAAAAAGAGTAATCTTCAAGCAAAGCTTTTTGCACAGGTTTTACATTTGGAATACTTTAGGGAAGCTAAAGCGTCTCGCCTTTTGCTACTTTTAAAGCAAACTGAGCTTTGTTGTAATCACTGATCGCCCTTAAGTGATTAAGCTGTGCTTGCAAATAAAACTGCTGTACCTGAAACACTTCAAATGGCTTTGCTGTTCCAAGTTTCTGGCGTTCTATACTTTGGCTCAATGCCTCTTCTGTCATATTTAATGCCTCTTTCGAGAGAATTATTTTCTCTTTTCCCAACTCTATATCTTGGGTAGCATTGGTAACCTCTTCGTTGATCTGTGCTTTCATTTGTTGCAGTTTTACCCGCTCTGTTTGGATTTTCGCATTGTATCTCTCCTCGTTTGAACGATAAAGAAGCTCTCCCAGCGGTATATTCCATAACAAAGAGACATTCAAAGCCTGTGTCGGGTAGAGCTGTTTTGAGCCTTGGTTTGGTACTACAGGTGTCACATCACCGCTCAAACCTCCAAAATAGGAGGCATAAGTATCGATGCTTAACTCAGGCATCCAAAGACCCTTGGTAATACTCTTTTTTTGTTCTTGCAATGAGAGAATCGAGGTGTCTATGGCTTTGGTTTCCGCCCTATCATCATCTCCACCGGGCCCTGCTTGAAAATCCAAAGGAAGCAGAAAGTTTTCGACACTAGAGAGCTTGATGTTGCTTTTAAGATTAAGAAGGCGTACCAACTCTGTCGATTTGCGCCCATAGTCGGATTGCGCGTTCATCATCTCCAGTTTCAGATGTGCATGATTACCTTTAGCCAACAGTAGCTCTGACTGATAGCGCAGACCCGCCTCCACCTGAAGCCCTATCTGCTGCATAAGCAGATCGGATTGCTCTGCCAAATTTTTGTATGCGCCGTATTTCAACTGCTCAAACGCCATATCATAGTAAGCATTTACACATGAAAGGAGTACCCTGTTTTTTTCGGCATCGCTCTCATAAGAGTACGCCTTTGCACTTAATTGTGCCGCCTTGGTTTTATAGATGCCCTCGGCAAAGTCAAGCCGCATCTTTACCCCTACTCCGCCCCAGAGATTGTCGCTGTCGACATCGGTATAAAAATTGCCGTTGCCGTTCATTGCGGCTCCCCATAACTGCTGGGTTTTCACCCCTGCATAAATATTTGGCAGCCACCACTCTTTGGTTTTTTCCAAATCCCTCAATGCCTCTTCCTGCTTTGATTGGAACTCTTTGATGGTGAGGTTGTTTGCACCGCCCAATTGCAAAACGCTCTGCAAGTCAACAGGCATCGTCTCGTTAGCACAAAGTAGTGCACTAAAAAGAGCACTAATAAGAGCATATCTCATGGTTTTCATAGCGGTCGCTCCTTTTTGTTTGTCAAAGATTTGGCATCAACCGATGCGCCATCAGAGCAGAACTCTTTTCCCTGAACGACAACCGCATCCTCAGCATCTATGTCGCCGTTGATAATTTCTGTAAACTTGTTGTCTCGGATTCCTGTTTTGACGACTACTTTTCTAACCTTTTGGTTCTCAACCACGTAAACAAAAGACTCTCCCTTTATATTGCCGAGTGCTTCGTTTAAGACGGAGAGTGTATCTTTATGCCCGTTGATTGAGATGTTGACTTTGGCGTACATTCCCGGGCGTATCGTAAACTCTTTGTTGGCAATATCGATTTGCACCTCCATGGTTCTAGTAGCCTCATTCAAGCCAAAAGAGGTACGGGAGACCTTCGCGTTGAAATCTTGATTTGGCAATTCAGGAAAAACAATATTTGCGATCATCCCTTTATGTATGAGCGGTGCGTCGCTCTCGGGAACATGGACATTTAAACGAATCGGATCAATATCTTGAATCTCAAACAATGCGGCACTGTTTGCGTTGTTCAGTGCATTTTGAATGATAGCCCCTTTGTCGACAAAACGCTGAGTTATCACTCCCGAAAAAGGGGCTTTTACACTCAGATAAGCAATCTGTACCGCTACGGCGCTCAGCTCTGCTTTAAGGCTTTCAAACTCGGCCTTGGCATTCTCTACATCAAAAACGCTGGTAAGCTGCGGCGTTTTTTCATAAACATTTCTAAGTCTCTCATAGAGTGCTTTTTTACCGTTAAACTCCGCCTGTAGTTTTGCTCTTTGGCTAAGCAGTTCAGGGTTGTCCAATACGGCAACAACATCTCCCCCGCGGACAAAATCTCCGATATCGACGGTTGTCTGTTTGAGATACCCGTCGCTCATGGCATATATCTGAACCTGCTGATTCGGTTTTGCACTCCCTGCAATAGAGACAGAGGCATTAAAGTCATGTGTTTGCGCATTGGCAACAAGAACACTCGGAGTGCTTTTTTCTTCTGTTTTAGCCTCTTTTTGGGAAGCATCGTCTGTGCATCCGCTAAAGAGTAAAACAGCAATGCTTAAAATGGATAGAAGTGAGTGCATATTATTTTCCTTTTATTGTTGAGCTTTTTTTATTGAACATAAAGAACAAGATAGGGACAACGAACAGTGATAAGACTGTTGCCGCCCCAACGCCGCCGATAATGGCGCGAGCCAGCGGAACATTGGCTTCTCCGCCCGTTTCGTACCCAAGCGCCATAGGCACCATCGCCAAGATGGCAACCGTTGCCGTCATAATAATAGGGCGGAAGCGGTTCGCAACCCCCTCTTTAATTGCTTCGTGCAGATTTTTGCCTTCATTGTAAAGATTGTTCATTTTATCAACGAGCAGATTGCTATAGGCAACGGTAATTCCCACCATCATAATGATCCCCATCATAGATTGTATATTAAGATAAGTATCTGTTGCCAAGAGCATTGCAACAACACCGATAAGTCCCAAAGGGATAACTGCGATAATAATTAGCGGTAGAGTAAATGAGCGCAGCAGCGGAACAATAACCAGATAGACAAGAAAAACAGCAAGCGCCAAACCTAAACCCAGGTTACTAAAGCTCTCCTTCATGCTTTGTATCTCCCCTTTTATCTCTACTTTATACCCATCAGGAATCTCTTTGCGCAACTCTTGGAGCTCCTGCTCTACTTCGGTTGCAACTGAGCCGATGTCTCTTCCCTCAACATTAGCATACACATCTGTAACGCGTTGCAAATCGAGATGATTAATCTCAATAGGAGCCGATGTAAGAGATGTCGTTGCAATATTTTTAAGCTGTGTTATTTTTCCGTTTGTTCCCATCATGGTAATGTTCTCAACAGATTTTGGATCATCTAACTCTATTTCAGGGTAAGTAACTCCGACATAATAGTGATTACCGTTTTTTTCATCTATCCAAAACGATGGCTTAAAATTGACCGAGGAGTTGAGAGCTGAAACTGTATTTTTAACAACCTCGTCTGCATTTATTCCCAACATTGCCGCTTTTGTTCTGTCAATGTCGACTTTAATTTCCGGATGGTCATAACGCTGATGGATACGAACATCCTCAGTGCCTCGTATGTTTTGAACAATTTCGCGCACCTGCACCGCGATCTCATGCGCTTTATGCAGGTCATTTCCGCTTATCTGTACATCGATAGGTGATGGAAGTCCGAAGTTCAAAGCACTTGTAACGATTCCGCCCGTGTTGAAAATGAACCCGACTCCCGGAAACTCCTCTTTAAGTTTTATGCGTAAACTTTTGACATAATCGGCTGTTTTGGTCGTATGGTTTTCTTTGAGCTGTACGGCAATGGTGCTGTCTTGCGTTCCGGAATTGGTGGTGTATGCCGCCGGCCAATCGTTTAGAACTCCCATGTTTGAGACAATCAGATTGACATCATCGCCTATCTCTTTTTCAAGAAAGTTTTCGATGCGTGTAATGGTCTGCTCCGTACTCTCAAGTCTTGTTCCGCTCTCCATGCGCACATCCATAGAGATCTGGCCTACATCCATTTGAGGGAACAACTCCCGTCCGATTTTTTGAAATCCGAATAAAGATAGGAGAAACAGCGCCAAAACCATGCCTAAAATCAGCCATCGCATTTTAAGCACACCGTCCATGGTTCGGACATAGCGGCGTGTCAGCGCATCTACCCCTTTTTCAAACGCGCCTAAAAATCCTTTAGGTTTGCGCTCTTTGTCGTAACCCTTGAAAAATGCCGCCGCCATAATGGGAACAAGCGTCATTGAAAAGAATCTAGAACCAATCATCGCCAGCGAAACAGTGATTGCCAAGGGAGCAAAGAGAAATTTGGAGATACCGGTCAAAAACAGAATCGGAAAGAAGACGATGATGATGGTCAAAGTCGTTACCAGCACCGGCAAGGCGACCTCTTTGGCGCCATCGTACGCCGCTTGAGCCGATGTTTTCCCCAGTTTTAGATGTTTGTCGATATTTTCAAGCACAACAATACTGTCATCTACCAATAAGCCGATAACCAAGGCGATACCGCCCAGAGTAATAGAGTTGATGGTGTCACCTGTAAAATAGAGTCCGATAAAGGCGAACATCACCGAGAGAGGAATACTTAAGCCCACGATAAACGTCGAGCGTATATTTCCCAAAAACAACAGCAAAGCCCCCGAGACCAATATCAGCCCGATAATGCCCTCTTTGATCAGTCCGTCGATCGAGTGGCGCACATAGCTTGACTGATCAAGAATGACGTCAAGATTTATGGATGCCGGCAGACGCTCTTTGAGTTCTGAGAGCTTCTCTTTTACCGCATTTACGGATGCGATGGTGTTGGCACCTGTGCGCTTGTAAATAGGGATGTAGACCTGCCGTTTGCCGTTGATATGAACGACATTGGTCTGAATGGCACTGGAGTCTTTGGCGTAACCGATATCTTTTAAAAAGATCGGGGCGCCGTTTGCTCCTATTTTGATGACAATATTGTTAAAATCATCCACCTCAGGCAGCATCCCGTTGGCATTGACGCTGTAATTGATGTTTCCGATGTTCACATCACCCGTGGGTATCATCACATTGTTTTTTTGCAATGCAGCAAGGACATCGCTCTGAGAGAGATTGTATGCTTGCAATTTTTGGGGATGAACATACAAAAAAATACGGCGAAGTTTTCCTCCATACACCGCAGGGGCGATAATCCCCTCCACCGAACCCAGCAGATTGCGCAGCTGAAAATAGGCAACATCATAAAGCTCTTTCTCGCTCATGCTCTCACTGCTCACCGCCAGCAGTGCCAAAGGGGTCGATGCGGTGGGATCGTACGGCATCACCATCGGAGGAACGGTCCCCGGCGGCAGATAATACAAATCCGACATCGCCAATGAGGTGACTTGAGAAAGTGCCGCATTGGGATCGGTCTCTTCGCTAAAAAAGTTCTTGACGATACTCACTCCGATCATACTTTTGCTCTCTTGCTTGACAATCCCGTTTGACTGCCCAGTCCAGCGTTCAATACGGCTTGTGATGTCTTTTTCCATCACCTCTGCAGGCATACCGGGATAAAGTGTTAGTACCTGAACGGCAGGCGTATTGTAATTGGGTAGAATATCGACGGGTAAGCGTCCAATGACGATGGCGCTAATTACAGCGATGAGTAGTGACAAAACAATAATAAGATGTTTGTTTTTGAAAGCCAAATCTAACATATTTATTCCTTAAAAACTATTGTAGTTAAGAAATAATACCTCTCTAAAGTGCCTACAAAGTGCTTTTACCTCTTTAGGAGAGATTCAATATCTTTTTTCACTTTTTCAAACTCTGCGTCGTAACTAAAACAGCTGTTTATCTTGCATGCCAGATACTCGTTTGCGTCATAAACATACTTGTAAACAAAGGGGTGCTTTATTTCGTTTGTATCAAAACTCTCCAAATTACTTTTTGTTGACTTTATAAAAACACTATCATGCTCAAACATAAGAGATGCTAGCGTGGCGGTCGGGTAGCTTGAGGGATTTGCGTTTATTGCACTGCTAAAACTTTCTATCATATCTTTTGCCATCGCAAACTTTTTCATATCAGCCAAAACGGTGGCATAGTTTAAAAGGTTGATACTTTGCTGTGCCAATGCACTTGCGTAGGCTCTTTCGCTAATATCCGCGTATGTTTCAAAGCCGTCGTTTGACTCTAGCCATCTACCATTTTTATAGAAGAGCGTTATACTTTTTGCAACAAGTTGTTTATATAGATTGAAATATTTTTGCTCTAAGGTCGCTTGATATGCCTCAAAAAGAGCGCTTGTTAAAAAAGCATAATCCTCAAGCAGAGCTTTTTGCGTAGGTTTTACATTTGGAATACTTTGATGATAAAGCTCGCCCTTGACATACATCTTCTCAAGCAGAGCGTCAAGAGATTTTTTTGCTTCTAATATGTACTTTTTATCAACTGCACCCGCTTTAAACTTCCCTTTGATATATAGAGCATTCCATGCCGTATTTATTTTATTGTCAATAAACGGATACTCTCTTGTTTTTCGCATCTCCAAAAGCAGCTCTTTTACCCTTTGAAGAGCTTTTGGTGCGACATCTGCCGTGATATGCGGATTGCTCAAGTGCCCCTCAAAGTTTCCATCTTCGGAAATTCCAAGATACCCTAGTGCAGCGTTTATTACCGACTCTTTTAAACCTCTTTTTTTGAGATACTCAAATGCCTCATCATGCTCATAGACAAAGTAATATCCCTCCTCGTTTTTTCCCTCACGGTTTTTACTATCGGCATTGCTCGCACTCATGTAGACGCCGCCGATTTGAAATCTTCTGTCCATTTGCGCGATTGTCTCGTC
Organism: Sulfurimonas sp.; assembly: GCF_014859695.1. Classification (GTDB taxonomy): domain Bacteria; phylum Campylobacterota; class Campylobacteria; order Campylobacterales; family Sulfurimonadaceae; genus Sulfurimonas. The sequence goes on along the minus strand of NZ_JACUTS010000035.1, from coordinate 3,457 downwards.
TATGATTTTTTTATAAAGAGGGTTTTTGGTATGTTTGTATGCCAAAGAGTAGGCTTCAAGAAGTTCTCCGTTTGTGTAGAGCATCTTCTCAAAATGGGGAATCTGCCACTTCTCATCGACCGTATATCTATAAAAACCGCCCTCTATCTGATCGTAAATCCCGCCTTTTGCCATAGCATCCAGTGACATAAGGGCCATATCAAGGCTCTCTTTGTTTTTTGTTATCTCGTAAAGTTTTAAAAGCAGTGTGATTTTTGAAGCCTCGGGAAATTTCGGTCGATTTGAAAAACCGCTGTTATTAAAGTCGTAATATGACTTAAAGTCGCTGATTGTTTTGTTTGCAAGACCTGACATAAGCTGGACTTTCTGATTTGAAAACTTTTGACTCTGCTCAACTGACAAAAGCACTTTTTCGCCAATTTGAGCTAACCTTTGATGAGAGATTGTTGCAACGCTGTTTATAATATCCACTAAACCACGAGAACCGTAACCCTCAGACAAAGGAACATAAGTTCCGCTAAAAAAGGGCTTTTTATCAGCACTCATCATAATTGTCAAAGGCCAGCCGCCGCCTTTTGAGTTCATAGTTCTATAAACCTTTTGATAAAAACTGTCTATATGCGGAAGCTCCTCTCTGTCAATTTTTATGCTTACAAAATATTTGTTGAGCAGTTTTGCGAGATGCTCGTTTTCAAAACTCTCATGCGCCATCACATGACACCAGTGACATGTAGAGTACCCAATGGAGAGGAAGATAAGTTTGTTCTCTTTTTTAGCCTTAAGAAATGCCTCTTCACCCCAAGGGTACCAATCAACCGGATTATCTTTATGCTGTAAAAGATAGGGCGATGTCTCTTTAGCCAAGCTGTTTGAAGCTGCTGCCGACTCCCTAAAGAGAACAAAAAAAGATAAAAATAAAATAAGTGTTATAATTTTCATAAATTACTCCTGCATTTGAGATTACATTATAATGATAATAGACAAAAGTGCCGCTAAAGTGCTGAGAGATTAGGTTAAGATGAAAATACTCCTTTTAGAAGACGACGAATTTATCTGCAAAGAGATACAAAACTATTTTGAGTTAAACGACCATCAGGTTGACTATTTTCATGATGGCGAAGCGCTTTTAGACAACGCTCTCTTGCAAAACTACGACATATTTTTGCTCGACATTAACACGCCTAAAAAAAACGGTTTTGAGACGCTTAGAGAGATTCGCAAAGAAAACATAATGACTCCCGCAATCTACATAACTGCCCAAAGCGATATAGAACATGTCAAAAAGGGGTATGATTTAGGGTGCAGCGACTATGTAAGAAAGCCTTTTTTGCTTGAAGAGTTGGAGCTTAGAATTAACCAAACTTTGCATAAAGATGCGGCGAAAAACAGTATGAAAATCAGTGAAAATTATCGTTTTGATCTTAGCACTATGAGGCTTTTTTACAAAGATGAAGCAGTTGATTTAAGTGTGCATGAAAAGAAACTTCTCTACATTTTGAGTAAAAACATAAACCAAATCATAACCACCGATATTTTAAAAGATTACGTTTGGGACAACAAAGAGGTGCAGGACAACACGCTAAGAACGCAGATAAAAAAACTGCGCGCTAAACTGCAAGAGAACTTTATACTCAATGTAAGAAATGCAGGGTACAAGATAAGCAGCTATGAATAAATTAAAATTCGGCATCAAGCTTTTTTTCTCATATATCATCTTTACCCTAATCCTAATCCTCTCTATCGCCGTTGTGCATCTCTATTTTTCAAAAGAGCAGCAAGCACAGCAGTTTTTAAAAGAGACAAAGCTTCAAAGCGGTGAGAAAAAAGAGAAATTTGATGCGCATATAAAGATGAAAAAAGATGCGCTGCTAGCCGTTTCACAAAATGAACAGTTTTTAGATTTTGCTCTCAACTCCAAAGAAAACTACTTTGTAAATCTGCTTTTTATAACGCTGATGGATGCAAATAAAGATTATATGCAGATGCGTTATATAGATAAAAATGGTTTGGAGCTTTTGAGGTTTGAGAGAGACAGAGAGTCGAAAAAAATCAAAAAAACGCCAAATCTGCAAGACAAGGCACAGAGAGACTATTTTCAAGAGGTCTTAAAAATGGGGCAAAATGAGGTTTTTATCTCAAATATCGACCTTAATGTAGAACATGAAAAGGTGGAGATTCCGCATAGATCTGTAATTCGATTTGCCACGCCTATCTACCGCAATGAAAAATTTATGGGAATCTTAATCATCAATGTTTTTATGGACGCATTTTTACAAAACCTTATAAGCTCGACACTTTATGATATCTCTTTAGTAAATGAAGAGGGCTACTTTATCAAGCACCACAAACAGGAGCTTGCGTGGACAAAAGCCGACATAAAAGATGAGGCAAGGGAGAAAAAACATCTTTTACAGCCGCTTTTTGTAGGGGAGCATAAAGTAGATATGCTCCTCGTTGAAAATGAGGCAACGCTACAAAAAACAAAAAGCTATAACAATAAAATGATAGGCGTTATCCTTCTTTTTGCCGTCATTATGGCGCTTCTCTTTACCGTTATCTTTACAAGAGCGCTTAAAAACATATTTGATCTTGTAGCACTTCAAGCGCAAAGGCTCGACACTCTGCTTCAAAGCCAAAGCAAACTTGCCGAACTTGGCGAGATGGTTGCGAACATCGCCCATCAATGGAGGCAGCCGCTCACAAGAGTCTCTCTTATACTTCAAAACCTTAAAGCGTTTAAAGCAAAAGAAAAAATGAGTGATAAGATGTTTACCGACTCCATGCAAAGCGCACTTTCTCAAATAGAGTTTATGTCAAACACCGTTGATAACTTTAGAGATTTTTATAAAAATGATGCAAATAAAACCGAGTTTTTCATAGAAGATGCCTTGCAAAGTGTTTTAAACATCATCGGTGAACCCATAAGACACTTAAACATCAAACTATCCATCAACTCCTCGCAAAAAACTGCTCTCTTTGCAAATAAAAATGAGTTTTCTCAAGTCCTGCTCAACCTCATCGTCAACGCCAAAGACGCTATAAAAGAGAGAGCTGTGCAAGATGGTAAAATCAGCATCAATATAAGAGAAGAAAACGGCAGCATTACTATCGAAGTTTGCGATAATGCTCTGGGTATAGAAGATGCACTAAAAGAGAAGATATTTGACCCCTACTTTAGCACAAAAAAAGACAAGGGAACGGGCATCGGGCTCTATCTGGCAAAAACGATTATTGAGGATAAAATGGGAGGAAAACTAAGTGTAAAAAACTCCCAAGAGGGAGCCGTTTTTACTATTAGACTCTATTTTTGAACGCAATTTGAGCTAAGCCCAAATTTGCTACGCTAGCCGCTTAGGCACTGAAGCTTACCTCTGAGGAGGTAGAATTATTTACTGATGTTATGCACTAAAACGAACTCGTCCGTTTTAGTGGCAGGGACAAATGTCCCTACAACCCC
>NZ_JACUTS010000132.1 GCF_014859695.1 Sulfurimonas sp. | reverse complement strand
GGCGAAGTGCCTGCTCCGCAAAATCCGCGTGCAGTTTCATGCCAAACATGTATCCGTGCCGGCGGAAAACATAACGACCTCGAAAATGTCGGTTATACGGCAAGACACCACACATTTTTTGAAATGCTTGGCAACTTTAGCTTTGGAGATTACTTCAAAAAAGAGGCAATCGACTATGCATGGGAGTTTATAACGGAGGTTCTTAAGTTTGAAAAAGAGAAGCTTTGGGTTACCGTGTATGAGAGTGATGATGAGGCAGAAGAGCTTTGGATGCGCCATGTAAGCAAAGAGAGAATCATGCGTCTTGGTGACAAAGATAACTTCTGGCAGATGGGTGATACGGGACCATGTGGACCAAGCAGCGAAATCTTTTTTGACCAGGGCGAAGAGAATTTCAGCGGTTCTGAGGATTACATGGGAGGCGAGGGAGACAGATTTTTAGAGATTTGGAACCTTGTTTTTATGCAGTATGAGAGAAGCAGCGACGGCACTCTAACGCCTCTTCCAAAACCTTCAATAGATACCGGTATGGGATTGGAGCGTGTTGTCGCAATCAGCGAAGGCGTTACAAGCAACTACTCATCGTCTTTGTTTGTGCCGATAATCGCAAAGATTGAAGAGTTGATTGCAAAAGAGTATGTATATGCAGATGGTGCATCATACAGAGTAATAGCCGATCACATAAGAACTGCACTTTTTCTTCTTTCTCAGGGCGTAAACTTCTCGAATGAGGGTCGCGGTTATGTGCTTCGCAGAATATTGCGCCGCGGTGTGAGACATGGTTACCTGCTAGGTTTCAGCGAGCCTTTTATGTACAAACTGGTAGACAGTGTTGTCTCGATTATGGGCAAAGAGTATGACTATTTGGCGCAAAAAGCAGAGATTGTAAAAGAGCAGATAGAGCTTGAAGAGGCGAGATTTTTCAAAACTATCGCATCGGGAATTGAGCTTTTTAACGAAGAGCTTAAAAATACAAAAGAGATTTTTAGCGGCGAGGTTGCATTTAAGCTCTACGATACTTTTGGTTTTCCGCTTGACTTGACCGAGGATATGTTAAGAGAGAAAAATCTTAAACTTGACACGGCTACATTTGAGGAGCTGATGAGCCAGCAGCGCACACGCGCAAAAGCTGCTTGGAAAGGCAGCGGAGACGAAGCGGTTCACGGAGACTTTAAAGAGCTTTTAGAGAAGTTCGGCGAGAACAATTTTGTGGGCTACGAGAGTACAAAAAACAGAAGCAAAGTTTTAGCACTTTTGGATGAGCATTACCGTCATGTTGATACTCTCTTGGCAGGCTCAAGCGGATGGGTACTTTTAGACGATACTCCGTTTTATGCAGAATCAGGCGGGCAGTGCGGAGATATGGGCGAGCTTGAGGGCTATGCAAAGGTAGAAGATACAAAGAAGTTTTTTGGTCTTAATCTCTCTGGGATAACGGTGGAAAAAGAGTTAAAAGTCGGCGATGAGGTTGAAGCGGTTGTGGATATCTCCAGAGGAGAAATAACAAAGCACCACTCTGCAACGCATCTTCTGCATGCTGTGCTTTTTGATGTTTTGGGAGAGCATATTTCTCAAGCAGGTTCACTTGTTGAAGCTGACAGGCTTCGATTTGACTTCTCTCATCCAAAAGCGCTTAGCCATGCTGAACTTGTAGAGATTGAGACAAGAGTAAATGAGCAGATTATGCGCGGCATCGGCGGTAAAACCGAGGTTATGAGTATTGAAGATGCCAAAAAGTCAGGTGCAAAAGCGCAGTTTGGCGAGAAGTACGGCGACGAGGTAAGGGTTGTAAGTTTTGGCACTGCAAGCGTTGAGTTCTGTGGAGGCGTGCATGTTGACAACACTGCGGTTATCGGCTCGTTTATCATCACAAAAGAGAGCGGCGTGAGTGCTGGAGTTAGACGTATTGAGGCGGTCTGCGGACATGCTGCGTATAATCATTTTGCGCAGCAGAGAGTGCTTATCAAAGAGATGCAAGCCGAGGTTAAAAATCTTGACGTAATGGCTGGAGTCTCAAGACTAAAGTCGACTATATCCGAGCTAAAATCAGAACTTCATGAGGCGCAAAACAGCATACATGTAGAGATAAAAACCGATGAGATAAACGGCGTGGCGGTTGTGGTTGATGAACTTTTAAGCGGCGATATCAAAGAGAAGATAGACGAACTTAAAAACCAAAACGAAAAACTATGCGCAATGCTCTTTCAGGTAAAGGGCGATAAAGTCTTGATAGCTGCAGGTGTTAAGGGTGCGGATGCAAAAGCGGGCGAGTGGATTAAAAACATAGCTCCGATTCTTGGCGGAGGCGGAGGCGGTCGTCCCGATTTCGCACAGGCAGGCGGAAAAGATATCTCTAAAATTGCCGAGGCTAAAGAGAAGGCAAAGGCTTATATAACTGAGGTTTTAGGATAATGCAAGATATCTTTTTAGAGCATAAAACGATTATTGTCTTTTTACATGTGATAAGCGCGGTTGTTTGGGTCGGCGGCATGATTGCTATGCGTTACGCGGCACACCACTCCTTTTTAGAGATAGAGTCTCCGCAAAAGAGGTTGGAGAGAATTGCTCACGCACTTAAGAGACTCTTCTATATAGTCCTTCCTTTTGTCGTAACTCTTATGGTAACGGCAGTTTTTATGATAAAGGGATACGGTCTGAACCAGAGTGATTTCGCACCACTTTCACATGCCAAAGAGGGTATCTGGAGTGTTATGTTTATCAACCTTATCGTCATGATTTTAAGAAGAAACAGAGGCGAGAAAATGTTGAATGAGGGCAATATGGTCGGCGCAAAAAACCAGATAGAGCTTATCGGAAAATTTATGGTTCCTCTAAATATTATTCTTGGCGTTAGTGCTATATTTTTAGGGACATATCTCTCAAGCAGCATCTAATGCTAAGACTTGCCTCTGCTTCACAAACCCGCGCTCAACTCCTTAGAGATGCGGGTATCGCCTTCATTCAAGAGAGTGTAGATTTTGATGAAGAGAGCATAATAGCAACCTCTCCTAAAAACTTTGTATACCGGGCAACACTAGGAAAATTTGAAGCAAATGTAAGAGCTTTTGGGTATGATGATGAGTACCCACTTTTAGTTGCCGATACCGTAGTTGCTTCTTGCGGACAGATACTCAGAAAAGCAAAATGTGTTGATGATGCGCGAAATATACTCCTTACGCAAAGCGGGAGTGTTACAAGCATCATTACATGTATGATATATCAATCGCGCAGGATGAAGATTATTGACATCTCCACAACGGAGTATTTTTTTGATGATTTTGATTTGAATGATGTCGAGAGATATCTGCAAAGCGGGGAGTGGCGTGGCAAAGCAGGAGCCTGCATGGTTGAGGGATTTTGCAAGCACTATATAAAAAGCGTGAAGGGATTTGAGAGCACAGCGATGGGCTTAAATACGGATTTATTAAAAGTTTTTATTAAATAAATAA
>NZ_JACUTS010000131.1 GCF_014859695.1 Sulfurimonas sp. | reverse complement strand
GGAGTTAAAGATATATGTGGAGAATTGCCGCAATGGGCAATTCAGGTAAATTATTTACCGATAGTTTGTGCGAAAGCGTCTAACTCTTCGTTTGAATACTTATCAACTTGACCTTTCATAAGACCTTTCATTGCTGCACCGTAAGAACCGTCTTTATAACCTTTAAGCGCAACAGCAATATCAGCTTTGCTCATCTCTGCAACATTCTTAGATTTACCTAGAGCAGCTTTGCTCCAATCAGCACCGTGACAACCTGTACACGCAGCAGCATTTACAGCAGCCATTAAAGCAGTAGTTGCACCTAAAGCAACGATTGATAAAATGATTTTTTTCATTTTTTATACCCTTTTTTTAATTTCAGACAAATTATAATGACATTTATCTTAAATGCTTGTTAATGATTTATCTGTTATCATTTTGTTAAATTTACGAGGTTTTGGTGCATTAGATGAGATACATAAATGATGATTTAAACGATAAAACGATTTTAATAACCGGTGGCGCAGGTTTTATAGGTTCAAATTTGGCGTTTTATTTTCAAAACAATCATCCGGATGCAAAAGTTGTCGTCGTAGACAGCTTTAGAAGCGGCGAAAAGCTCTCAAACGGAAATTTGAAGAGCTTTGGACACTTTAAAAACTTAATAGGGTTTAGAGGCGAGATAATAAGCGGGGATATTAACGACAAAGATCTCTTGCTTAGCCTAGAATTAAACTATAAATTTGATTTTGTTTTTCATGAGGCTGCTATCTCTGATACTACAGCACTTGAGCAAGATTTAATGATAAAAACAAATGTAAATGCTTACAAAGATCTTTTAGAGCTTGCCATAAAACATGGTGCAAATATGATTTATGCATCTTCGGCAGCAACTTACGGCAATGCTGCCTCACCACAGAGGGTAGGGCGTGAAGCACCGCAAAATGTTTACGGATTTTCAAAATTAGCCATGGACAACTTAAGTAAAGAGTATATGCAAAAAAGTGCAATCTCTATAGTCGGGCTTAGATATTTTAATGTTTACGGTCCGAGGGAGTATTTTAAAAACAGTACTGCTTCTATGGTTTTACAGTTTGGTCATCAGATACTAGCTGGCAGAAAACCGCGTCTTTTTGAAGATAGCGATAAGATTTTAAGAGATTTTATATATATAGAAGACATTATTCAGGCAAATGTAAAAGCTATGAATGCTAAAGAGAGCGGAATCTATAATGTAGGAACAGGCAAGGCAAGAAGCTTTCAGGATATGGTCGATATTTTGCAGCGTGAACTGGGAACAACCCTCTCATGTGAATATATTCTAAACCCGTTTATCGGCAGCTACCAGTTTCATACGGAAGCGGACATTGCCTCAACGAAAGAAGCTCTGGGGTATGAGCCGAAATTTGAGATGGAAGATGGAATCAAGGCATATATAAGTGAAATTAAAAGAGTTTATGAAGAAGAAGTCAAATAATGAAAAACCTGAAAAATTTCACTCCTAAAATATTGGTTATCGGCGATTTGATGATAGATCACTACCTATGGGGAAGTTGTGAGAGAATCTCTCCAGAAGCTCCTGTGCAGATAGTAGATATTTCAAAAGAGACGACCGTTCTTGGCGGCGCTGGAAATGTTATAAACAACCTTGTGGTTCTTGGGGCAAATGTAAGTGTAAGTGGAGTTATAGGAAGCGATGGTAACGGAGTCGAGCTTATAAACTTGTTGAAAAATATAGATGTAGACGTTAGGGGAATAATTATACAAAACGGAAGAAAAACATCCAAAAAAAGCCGTGTAATCGCGGCTTCTCAGCAGATACTTCGATATGACAAAGAGAGCAAAGAGGAGATAGAAAACGCTTCAGTAGAGAAGATTTTAAACTCGCTTGCAGGCACTGTTTCAGAGTATGATGCCGTCATTTTGTCCGACTACGGAAAAGGCGTTTTAACTAATGAGCTGTGTCAAGGAGTTATAAAACTCTGCAACAAAGAGGGTATTAAAGTTTTGGTTGATCCAAAAGGGAGCGACTACGGCAAATATAGCGGCGCATATCTTTTAACACCAAATAAAAAAGAGGCTATGCTCGCCACAAAAGTTGAAATAAAAGACAAGGCAAGTCTAAAAGAAGCGCTTTTAAAGATGAAAAAAGAGGCTGATTTGGCAATCTCTCTTATTACGCTCTCAGAGGATGGGATTGCCGTATTTGACGATGAGATGAAGATATTTCCAACCGTTGCAAAAGAGGTTTTTGATGTAACGGGTGCAGGAGATACGGTCATAGCCTCAATCGCTTTTGCGCTTAGTGCGAATAAAAGCATAGAGGATTCTGCAAAGTTTGCGAACCTTGCAGCGGGTGTAGTAGTTGGAAAAATTGGCTCGGCAACGGTTACTCTTGATGAGATAGAAGAGTATGAAGCAACGTTGCATAAAAGCACCTCAGAAGCGCACATAAAAAGCTTTGATGAGATAAATGCGGTTGTGGAGCGTTACCGTGCAAACGGTAAAAAAGTCGTCTTTACAAACGGCTGCTTTGATATTTTGCATGTCGGACATGTCAAGTATCTCCAGATTGCAAAGAGTTTTGGAGATGCATTGATTGTCGGGCTGAATTCAGATGCATCCGTCTCTCGCCTAAAAGGTCCATTACGCCCTATTAATATCGCAGAAGACAGAGCTTATCTTTTAGCTGCTCTTGAAGCGGTAGATTTTGTCGTGCCGTTTGAAGAAGATACTCCCTATGAGCTTATAAAAATGATAAAACCGGATACGCTCGTAAAGGGCGGCGATTACGAAGGTAAAAGCGTGGTAGGAACAGAATTTGCTCTAGAGTTGAAGCTAGTTGACTTTGTAGATGGGAAGAGCACTACAAAGACGATTCAAAAAATAAAAGGAAATTAAATGTTTAAAAAGATATCTTTAATTGCATTAAGCACAGTATCTGTCTTTGCAATGCATAGTGCGGAAGTAAATATAAATAACTCAGATTTGGAGCTCTCGGCAAAGCTTGATATGGGGCAGTTTAATGACAGTATTGAACCCGCTACTATCTTTTTGGGTGCGAAATATTTAAATGCAGATGAGAGGCATAGTGATGTGCGCAACATAGATGATTATCAAGAGATAAATTTTTTGATGCAAAAAAATGTAAATAGTGATTTTAGATTAGGATTAGGTGTCAAACTGAACCACACGGATGAGTTTGTTTCAATTCCTTTAGGTATAGAGGCTGTTTATAAACTTCCTGTTAGTTCAAGCGTACCGTTTTACATCGGTGCCAGCATATATACTGCTCCTGAGGTACTCTCTTTTGATGAAGCAGATAGCTTTTTGGAGTACCGTTTTACTTTAGAAGCAGAAGCAATACAGAATGGTTTTATAACATTAGGATATAGACATATGGATACAAACTATGAGGTAAGAGACGTAGAGTATAACGATTCTGTTTATTTTGGTCTGAAATTTCTGTTTTAG
>NZ_JACUTS010000130.1 GCF_014859695.1 Sulfurimonas sp. | reverse complement strand
CTTATGCAATAAGAATGTTGTATTAAGTGGTTTGTTTTTGTGGGGACATTATACAACTCTCTTGTTTTTTCAAATTCATTTTGAAACAGAAGGTTATTTGGAACAATAAAAGACAATCTTCCAAAATCTTTTATAACGCTCATTGATTTTGAAATAAAATAGTTAAATGTGTCAGGTGTTCTCATATGGACATTTTGATAAATTGTCTTAAATAAATCTTTATCTTCATTTGACAACTCTGCACCATACGGAGGATTGCCAATCACTATATCAAACCCTACAAAATTGCCCTCTTCATCCAGCACTTCAGGAAACTCAAACCGCCACTCAAAGGCATCTTCGTAAATCTTGCCTTTTTCTATTTCGTCTATCTTTTTTTGTAGTTTTGTAAGGTCTTCAAATACTATCTTTTGCTTTTTACTATCAGGTTTTTCATCAAAAAGTGTTGGTTTTAAATTATAGTTACTTTTAATGGCAACAAGAATAAGCTCATCAGGTAAATTTTCATGCTTGTATGTTTCTACATACTCTTTTAATTTTATATTACGCTCTCTAATGGCTTTTGATTCCGCTTTTAGTGTCAACCTAAACTTGTTTTTCAGACTCTCAATGGACTCTAAAACATCTTTTTTTGTTCCTAAGTTCTCTTTATACTCTCTCACTCTCTCTTTGTAGTTTTTTATCTCATGCTTGATGTTGTTTATCTTTATCTCATCTTTGAGGTCAAACCTGCTTATGAGCGAGTTGCCTGTTTTGATGTTTATGTCGATATTTGGGAGTGTTATAAGCTCATAGTTTGCATCATAGTAGCTGTTTTTTAGAAGCTCTATCCAAAGGCGGAGCTTTGTGATTTGTGAGCTGTTAGGGTTTATATCAACGCCGAAGAGCTGGTTTTCTATGATGCGCTGCTTCTCAAGAAAAAGCATCTTTTGCACCGTGTGGTTTGGACTCTGGAAATCTTTTGGCTTTGTGTATTCAAACCACTCATCTTCTAGTTTTACAAGCAGTTCATCATTTATAAGCTCTATTTTTAAGCCTCGCAGATTAAAAAGTCCTAACTGATATTTGATGTAAATAATCTCATTTAAAGCAGAAACTAAAAAGTGCCCACTCCCTACCGCTGGGTCACAAATAGTTAAAGAGTCGATAATCTTGTTTGCTTTTTCAATAAATTCACTTTTGTAGCTGTGCTTGTCACAGTAGTTTCTAAGCTCTTCAAAATTTTTGGCTTCAATCGAAAATGCGGTGTTAAACTTCTCTAATATGCTTTTTCGTAAAGACTCCCTTGCCATGTACATCGTGATAAAACTAGGCGTGTAAAAACTTCCGTCTTTATAGCCGTTTATCTTCTCAAAGATTAGCCCCAAAACAGAAGCGTTTATAAGCGATTTTGACTCATTGGCAATTTCATCGCTTGTACTTCCAAAATCATACGCATCTAAAAACTCAAAGAGATAAGCGAGAGTTGAAGTTTGTCCGCTTTTTTTTGATTTTTTTTCATCTTTTAAGACGGTTTTTGAGTAGTAGTTTATCTTTGCATCACCTTCTAAATTAGAAATTTTCAAGTATTTGTCTTCATTGGCATGTATTTCAAAAAGGGAACTGTTTAAGTAGGGAACGTAGTCAAATTCTCTGTGTATTCTGTTTTGTGGTCGCTTTGCAAGTATCTCAAAAAAAAGCATTTCAAGTTTATCATAATCATCTATTTTAGAAGAGTTCAAAAATTTAAACTCTTTGTTTTTGTTCCAAGAGACGATTTGAGACTCAAGAAGTTTAAGAAAAAGGATGCGGTTTATCCAGATAATAATAAGCTTGATAATGGTTTCAAAATCGTTAAATTTTCCATATTGTACTAGTTTGTTTGAGATATTTTCATATAAAGAACCCGACTGTGAATTGGTCGCTTTTGATATTATTTTTTTAGAGCCCTGCTTCGTCTCTTCGAGTCCTAAAATATATAAAAGCTCATTATAAAACTCACGGTTAAGGCTGTTTGCATCGTTTGGGTTGAACTCTTTTAAAAGTGCATCGGGACTTAAAAGCTTATAAATAGCTAATAAATCTTTTCTTTTTTGTGGCTCTTGCAGGTTGAAATAAGCACACTCTATCTCTAGATCATCAATCAAATTTGCTTGTAGCTTTTGCAGCTCTTTTGCTATATTTTCATAAAAATCTTTTGTTTTATCACCCAATAAAGATGGGTTTTTATAGTTTGTATAAATCTTGTTTATCTGTTTGTTTTGCCAAAAAAGTCTGTCAAAATCTTTAGCATCAAAAATAAACCAACTAAAAGCAGTTAAGATAATAATATGCTTTAGATTGATATTTCCATCAGCTCGCTCTTGCATAAAATAGAGGATTGCTTCATGAAATGCCTTGCGATTTAACTCATCTTTAGTGAGCATTTCAGTTAGATTATCAAGTCGTTTGGCTTCTATGAGCACTTCAACTTTGGCATTTTTAAAAATTGCCCAATCGATTCTGGCTTTTGTGTTTATCTCATAACCAAAAGAGTGAACCAAAAAATCTCTAACAGCATTTTTCTGATGCTCTTCACTCTCTATTTTATTTACTTTTAAAAGTTCATTTAGGCTGTTTTGAAACTTCTCAAACTTCTCTTGCTCTACGCTTTTTTTCGATAAAAGCGGATTTATAAAATCGCTAGGTTTGATTATCTTTGGTTTGAGTCCCACATGCCAACCTTATTTTAGATTTTTTCTACTTGTGTATAACTATATTTTTCATGATGAATAAGTGTAAAAATAGAGATTGTTTCATCTTCAATCATATAAACAACGGTATAGCCTTTAAATACTAAGTCTCTAATCTTTTCATCATCATGATAAATTGATTTTCTATACTTATATGGCATATCTGAAATATCTTTGCACGATGCAAACAATTCGTTTTTAAATTTTCTAGCTGCGCGAGGGTTGTCTTTTGCTATATATTCTAGCTTTAGAGCCAAAGAGTTAATGAAACTCTCTTCAAATCTAATGTTCATACGCTTTTATCACCGTACCAAGCTTAGCCTCTGCTTCATCGGTAGAGTAAAATTTAGCTGTGCCACTTTTTATCTTTTCTACTTGTGCGGCTACAAATTTTCTATCTTCTTCAAAGAGTGCTTTTTGAACCTCTTTTTCGATGATTTTTTCAAAATCTTCACTTTTTAATAGTATAAAATCTAGCTTATTGTTTTTTAAAATTCCGATTTTTTCCAACTCTCTTTTATACAACTTAGATGTGATTGTCGCAAAGTTTTTTGCAACTTCCGTCGCACTAAAGAGTTCGTTAGCATTGTAAGCAACCATAATTACTCCCTTTATTTTACATATTATTTTGCCTATTATACAAGACTTTAACTCAAAATGTCTACAAACTCATTGCCTTCAAGTGCAGCTATAAGTTTGTTATCCACCCTTATAGCAGAGTCGATTACGACATTTTGGAGTTTTGAGATTATGGTAATTTTTAGCTCTCTGTTTCCCGGGTTTTGACGTACAA
>NZ_JACUTS010000129.1 GCF_014859695.1 Sulfurimonas sp. | reverse complement strand
TTATGCAATAAGAATGTTGTATTAAGTGGTTTGTTTTTGTGGGGACATTATATCCGTCATTCTGAACGAAGTGAAGAATCTAGCTTGACAAATGTATGATATAATACTGTATTACAAAATACAAAAGGATAAATCATGGTAGCAACAGTACGACTAGATGATAATCTTGAAAATACCTTAAACAGAATATCAAAAATACTTCACAAGAAAAAAAGTGATGTGATAAGAGAAGCTATAAGCTTTTATGCACAAAGTATAGAAAAAGAGAAAAAATCAAGAATATTAAGCGCCATAGAAAAAACAAAAGATATAGATAAAAAAGAGTTCAAAGATTTTGAAGGTACTACAGATGATGGTATCTAGGGGAGATATTTGGCTTGTCAATCTCAATCCTATCAAAAAGAAAAATGAGATGGGGAAGGTAAGACCTGTAGTTGTGTATCAAAACGATGAGTTAAATCATGGCGATTATCCCACGACTATTGTCATCCCACTAAGCACCCATTTGGTTTATGAAGCAGAACCTTTGAGGATGAGGGTAGATAAGAGGGATAAACTTAAAGAAGACTCAGATATAGTTATTACACAGATACGCTCAATTGACAATGATAGATTTATAGAAAAATTATCAACTCTTACAAACAATGAGATGCAAAAAGTAAAAGAGCTTTTTGATGAGATTATTCAGTGATTTATATATTACTACTAATAGCTTCCTTTGCTCTTACATACATTATAAAAAACTATGCCATCAAAAAATCGCTTGTGGCGGAGGTAAACGAGAGAAGTTCTCACGATGTGCCAACACCTCACGGCGGCGGAATTGCCATAGCGCTCACTTGGTTTGTAGGGCTTGTTTATCTCTATATGTATGAGATGATAGAGCCAAATCTTTTTTACGCTCTTATGATAGGGGTAATTATATCTGCTGTTAGCTATGCAGACGATCTGTTTGAACTAAGCCCAAAGGTAAGACTTCTTGTGCAGGCTTTTGTTGCTCTTGGCGGCTTAGTGGCTCTTGGCGGTTTGGAGGCGATAGATTTTGGGTTTTTTACGGTAGAAAATCAAATAGTGACCAATGTTTTTGCATTTTTTATGATAGTCTGGTTTATAAATCTATATAACTTCTTAGACGGTATCGACGGCTACGCGAGTAGTGAAGCTCTATTTTTGGCTATTGCCGGCTTGGTGCTCTTTGGCGGAGAGCACTTTATAGTTTTGGCTGTTTCCGTGCTTGGATTTTTGTTTTGGAACTGGCATAGGGCAAAGATATTTATGGGGGATGTAGGAAGCACTCTTCTTGGATATACGGTCGCAATTTTTACGGTGTATTATGCAAACGAAGAAAGCCAAAATCTTTGGATATGGATTATACTTTTTGGAGTGTTTTGGTTTGATGCCACACTTACTCTCATAAGACGAAAGATTAAGGGCGAAAAACTATCTCAAGCACATAAAAAGCATGCATACCAAAGACTTACGCAGAGTGGATTGAGCCATAGTTGTGTTGTTATTGCTTCAACAGGCTTAAATATTGTATTATTCTGGATTGTTTATCTTGTAGATAATGTTTTTGCGGCATTTCTTCTTATGGGAATGATTTTATATAGCGCCGTAAAGTATATAGACGGCAGAAAAAGGTTTGAATAGTGTTTAACATAGACAAGAGAATATTGAATTTTTTGGTAATCATTATTCTTACCACATTGACGTTTTGGTGGACTTTTTTTATATTTCACACTCCTGTTTCTTGGCAAGTCATAGCGGGTGTGATAATTGTTAGAATATTTGCGTCTTTGCTTATTTTCAAGGACTATAGTCTAAGCTGGTCAAAAGCGACTCAGAGAACATTTTTACTAAAAAGTATGGTCTATATGGCCGCTTTTGTGGTTTATTTTCCTTTTTTTTACGGAAAAGTACACTTCTCACTGCTGGCAAGCGAGCTGTTTCTGTATCTTTTTGGCATAAACTTTCTTATGTATGTTTACTACTACTTTATCAACAAAAACACAATGGCAAAGACAAAAGCGGCGGTTATTTACGGTGCCGGAAAAGCCGGAATCAAGCTTGAAGAGGAGTTCATAAACAGCGAGTACAAGGTTAAATATTTTGTAGATGATGACCCTATTTTACAAAAGAGGTCAATAGACAGCATAAAAATAGTCTCAAAAGAGGTTTTGAAGAAAATTATATCAAAAAATGGCAAGCTTGACCTGCTTGTAATCGCTATGCCTTCCGCATCCAAAGAGAGGGTAAAAGAGATATATGAAAAGCTAAGTCCATGTTTTAAATCCATAAAAATACTGCCCTCATTTGATGAAATACTAAAAAATAAAGAGTTCTCTGCCCAGCTAAAAGATATAAGCGTAGAAGACCTGCTTGCCCGCCACCCAAAAGATTTGGACAAAAGAGCAATTGAAAAGTTCATAAAAGATAAAAAGGTACTGATTACCGGTGCGGGAGGAAGTATAGGGAGCGAAATAGCTAGGCAGTGTACTGCGTTTGGCGCAAAAGAGCTTGTCTTGCTTGATCACAGTGAATACAATCTCTATGCTATTGCAGAAGAGTTGGCTATACATAAACCTGCACTTGTAATGCAGTCTGTCGTCAATAAAGATCTGCTTGAGAAGAGTTTTGAAAAACATAAGCCCGACATTGTAATCCATGCAGCCGCTTACAAGCATGTGCCTCTGGTAGAGGAGAACATAACGGAGGCAATTATAAACAACGTAGTAGGGACAAAAAATGTAATAGACTGTGCGATAAAGCACGGTGTTAAAAAATTTCTGCTTATTTCAACCGACAAGGCCGTCAGACCTACTAATGTTATGGGTACTACAAAGAGAATCTGTGAGCTATATGCTCAAAACGTAGTTTCTTTAGAAAACGTTGAGGCAAACAGTACAGAGATAGTTGCAGTTAGGTTTGGAAATGTTCTTGGAAGTAGCGGAAGTGTTATACCAAAATTTAAGTCTCAAATAGAGCAGGGTGGACCAATAACAATAACGCATCCTGATATTACAAGGTACTTTATGCTCATTCCTGAAGCTTGCGAGCTTGTTCTTCAGGCCGCTTCGATTGGAAAAGGCGGAGAGATCTTTATACTTGATATGGGAGAGCCTGTAAAAATTGTTGATTTAGCACAAAAAATGATCGAGCTATCCGGTAGCGAGGGCGTAGGGATTGAGTTTGTAGGTCTTCGCCCTGGAGAGAAGCTTTATGAAGAGTTGCTAATAGACGATAGCGAGGCAAATACCGAGTATGAGTCAATAACAGTGGCAGGAAAAAGCGAGTACGATATAGTGAAATTAAATCATGATATTTTTGAGTTGGTCTCTACAAAAGATAAGTTAGGAAAGTTAAAAGAGATTGTTCCCGAGTTTGATCATAAGGTAAACTAGAAAACATTTGTGGTACCAGAGAGGGGACTTGAACCCCTACGCCCGAAGGCAGCGGATTTTGAATCCGCCGTGTATACCGTTTCACCACTCTGGCTTAGAGTCGAAATAATAGTGAGTTATTGCTTAAATATAAGTTATAAGTAA
>NZ_JACUTS010000034.1 GCF_014859695.1 Sulfurimonas sp. | reverse complement strand
TAAGTAATCAGTTGTATTATTTATTTAAATCAAAAACACAATATTTTTGGGTATAATTCGGGAAATATTTTAGGGGAAGGTGCCTTGTCATTAGTGACATGCTTGTATCATCTCCTATCCAAAGGAAAATGATGCAAGAAAATGCACAAACACAACCAGAAAAAGAGGCAATCACATTTGATGATTTAGGACTAAAAAGAGAGATGCTTCAAAGTGTCAAAGATGCGGGTTTTACAATCCCTAGTCCTATTCAAGCTGCGGCGATACCATTTATATTACAAGGTCGCGATATAGTCGGTCAAGCACATACAGGTACAGGTAAAACAGCAGCATTCGGTCTTCCGGCACTTAACAACATAGACCCAAGAAGCGGAGTTAGCATCCTTGTTATCACTCCAACTCGCGAACTTGCAACTCAAGTTAGTGATGAACTTTTTAAATACGGCAGAAACATAGGCGCTAAAACAGTTACAGTTTATGGCGGTAGCTCTTACAATAGACAAATCGACCTTATACAAAGAGGCGCAAGCGTTGTTGTGGCAACTCCGGGAAGACTTCTTGACATTCTTAAGAAGAATCTATTAAAAGATTTCGCTCCAAGCATTGTCGTTCTTGATGAAGCAGATGAGATGCTTGACATGGGATTTTTAGATGATATTAACGAAATATTCTCTTACCTTCCTTCAAACCGTCAAACACTTCTATTCTCGGCTACTATGCCAAAACCTATCAAGCTTCTTGCTGAGAGAATTTTGGACAATCCTGAGTTTATTAGTATCACACAGGGCGAAACTACAAATGCAGATATTAACCAAGAGTACTATGTAATTGAAGAGTCTGAGAGAGATGATGCAATCATCCGTCTTATGGACTCTGAAGAGTGTAAGAAAGCGATTGTTTTTTGTAGAACAAAAAGCGAAGTTGACAGACTCTCAAACGTACTCTCAAGTGCGGGATATTTAGCAAATGGCTTACATGGAGATATGGAGCAGCGTCAGCGTGAAACCGTAATCAAAGGTTTCAAAAACAACAATGTAAATGTTTTAGTTGCTACAGATGTTGCCGCTCGCGGTATCCACGTAGATAACATCTCGCATGTTTTTAACTACCATATCCCTTTTGACCCTGAGTCTTATGTTCATAGAATCGGGCGAACAGGCCGTGCAGGAACAAAAGGAAAAGCAATCACGCTTTTAACTCCGCTAGAGTTTAAAGAGCTTCAACGAATAAAAGCAAAAATTGGAACTACAATGACGCATGCTTATGTTCCAAGCAAGAATGACTTAAGAGCAATAAATCTAAAGTCAATCGTTACAAATATAGAAGATCAAAAAATCTATGATGAAGCACATCAAATTCTTGATCTACTAAAGCAAGATATAGATGAAGAGACAATTATGTTCAAGCTTGTCTCTATGATCTTGGACAAACAGACTATTGCCGGTCCAAATATTATCGGTATTCCTGCTGATAAACTGGCTGCGATACTAGAGAGAGCTGCTAACAGAAGAGATACAAAAGGTGGACGCGGAGGTTTTCGTGGAAACAGAAGCCGTTCAAGCGGAAGCGGAGATAGAAATCGTTCTGGAAGTGGCGATAGACCACGTTCAAGCGAAGGCGGAGACAGAAGCTCTCGTCCAAGCGGCGGCGGTTACCGTGGAAACAGCTCTAGCGGTGAGAGAAGTCGTCCAAGCGGAGATAGAAACCGTACAAGAACTAGAGACTAAAAAACCGCTCCAACATATAGAGAACTCGAATTTTTCGGGTCTCTTCCCCTTTACAACTAAACTTTCATAATCTTTTAAAGTATTTCATTCTGTATCATTTTGGTATAATTAACCAAAAAAGAGAAAGAATGATAATTAAACCCTCTGAGCAATTATTGAATTAGACCCTGAATGACCAAAGGAAATGCCCTTGTGGTGCAAGTTCAGGGTGACTAGTAGTTCGTCATTCCAAGCTTGCACCACAGGCATTCCCTTTGGTCACTTGGAATCTAGTTTATGATTTAATCAGAGGCTTCAATTAAAATTCTCTATTTTGTCATAGTTCAAGGCGAAGTTTTGTTTTATTAAGGAACATACTTAAAGTATGTGACGAAAGAAAACCAAATTTCAACGAAGAAATCTGGCAAAAGAGTTATTTTTTAAATGGTGCAAAAGGAACGAGTGCGCTCCCCCATGTAAGTCCGCCGCCAAAAGCATCGAGCAACATCAGCTCTCCAGCTTGGAGTCTTCCGCTCTCGTAAATATCATTTATTGCCATCGGTATAGAAGCGCCTGAAGTATTTCCGTACTTCTCAACAGTAAGCACAACCTGTTCATCTTTAAGCTTTAGGGCATCACCTACGGCTTTTATAATTCTATAGTTGGCTTGGTGCGGTACAAAGTGCTTAATATCAGAACTTTGAATACTGTTCTCTCTAAGTATGTCTATAACATCTTTTGTAAGAGTTTTAACTGCAACCTTAAAAGTCTCATTTCCCCTCATCTGCATAAAACAGCTTGTAGCTTCCTGCTCGAGAGCATCGTGCGCGGAGCCGCTTCCGCCGTTTGGCGTCATTAAGAGATCTGCAAACTCTCCGTCTGAACCTGTATGAATATCTATGATTGCTTCTTCTTTGTTCTCTGTCGCACTTATAACCGCGGCACCGGCACCATCACCAAAAAGGATACATGTACCTCTGTCGCTATAGTCTGTAATAGCTGAGAGTTTTTCTGCACCTACGATAAGAATATTTTTTTTCATACCTGACTCAATAAACGCTTTTGCAATCGAGAGAATATAGACAAATCCTGTACATGCAGCAGAGATATCAAAAGCCGTAATATTTCCAAGACCCAATTTTGTGCTTATAATAGTAGCAGTTGATGGCATGCAGAAGTAATCAGGCGAGATGGTAGCGCATACAATCATGTCGATTTCGCTCTTCTTTAAACCGCTTCTCTCAATGGCAAGCTTAGCGGCTTTGGCACCCATGTCGCTGGTAAACTCATCAGCTGCGGCGATATGTCTCTCTTTTATGCCTGTTCGTTTTGTTATCCACTCATCTGAAGTATCTACCATTTTTGACAGCTCTTCGTTTGAGAGAATCTTGCTAGGAACATAAGCACCTATAGAGCGAAATGCCGCATATGCCATTAAACTTCCTTGTTTTTTAATGCTTCAAGTCTTTGAACTATATGCCCGTTAACACCGGTATCAACATAGTTTATAGCTTGAAAGATTGCATTTTTTATAGCTTTTGGAGTACTTTTTCCATGGCTAACTATAACACAACCTTGAATACCGATAAGCGGAGCTCCGCCTATCTCTTCATAACTCATCTGCTTCTTTAAGAGTTTAAATACTTTTCTCATAAGAAGAGCCCCAGTAATTGCAATTGGCGATTTTCTAATATACTCTTTTATAAGTCCGCTAATCGTTGATGCAACGCCCTCAGATGCTTTTAGCACCAAGTTTCCGATAAAACCATCACATACGATAACGTCGCAAGTTGCGTTGAAAATATCACTACCCTCAACGTTTCCTTTAAATCCCTTGTAGCCATCAAGCAGTTTAAAGGCTGCCTTTGTGACATCGTTGCCCTTGCTCTTCTCTTCTCCGTTTGCTAAAAGACCGATTGATGGAGTTGACACTTTAAACATATCCTCTGCATAGCATCCGCCCATCACAGCAAATTGGAGGAGATGTTCGGCTTTAGAGTCGACATTTGCTCCGACGTCTAGTATTACAGATTTTCTGCTGCTTTTTGTAGGCATTAAAGCCACAAGTGCAGGTCTTAACACACCTTTTAAACGACCGAGTCTAAGAGTAGCCAAAGTCATGGTAGCCCCGCTATGTCCAGCGGAAACAATACCCTGCGCTTCACCATTTTTTACCAGCTCAATAGATTTGTAGATAGAGCTCTCTTTTCTTTTTACAGCATCTGTTGCGGCGTCATCCATAGATATAACGTCATCAGCTTCAACTATAGAAATCTTATCTCTATAACGTTTTGGTAACAGAGGTAAAATTTCTGATTTTTTACCTACAAGAATAGGAACAAAAAGTTTATACTTAAGAGCTTGTATGCAGCCCTCTACAATTGGCTTGGGACCAAAGTCCCCGCCCATTGCATCAATAGCAATCTTTATCATTTACTATTTATACTCACCGGTTGTTGGGTTGATGTGGTGTGGAAGTTTGTATGTTCCATCTTTATCTTTAACAGGCTTAGCTAAAGTAATTTTGTAATGAGTTCTTCTCTTCGCTGAACGTGAATGAGAGACTCTTCTTTTTGGTACTGCCATAATCTATATCCTTTCTGTTTTATTTAAAACGCAATATGAGCAAAGCCCATTTGCTACGCTCGCCGCTTAGGCACTAAAGCTTGCCCCTTTTCGGGGCAGAAGCCCTATTTAAAACACAATATGAGCAAAGCCCATCTTGCTACGCTTCCTCATCAGAAGCACTATTTTTATTGCAACTTTCGCAACTGTGATAATCGCTTTTTATAAGCTCAATCTCTGAGTTCATAAGTTCCACTAAATCTACCGTAGAATCTAGTGATTCTACAACATCTAAAAGAAGCTCCTCATGTTTTGCATAAAGACCGTCGGAGATAAAAAACTCTAAATCTTCATTCACTTCGAGCGCAAACTCATCAGCACAAATATCACAATTTACGTCAATTTCCCCACTTAACTCTGCTTTTAGCAAAATTAATTTGTCGGCATCATACTGTAAATAACCTTTAAAAGTTATTTCGTTGGATTCAACTTCAAAATCTAGCGGAGTGGAGTTAACTTTTCGTAATACTATTTTCATAAAGGAATCTCAACTCTCTTTATTTAAATTGTTTTTCATATATTAAGAGATTTCTCTCTCTGAGAAAAAGAATGCGATTTCTACAGCTGCATTTTCAACAGAGTCACTTCCGTGAACTGCATTTGCATCTATGTTTTCAGCGAAATCTGCACGAATAGTTCCTGCTTCAGCCTCTTTTGGGTTTGTTGCACCCATAAGGTTACGATTTTTCATTACCGCATTTTCACCCTCAAGTACTGAAACAACTACTGGACCGCTAATCATAAAATCAACTAAATCACCGAAAAAAGGTCTCTCAGAGTGAACTGCGTAAAAAGCTTCTGCATCTGCGCGAGAAAGTTGCATCTTTCTCGTTGCTGCTATTTTTAAACCATTGCTCTCAAAACGATCTAAAATTTTACCGATAACACCTTTAGCGACGGCATCCGGTTTTATTATTGATAGTGTGCGTTCCATCAAATCTCCTGTTTAATATATAAAATTAGAGTGGAATTGTATCTAAAAAGAGTCTGATTTATACTAAAATGAAAAAAATTTATGAAGATATTTGAAAAAAGAGAGAAACCACAGGGAAAACCACCCCATGGTTTTTTTTAAAAAGATTACTCTACTACAGCTTTGCCTATGCCGCGCATATCGTCTGTAATGTCTTCACGATGCGCAGTACTTTCGCCTACAACGTCCCATGTAATACATCCTTCAGTTGGACAAGCAGTAGCACAAGCAGGCTCGTCATGATGACCGACACACTCTACACATTTGTTGCCGTACACATAGTAAATCTCTTCACCCGTTGGATTATCATCCTCATCTACAATCGCCTCTACCGGACACTCATCAATACAAGCGCCACAGTTAATACATGTATCACCAATAATTACTGCCATTAAGATTCTCCTAGTTTTTATTTCAAAGTAAGTTTAACCAAAGATTTTTAAATAAAGCTAAAAAATCTTCCTAAAAGATGTAACAATTCATATTTGTTACATCTTTTCATATCAAAATTTACTAGAAAACAGAATTTTGATAATGATTGCTATCAAATTTTGAGATATTTTTTTATATCTTGGACTCTATCTGTTTTTTCCCATGTAAAATCACTATCTTCTCTTCCGAAGTGTCCGTATGCGGCAGTTTTTCTATAGATAGGGCGCAAAAGATCCAGAGACTGTATAATCCCTTTTGGAGATAAATCAAAAAGCTCTTTAACGCATGCCTCAATCTTCTCCTCCTCTACAACGGCACTACCGTGTGTATTGACCATTATAGAAGTAGGTTGAACTACTCCTATTGCATAAGAAACCTGTATGGTCACTCTGTCGCATGCTCCGGCAGCGACCAAATTTTTCGCCACATGTCGTGCCGCATAAGCAGCACTTCTGTCAACCTTGGTCGGGTCTTTGCCGCTAAATGCGCCGCCGCCGTGAGGGCAGCTTCCGCCATATGTATCGACTATAATTTTTCTGCCGGTTAGCCCTGCATCGCCTTGGGGACCGCCTATAACAAATTTTCCTGTCGGATTAATATGAAAGATAGTCTTATCGCTCATAAGCTCAGCGGGAATAACATGACGTATAACCTCTTTTATCACATCCTCATGAATCTTCTCTTGGGAGATTTCGGGAGCATGCTGCGTAGAAACTACGACCGTATCTACAAAAACAGGCTTGTCTCCAACATATTTTATACTGATTTGCGCTTTGCCATCAGGACGAAGGTAGGGAATGATTCCCTCCTTTCTAACCTCGGCGAGTCTGTAAGTCAAGCGGTGAGCCAAATATATAGGCAGCGGCATCAGCACATCGGTTTCGCGACAGGCATAACCAAACATTAGACCTTGATCTCCCGCTCCAATCTCTCCATCAGCTTGAGTTACCCCCTGATCTATATCGGGAGACTGCTCTCCAATAGCGTTTAAAACTGCAGCAGAACGGTAATCAAAACCATATGTTGCATCCGTATAGCCAATCTCTTGGACAACCCTGCGAACAATCTCTTGCATTGGAGCATATGTAGTTGTCTTCATTTCGCCTGCTATTATACAAAATCCGTTTGATACCAGAGTCTCACATGCAACGTGTGCATTAGTATCATGCTCAATAATATAATCCAGAATTGCATCACTGATTTGATCTGCCATCTTATCAGGATGCCCTTCTGTTACAGACTCTGAAGTAAAAATGTACTCTTTTGGAGCATTTGCTTCTTTTGTCATCGATTTTCCTTATTGAAATACAGAGTCTTGCTCCATAAATCAGCGAAAGTATAACAAAAAAAATTATATATAAAATTGCAAACTTTCATTCTCTCTTAAAGCTTTTTACTACACTAAAGCGTTTGAGTTTGATTAATTTACTTTCGTTAAAATTTTGCATATATAACAAAAAAAGGATATTTATTATGTTAGTAACAAACCCAGCTCCGGATTTTACGGCAACAACAGTTTTAGCAGACGGATCAATAGTAGAAGATTTCAAATTATCAGAGAATTTTGGCAAAAAAGGTACGGTTCTATTTTTCTACCCGCTAGATTTTACTTTTGTCTGCCCATCTGAGATTATTGCATTTTCACACAGAATTGAAGATTTCAAAAGTCGCGGCGTAAATGTTATAGGCGTTTCTGTAGACAGCCAATTTTCACACTTTGCATGGAGAGAGACTCCGGTAAATGAAGGCGGAATCGGCAGAGTAAAATTTCCTCTTGTTGCGGACTTGACAAAACAGATCTCAAAAGATTATGATGTACTTTTCGGTGAGGCTGTTGCACTTCGCGGTTCATTCTTGATTGATGCAAAAGGCATAATTCGCCACGCAGTAATCAACGACCTCCCGCTTGGCAGAAATATCGATGAGATGATCCGCATGGTTGACACTATGCAGTTTACTGACGAGTACGGTGAAGTTTGTCCTGCAGGATGGCAAAAAGGCGACGAGGGAATGAAGGCATCAACTGAAGGTGTTGCCGAATATCTTGCTAAAAACAGCGAAAAATTATAACCTCACATACAAAATAAGCGATACCTAAAGATAGATAGCATGAGAGTCCTTGCATGCTATCTTAATGAAGATTTGAAAAGGTTTTTATAAAAGAAGTCTATTGTCTTATTACACTTAAGTTGGTATCATCTGCTCTAAAATTCACAATAACGGATTGATATGAAAACTATACTATTGACATTTTTGATTACAATATCTTTGGTTGCCTCCGAAAAAGAGGCTGCACAAACACAAAGCGTAAAAGAGGAGATAAAATATATCGTCGATGCAAAAAACTACGGTCTTATTGCCGCAAAAGATGCATTTTACGTTATTGACAGCCACAAATACGGCACGATGCAGGACTACTTCGCTTTTGCAAAAGAAGAGGATGCAAATGAGCACGTCAAAAAATATGGGGGAAACGTAGTAGATTACGAAACCTATAAAAAGATAGAGGAAGAGGCTTCAAAATAGCTCTATTTTAAAGCCCTTTTTTTACAAACTCCAAAGCTTTATGATTTACAAACACTATATCTCTCCATTGTCTTTTGGGCGCTATCAGGTTTAGGCGCTTCGGATTTGAACTTCTAGAAATTGCTACATAAAACTGCGAAGGCGCGAAAATCTCGTTTGTCTCGATTATAAGATCTTCTATGCTCATTCCTTGAGATTTATGGATGGTTATGGCGTATGCCAGCTTTATAGGGTACTGGTAAACGCTAAAGAGGCTCTCTTGAAGCACCTCTTTTTTTCCACCTACACTCTTCTCATTCCACACCTCTTTATTCTGTGCCATCGTCTCTAACTTTACGACAACACCGTCTCTTTTTTGTACATAGACATAAGTTGCATCAATGTTTACAACAACCCCGCGCTCTCCGTTAAAGTAGTTCCATGCATTTCTAGTAAAGAGCACAGGCACGCCGATCTTTAACTCCAGCTCTCTCTCGATTCTGGCATCATCCATAAAACGTTCTATATCTGTATCTTTTACGCCCTTAGAGTGTTTTATGACTCCCGCCTCTTTTATAAAAAGCTCACTATCAACAAACTCAAGCTGATTTTTATTGTGCAGTGACGCGGAGATATTTTTACCGAACAAAAAGGTAAATTCACTCAAATCATGCGGCAATACTTTTATAAACTCATTGAGAGCATTATGCACACTCTCGTCCACAAAACCATCTCTTATGCTTGAGAGAAGCTCTATAAAATCGCTGTCATCCGTTCTGTAGACATGTGTTAGTTCAACCTCTTCAAAATCAAACTCTCTCCATGAATCGGACTCAAACGCAAACCTTACCTCTTTGTAGCCGCGAACTACCGGAGGAAGCTGCAAAAAGTCGCCTACAACCAGAAGCGAGCCCTTAAAATCACTCTGCTCAAGTCTTAAGCGAATCATATCAAGCAAAGTATCACTTACCATCGAGATCTCATCTATAACGATTAGATCCATGCTACAGATAAGCTTTTTTACCTTCTTGCTTGCCTCAAGTTTAGCGTTAATCTCCAACTCGCCCAAGCTTGCAGCGATTCCCAAGTCTAAAAAACTGTGCAGAGTCTGCCCGCCAATGAGCGTAGCAGCCATTCCCGTAGAGGCAAGTTTTGCCACTTTTTTAGACTCGCTCTCATAATGTTTTATAACTTCTCTTGTAATGGTAGTCTTTCCGACACCCGCACCGCCGGTCAAAAAAACACTCCTTTTTGCCTTTAGTTTTTCAATGACTCTATTCAAATAATCCATAAAAAATTATACTATAATAACGAAAAATTTAAGGAAACTGTGCAGCATGAGCAAAAGAATATTGGTAGTAGAAGATAACAAAACTCTAGCCAAACTTATTGCAAAAAAAGTAAGTATTGAGCTCAACTTTGAAGTTGACGTTGCCTATAGTTTGCAAGAAGCAAAACTGTTTTTAAAAAGATACGAATATTTTTTGACTCTTTTAGATATCAACCTTCCGGATGCTCCAAACGGCGAAATTGTTGAGTATGCACTAGAGAGAAAAAACCGTGTCATTGTTCTTAGCGGAAATATCGACAAAGAGTTCAGAAAAAAGATGCTCAAAAAAAACATCATAGATTACGTTACAAAGAGCGGAGCAAATGACGTTAACTACATAATCCAGACAATAAGAAGATTACAAAAAAACCAAAACCACACCATATTGCTCATAGACGACTCTCTGGTATTTAGAAAGCAGATGCAGGGCATGCTTGAAAATATGTTTTTTAAAGTCATAGCGGTTGCGCATGGCGAAGAAGCGCTTGGCATTTTAAATACGAACCCTAACATCAGCTTAATTCTAACAGACTACCATATGCCCGTCATGAACGGACTTGAGCTTACCACAGAGATAAGAAAAACCTATACCAAAACAGATCTGGCAATTATTGTCATCTCAAGTGACAACGACGAAGAGACAACGGCTATTTTTTTAAAAAACGGTGCGAACGACTACATAAAAAAACCATTTTCAAAAGAGGAGTTTTCATGCCGCATAAACAACTCAATCGAAGCGCTTGAAAATATTCAAGAGATAACAAACCATGCAAACCGCGACTTTTTAACGGGTCTTTACAACAGAAGATATTTCTTTGCAAACGCTTCAAAGTACTTTGAAGATGCTATATCTAACTCTGAACCTTTTGCTATTGCCATGATAGATATAGACCACTTCAAAAAAATTAACGATACCTATGGTCATGAAACAGGCGACAGAGCAATTGTGGATTTAGCCGACATTTTAAGAAGCAGTGTTTCAAGCGATGATATTGTTGCGAGATTTAATGGGGAGGAGTTTTGTGTTTTACTCAAAAACGCATCTGCTCAAAAAGCTCTAGAAATTATTGAGAAAATCAAAGAAAAAGTAGAGAGCCATGTGACTCTGAGTGAGAAAAATGAGGAGATTAGATTTAGCGTATCCATGGGAGTCGCAACAACCCATGATGAAGATTTAAACGCAAGCGTAAACGAAGCCGACATGATGCTATACAACGCTAAACAAAATGGAAGAAATAAGATAGTCCTAAACTAGACTATCTCTCTCTTTCTAGCGATTCGAAGTCTAAACTGCTTCTCAAGCTCTAAGAGAGTAAAGACGACAACCCCGCTTACAAAAATCATACTAAAATCAAATATGGTTAAAGGCGCCGTTAAAAAAACTCCCTGTAAAAAAGGAGTATACGTTATGGCAATCTGCGCAAAAAAGATGATGGAAACTGCGCTCCATACGACTCTATTTGCCAATATATCGCTAAATTTCAAATCAATTATATTTAAATTTCTAATATAAAAAAGATGAAAAATCTCCAAAAAGACCAAGGTATTAAGCGCCAGAGTTCTAGCATACTCTACGCTTGCGCCGTTTTGCATCGCATAGTAAAAAGCGCCAAAAACCGCTATAAGAAACAGGGTCGTCACATAAACTATATGCCAAATTAGCTCTCTGTTTAAAATGGGCTCATCAATCGCTCTGGGGCTTCTTTTCATTATATTTTTATCTTCATCTTCAAATGCCAATGCTATTCCCAAAGTAACGGCTGTTATCATATTTGCCCAAAGTATTTGGATGGGAGTGATGGGCATAACCATCCCAAAAAATATAGCAACTATAATGACAGAAGCCTCAGAAGCATTGGTTGGAAGAGTCCAGCTTATGACCTTTTTTATATTGTCGTAAACTCTTCTACCCTCCCTAATTGCACTAACTATTGAAGCAAAGTTATCATCGGTCAAAACAAACTCGCTTGACTCTTTTGCCGCCTCGGTGCCGCTTTTTCCCATAGCAATACCGACATTGGCTCTCTTGAGTGCAGGCGCATCGTTTACGCCGTCACCCGTCATGGCCACAATTTTTGAGTGTGCCTGAAAGGCTTTGACAAGCCGTAACTTATGTTCAGGCGTAGTTCTAGCAAAGATATCGGTATGAAGTACTGCACTCTCAAGCTCCTCATCACTTAGCTTCTCTATATCTGCACCGCTTAAGACATTCTCACAGTTTTTAAGTCCTATTGTCTTTCCTATTGCCGTCGCAGTTAAGAGATGATCTCCCGTTATCATCTTAACGTCTATGTGTGCACTGTAGCACTCTTTTATCGCCTCTATGGCTTCAGGACGCGGAGGATCAATCAATCCTACAAGTCCTACTATTACAAGCCCCTCTTTTAAGTCATCAAAACCGAGTGTTGATTTCTCATTAGATACTTTCTTGTACGCAAGCGCTAAGATTCTCTCTCCTGAAGAAGCTAGCTCTTTTGCTTTATTTTCCCAATATGTGGCTTGAATCTCTTTTTTACTCTCTGCGTCTACATACTCAAACTCAGACATTTTAATGATAATCTCTGCCGCACCTTTTACGATAATCATCGACTCACCGTCATGACTATGATTTAGCGTTGCCATATATTTATGTTTTGAGTCAAATGGAATCTTGTCATCACGCTTGAAAGTTTCTCTAATATTATCTGTGTAAAGCCCTACTTTATGGGCAAATGCAACTAAGGCACCCTCCGTTGGACTTCCCTCTATAATCCATGAATCGCCCTCTTTTTTTAAAGTGCTATCACTGCATAAAAGAGAGGTTTTAGCCAAAAATCTTAGCCTCTCTTCTCTCTCTATATCAACCTTTTCATCTTTTAAATAGATATCTCCGATTGGCTCATACCCTGCACCGCTTACCCTAAAATCTTTATCGTTTGTAACTACACTGCTGACCATCATCTCATTTTGGGTAAGCGTTCCCGTTTTATCGGAGCAGATAACAGATACGGAACCTATGGTCTCAATGGCAGGCAGCTGTCTCACTATTGCATTTCTCTTTGCCATAGCCTGAACTCCGACTGCAAGCGTTATGGTCAAAACAGCAGGCAGACCTTCGGGAATAGCCGCAACAAAAAGTCCTATAACCGCCATAAACGCCTCTGTAAACTCAAGCCCTTTTACAAAATAGCCGATGATAAAAATAAGCAGAGAAAAAGAGAGTATAAAAACGGTTAGATATTTGGCAAATTTGTCCATCTGCTCAACAAGAGGCGTGGTTAAAGTCTCTACGCTTCTTAACATTCCGCTAATGCGACCAAGTTCCGTCTTATCCGCTGTAGCAACCACAACGCCTGTTGCCTCTCCAGCTGCCACAGTAGTTCCGGCAAATGCCATTGAAGTTCTGTCTCCTAAAGTTGCTTCAAGCGTAACTTTTTTTACACTCTTATCGACAGCAACGGACTCTCCCGTCAGTGGAGCTTCCTGTACACTAAAGCCATGTGTCTCAAGCAGCCTTATATCCGCTAAAACTTTATCTCCGGGTTTCATAAAGATTATATCACCGATGACTAGCGATTCGCTTTGTATTTTTTGCCTGCTTTTATCCCGCATTACGACAGCATGAAATGCCAGCATCTTTTTTATAGCATCCATCGCATTTTGCGCTCTATTCTCTTGAATAAAGCCTATGATGGCATTGATGAGGACCACTCCGAGTATTACAACCGTATCTATCATATGATCAAGCAGCGCGGTAACAACAGCAGCACTTAAGAGCACATAGATCAAAAGATTGTTAAACTGCATTAAAAAACGAATAATAGGACTCTTTTTCTTCTCCTCTTGAAGTTTGTTCGGTCCGTATTTTTTGAGCCTTGCCTCAACCTCGGCGCTGCTTAGTCCATCTTGCGAGCTATCCAGTATCTTGAGGACTTCTTCTTTTTCCAAAGAGTGCCAGTTACTATTCTCATGCATTCTAAACTCCTCATCTTTGATAAACTTATTCTAACACAATAACAGTTCCAAAAGGCACGTTTTGCTCTTTTGGAGCTATCCACTTTACCTCGTAATTTGGCTCATCATGCGGAAAGATTCCATCTAAATCACTAAAATACAGAAGCAGTTTTACATCTGAGAGCTCTCTATCTACAAACTCAAATACGGGTCTAAAATCGGTTCCGCCTCCCCCTTTGAGTTCAACTTCTAAAATATCGCCGCCCCAAAAGGTTTTATGCGTTCTAATCCTGTCGTCACACACAAACATATCTATCTGAAAATTCGGAATTGTTAGCATCAAAAAGTTAAGCTCACTCAAAAACTCATTTAAAAGTTTTTCATCAACAGAACCAGAGCTGTCAACTGCCACGACAAGCTGAAATCGCTTGCTTATACATGAGGGAAGATAGATTCCCGCATGGAGAAACTTTTTACTCGGGGGAAGAAGCGTGTAGTCATCTTTATGGTGCCTATCAAGCGCTGCTCTTAACTCATTGCGCCAATCAATCTTGCCCTCGGCGGAAATTTTGAAAAATCTTCCTATCGAAAGGGGTGCTTCGCCGCTTTTCATCTCATCTTCAAGCTTTGCTTTGGCAAACTCTTCAAAGAGCTGTTCATTTAAAATATCCTCGTTTTGAGAACTGTTTTGCTCGTTTTGCTCTTTTTTACTATCTTGCATATCATTAACATCATCCGCTTCATATTCAAGCTCATCACGCAAAATATCTTCTTTCAATTCGGCATAAATCTCCTCGGCGTACATGCCGCTGAACCTCTTTGAGTAGTGCGCCTCATCGGGGCGCACTAAGCCGTTTTGAACCAACATGTCATTAATAGCATAGTCCGTTGCCAACTGCCAGAGCCAACCGCTTCTGCCATTTTTTCTCTCTTCATGCGCGAGCGAAGCATGCATAGCACCGTTTGCAAAGACAAACTCCATCTGCGCAGGTTCTAGCTTTTGCAAAAAATCGCTGTTGTATTCAAGCTTTATTCCGTTGCTTTTAAAGCTCTGTATGTCATCATTTTGTACAAGTTCAAGTTTAGCGGCAACTGCTCCAAAAAAAGGGTGGGAGAGTAAAAGTTTTGATTTTGCTTGAGAGATTTTAGTTTGAATATTTGACATGTGAGGTTTCTCTTTTGGTGCGTAACATCAAAGAGAGCACCTCTTTGATATTTGCTTTACTTTTTAAGACTTTTTTTAAGGTCGCTTACAAACTCCGTAATATCATCATGAAGTGCCTGAAGATCCTCTTCATGTTCAACTTCATCAGCCAATATTTGAGAGACAATATCGTAAGTGACTATATCTTTGTCTCTTGTCAAATCGACTATGTTTGAGTAAACCTTTATGGCGCACTGCTCTCCCTTGATAGCATCTTCGAGTATTGCAACTACATCAAAATTTTTAGGCTCTTCGTAGCCACAGTTTGTCTTTTTCATCCACTCTTTTGGATTTAAAAGAGGTGTTCCGCCAAGCTGCAAAATTCTATCTGCTATCATAGTCGCATGTCTTAACTCATCAGCCGCATGTTGATCAAGCTCGGTAATAGCAGCATCTTTCATGATTCCTTTTACGACTTTGCTCTCGATAAAATATTGATAATATGCCAACCACTCATCCGCATAAGCCTTGTTAAGAAGTTTTATAATCTCTGAGACCTCTAAGCCTTTAATTATCGAATTTCCTACTCTAGCCATATTTAACTCCTCATAAAAAAATTTGATTCGTTCCTATGGTACAATCAAATTGGTTAATTCTCTTTTAAACTATTACTCTAAAAGATATGCAAACTTCTCAACCCACTCGCCGAATGCTTTTGAGTGCTCCATGTTCACACCGTTTCTCTGCAAATCCTGTACCGTCATAACGGCAAATTCGCTCTTTAACCCAAGCGTATACCTAAGCAGATTCTCTAACTTCTCATCATCTCTCTCTTTAAGGTATCTACTCACAAGTCCGGTACTTAGAGCATAAAGAACATCAACCTCATCGCTGTACTCACCGCTTCCGCTATAGAGTATATTTTTTATGTCGGGAAGTCTGTTCATGACCTTGCAAAACGCCAAAAAGGAGACCGCCACATCTCTGCCTACTGCCCCGCCGACAGTCTCAAGAAGCAGATTCTCAGATATGCTGCTCTCCAGTATGCTGTTCACATATTCCCAGCTTCTAGGCGTTGCAAAGCTTTTTATATCACTCTTTGCATCAAACGTGAACAGATGTTCATTTTTATATGAGATGTAAGATATAACCTTCTCATCAAGAGCGTTTTTATACGCCCAAAGCCTCCAGTCCTCAACATCTACATCCATCTCAAAGTGAACAAATCTGTTTGCCAAAGGGCTTGGCATGCGGTAAGTAACACCTCTATCTCCCTCACGATTTCCTGCGGCGACAATAGCCCAGCCCTCAGGCAGCTCGTATTCGCCGACCCTTCTATCTAGTATAAGTTGATAAGCTGATGCTTGAACGCTTGGAGCTGCGGAGTTAAGCTCATCTAAAAAGAGTATTCCCTCTCCTTCACGAGGCAAAAAAGCGGGAGGTGCCCAGAGTGCCGTGTGCGACTCTTTGTCGTAAAAAGGGATCCCCTTAAGGTCAGTCGGGTCCATAAGGGCAAGCCTTAAATCAATAAAACCGATGCCTCTGCTCTTTGCTACCTGCTTTACTATAGAAGATTTTCCGATTCCCGGCGCTCCCCATAAAAAAGTCGGCACTCTCTGCTCAACAAGAGAGTTAATCGCCGCGCTCAAATCTGTTGCTCTCATACTTCCCATCCTATATTTTCTTGTTGTACATGTCTTCCAAACGCAGGATTTTCCATCACTGCGCGGGCATATCTTGAGTCAAGCTGGAGTTGGTATAAAATCTCTAAGGGAGTATTCTCGTTTTTTGCTATCTCTTGGCAATATTGATTGTTTCTGTACGCCTCTTCAAGCATTGACGTGGGTGTTTTTTTGTTTTCATGCAGAGCTGATTTAATCTCTTCGTTTTTGCTCTCTAAAAGCAGATGTAAAATCTCTTCATCAATCCCGTTGTTGAGTGCCAAAGCGTAGGAGATCTTTTCATCGCCATAACTTAGCAGCTCTTTTTGCATCTCTAAAGTCAAGCTCTCATTGAGCGCCAATCCTATCTTGTTTGTCTTAAAAAGTTCAAAAAGCTCATCTGTCAATTTTATATTTTTTGCTACGTCTCTTCCCAATTTTTCATCTTTTAAAAACTCTTCAATGAGTGCAGATTTTAAATTTTGGTTTTGTGAGAGCGCTTCTAACACATAAGGATTATCGGTTTTAAAAAGCAGCTCTTGCATCTCATCATCGCAGTGGATATTTCTAGCGATTGCGACTTGAATGTTGGGATTTAGTCGTATCGGCTCAAGCGATAAAATAGCATACAGCAACTCCATGTTTTTTGTCTGCGAAACAAGGTGCATAAAGCCCGTGGTCGCATACTGAACATTATGATTTCGCTCTATGTTTTGGTAGAAGCGTAAAATGATTGCAGCACTCACATCACGGTTGTCGTCATTCTCAAAAAAATCCTCGCCGCCCCATGAGTACATCTTTAGAAGCTTAAAAAAAAGCTCATCGCTTATCATCGAGTTTTGCAAGAAAGATTTGAGTCTCTCTTTGTTACGGCTCAGTTTAAGGCTCATCAAAAGAGTGTTTGCATCTATATACTTTGCAAGCTCCCTCTCAAGAGCATCAATGGAGACAAACTCTACACTTTGGGAGTGCTCTTTGTAGAGCGCCTCACTTATATTTTGCTCATAAGGAGTCATCATCTTCGCATCAACAACCAGCATCACGTCACTACTAAACTCGCTTGAGAGCTCTATATTGTGAAATTTAAGTTGTGACGTAAACTCATCCATGCTAAAAGCACGACTTTTGCCAAAAAGCAGTATTGCTCTATTTTCTAACTCTTTTAAATTCATAAAGCAGATTATATCATTGGTTACACTCATTTGATATAATGCGCCGACAACAAAGAAAAGGATTTTTATGAAAAAGCTATATGCGCCTTGGGAAAAGGTATTTAAAAAAGTAGCAACTCCTTTTGAAGAGTTTATACACGCACAAACCACTACCGGTCTCATACTTATGATAATGACTGTAGTGGCGTTAGTATTGGCAAACTCCCCCATAGCAAGTAGTTACGAGCACTTTTTTCATACATACATCAACCTCGAAGTGGGCTCATGGAAACTCTCCCACTCCATCCATCACTGGATAAACGACGGACTTATGGCTATCTTTTTCTTTATTATCGGACTGGAGATAAAAAGAAATATCACAGTAGGTGAGCTCTCAGATATAAAAGTCGCTATCCTCCCGATAATTGCAGCCATTGGCGGAATGGTCATACCTGCTCTTATATACCTAAGTATAAACGGAGGCTTAGATAGTGCAAGAGGATGGGGAATTCCGATGGCAACCGATATCGCTTTTGCCATCAGTGCACTGGTACTTCTAGGCAAAAGAGTGCCTACTTCACTAGTTACTTTTTTAGTTGCTTTAGCAATCGTGGATGACCTTGGAGCAGTCGTTGTTATAGCTCTCTTTTACACAAATGAGATACATATATTCTGGCTTCTTTTAGCACTCGGAGCTTTCTTTGGGATGATTGCTCTGAATCGTTTTGGCATACATGCGGTACTTCCATACTTTATAGTCGGTCTTCTAATGTGGTACTTTATGCTCGAATCTGGAGTACACGCGACAATAGCTGGGGTTATTGCGGCTATGTCTATTCCATCAAGGCCCAAGTACGTACCCATAACCTTTAGTGAGCATACAAGCAGACTGCTTCATGAGTATGACAGCTACCCAATTGCGACTGACCATATGATGCATGAGAAGCAAAAAGCCATTCTTCAAAACATAAAAGATACCATAGACGCGGTAGGAACCCCAGCTTCAAGGCTTGAACATGGTCTTCATCTGCCTGTGAGTTTATTGGTTATTCCTCTCTTTGCTTTGGCAAATGCAGGCATCTCTATAGACTTCTCATCAATAAATCAAAGCATAATGCAGCCTGTATCTTTAGGTATTATTTTTGGTCTTATAGGCGGAAAAATAGTTGGTATTGCAGGTCTCTCATGGCTTGCAATAAAGCTCAAAATTGCAACACTTCCGCAGAACACGACCATGAGCCAGATATTTGGCGTCTCATTTTTAGGAGGTATAGGTTTTACTATGTCCATTTTCGTAGCTGAACTTGCTTTTTTAGGGAACAGCGAACTTATATTTCAGGCAAAAATAGGAATTTTAGCAGCCTCTCTGTTTGCCGGTATTTTTGGATTTGTATGGCTTAGATATATTGCAAAATCTTCAAACAAATAGTGTTATAATTTAAGCCGAACTTACATAAGGAAATACTGATGAAAACGCTCTATATACTTCTTCTTACAACTCTGTTTTTAGGGGCTAACGACGCCGCACATGAATTTGCGCCAAGCAAAGATTGTCAAAAGTGCCACGCCCAAATATATGATGAGTTTTACGGCTCAATGCATGCAAATGCAACACCGCAAAAAGACCCTATCCACAACGCTGTTTGGAACAAACAAATGGCAATGACCAAAGCAGAGCAATACAGTTGCGGCAAATGTCACACACCTGCCGCAGACAATCTAGACAAAATGACAAAAGCTGGCGAAAAGGCGATGTTTGATGCGCAAAACCCAACGCATCAAGAGGCTATAAGCTGTGCATACTGCCACCGAATAGAGAAAATAGAGGAGCATAAAGAGAGCAACACGAACATTATCTCAAAAGATAAAAATAGTTATTACGGCTCCAACAGAAGCTCTCTTGACTCTCCCTACCACAAAATCATAACTGATGAGAACGAGAACTTTAAAAACGGCAATGTCTGCATAGGATGCCACTCCCACAACGTCAACAAAACAGGTCTTAATCTCTGCTCAAGCAACGTCAACAGCGAGATGGACAGCGCAAACTGTGTCAGCTGCCATATGCCTCAAGTTGAGGGGAGCTTCTCCTCCATCATAGAGACAAAAACTCACTCTTTTCACGGTTTTGCGGGCGCTCACTTTCACTCTGAAATGCTAAGTAAATATGTAAATATATCGATTTTAAGAAACATAGACCACTTCATTGTAAACGTAGACAACCAAAGCTCTCACGCACTCCTGCTTCACCCTGCCCGCATGGCTCTCTTAAAGATGAGTGTGACAAGAGATGGAAAAACTACAGAGCTTGAAAAAGAGGTCTTTGTCAGAGTCTTAGGAAAAGAGGGCAAACCCTCAATGCCTTGGATGGCGGATTCTGTTCTAAAAGATACGATGATACAGGCAAATGAGAAAAGAGCCGTAAAAAGAGATTTTAAAATTCAAAAAGGCGATAGAGTAGATGTGGTTCTGGGCTGGTTTTTGGTAAATCCAAAAGCTCTTGAACCGCTTGGACTCAAAGATGAAAAGACAGCAAAAGAGTTTAAAGTCTTTAAAAAAGAGAGTTTTACTTTTTAAGTGAGATCTCGCACCCGTTAAACTCAAAATCAAGCTCTTTTGAAGGCTCTTTGTAGAGCAGCGGGCTGTCCAGATCCACATACTTTATAACATCTCTGTAGGCAAACGCCAGATAAAGAGCCATGTTTATAGAGTATGGACCCTCAAGCATCGAACCCAGCATGCATGTAATGTTTTTCTCTCTTGCATACTCCAAAATCTCTATCGCTTTTGTAACCCCGCCGCACTTCATAAGCTTTATATTTATCATGTCGGCACTCTTAGACTCCATGACTTTTTTGGCGTCTATTAGTGTGAAAACCGCTTCATCTGCTAAGGTGGGAATGTGTGAGAGCTCTGTTATTTTTTTCAAACTCTCCAAGTCAGCTGCGACAACGGGCTGCTCTATAAGCTCTATCTTCACACCCAACATATTGTTTATAAAAAAGTGCGAATCTTCAAAGCTCCACGCCTGATTTGCATCGACCAATATCTCTGCTTGCGGCAGGGAGTTTGCTATTTTTCTTATAACATCAACTGCGTGCAAAATATCGCTGCCGACCTTTACTTTTAGTATCTCTTTTTTCTCAACGTATGCTTTTTTTGCATCGCTTAACATAACGTCAGCCTCATTTAAACTGATGGTAATATCCGTTTTTATGGGAGCAAAATCCTCTATGCAAAACTGCTCTGCCAAACTACGATTTTTTTGTTTTGCATCCAAAGATACAAACGCTATATCAAGCGCTGCTTTGGCACTTGAACCTATATTGCACTCAGAATGCAGAAGCTCCAGAGCCTCTTTGCACTCAATATCTAAAAACCGCTCTTTTACGCTCTCGATGGAGCCCAGTATATCTTCAATACCCTCACCCGTTATCGCCTTTGTAGCGGGCGCTTCACCGATGCCTACGTTACCGTTTTCATCTTCTACATATACTCTTACAAACTCTACCTCCGAAGTCTCCCGCAGAGCTGTTTTGAATGGAGTTTTTAGCGCTATATGTTTTACTTGGGTTTTTATGTTTGTTATTTTTCTTTGACTCATTTTTGCTTAACCGTCAAATAATCCAAGTATTGTTTA
>NZ_JACUTS010000128.1 GCF_014859695.1 Sulfurimonas sp. | reverse complement strand
ATCCAAGTTTAATTTCTTGATTAAGTGAAATTTTATTTTTCATCGGATTTACCTACGTTATTACCACATTAAACAATAGGTTTTTATAGGGAAACTGAAAGGGTGATCAACTACACGCAGATAGTGGCGCTGTGGATGATACTATGCTCTCATCACCTTCTCATACTAGACCTAAACCAAAAACTCTAACATATTTGGCATGGAACAGACTGTACAGCACAACCGACAGTTGATAGTATGCTCTTGCCGAGCGTGAAAAAGGCGAAGAGGCGGAACGACCGACCGATCGAAACGATGGAATTATAACATTTTGTATTATGTTTGCAAAATACATAAAATCGAGAGCGGAGAGGTGTGCCCGAATTTTTGGGTACTTCTCAGCCCTTCATACAGTTCTTTCTCCCTACTCACTCTGGAATTTCACTAAATTAATTTATTAACTTTGTATAATCATTTGTTAAGACAATAAAGAAAAAATCGGATAGGTGATGACAAAATTCAATGAAGATTCAAGAGTAAAAATACCATCAATCCTACATTTAACAAGTCTTGGATATAAATATATCTCTTGAAATTATGAGACAAATATTTTCACAAAGAAGATATTAAATTACTTTTAGGATATTTAGAGTTGCTAAAAGATGAAAAGCATGCATAAAGTTGAGGAATTAGCTATTTTTCAAGAGTTTTTAGAATTAACTGCTGGAAAACTATTTGAGCAAATTCGAGATCTAGAATATTTATAGATTTTTAATTATTTTGTGGAGTTCACGATCCTCTTTTATTAATAGGTTATTAAATCCTTTATTAAAACGAGAAATATTAGTCAAAAGCTGCTTTGCAGCAATGTCACGGCATTTTAAAAGATAAAAACAATCTTTATTATCTATTTTTTCCAAAAGCGAATATAAAGTTTTTTTAACTTCAAATGGTACGAACCATGGAACATCTAAAGATTCTATCTGATCACGAAAATAGTTTTTAGCATTCTGTTCATTATCTGAAAAATTTGAATACACCAGTAGCTTCATTAAAGAACAAGGTACATGATCTCCAAAAATACTATTTGGCAGTGGAATTATTTTAAATAGTTTTTCTGTCTGAAAAAGTTTTCCTAAAATTACTTTAATTATCTCATTCCTAACTAGATCAACTTCACCACCATATTGTCGAAAATCAAGTATTAAATTTACCAATTGAGCTTTCTTTGGATCATTTTCAACAAGCATTTCCCCTTCACCGGAAATAACCCAAGCAGGATTGATGTTGAATTTATCCATTAAATTTTTGAGCTCCTCTATCTGTAATTTTCTATTTGCAACTTCCAATGTATAAAAAGTTTGTTTTGAAATGCTCAATTCATTTGCCATTTGTACTTTGGTCATATCTAGCTTTTCGCGGATCTTTGTAATTCTTTTTGAAACTTCTTTTATATATTTTGTTTTTTCTTCCATATTCGCTCCAAGTTGTTTAGTAAATATTTTCTTTACTAATAAATATTTTATATAAATCAATTCCAAAAGTCAATATTTTTTTTACTTTAAAATATTTCATTTATTTCATCTATAAACTTATGCAATCAATTGAAATTTATTACAAATAAAAAGGCCTTTTTGAAAAGGATAAGACATGACAGAAAAAGAGATAGTTGAGATGATGTATCAAAAACATCAAAAGTTATTTCTTAATGCAACTGAAGCATCTTTGGAATGGGGCAGTAGTTACTCATCCTTAAGCAAATTATTTGGTGGTAAAGACGCTTTACCAGAAGCGGTTATTTTAGAAAAAAACATCATCCCTCAATGGGTAATGGTAGGAAATAAGAGAATGTGGAAACTTACTGATATTGCTGAGTGGATTTTAAATACTGAAATAAGATAGCTTCTGAATAGTTTGTTAGGTTGATATAACTGTTAAATAAACTCTAAAATTATTAAGTAGCAAAACAAAGTGCGCTTGGATATTTTGAAAACACAACGCTCAAAAATAAAGTACGCTGGCATTACAGAGCATCTAAAATTGGGATATTTACAGAGCGAGATTTAGTAAAAAGTGCGCTAGTGTTTTCTATTAATTAAAATCTACCCAAAAATAGGGGTTTCTTTAAATAGATAAATCGGAAACCAAGGCGCAAAAATGCACAAATTCAATAAAAATTTAGTACTGCGCTTTGAAACGCACTCCAAATACTCCGTATAAGTATCGGAAACCAAGGCGTAGTTTTCGCAGAAAAACATTGACACACTCAGCAGGAGAAAAAATGCTAAAAGAAAAAAGAGAAAGTTTCATACTAAACAAGGAGCATCTTGCAATGTTTCTTGATGAAATAAGGGATGATATACTCAACCATAGTGAGCAGGCTTTAGATTTAGAATTTAATCCAAGCGAGTACTATGCTTTTAAAAAAATAATCAATCTCATCCACGACAACACGCCTGAAAACAAAGACAATTTCATAAAAAAAGCATATCAGAAAATTCAAAAAAAAGTTTACAATCTAAACCAAAAAGATCCAGAGCAAGAAGGAAAGACTCCTTTTGAAAAAGGCATCATGACCGCTACTAAGAATCAATACAAAAGAGTCAATATGGGAATAATAGAATCAGGAGAGTATAACAATAAAACTATTCTCATGCGTTCATATATAAATTTCAATCTTAGTACAAATAATCCAAAAGCAAACTATGCCGCCGCGAGCAATTTCAGAAAAAAATATAGACCAATTGTTAAAGAAGCTATGAAAAAACTTCGTAATAAATATCACACTTTTAAGAACGCAATTCCTGCTATAGAGTTCAAACAAAATATGGATACTGGTGTTTTTATGAACAAAATAGACTACGAAAGATTGTACAAATACATGTCGTGCTTTGATATAAAACCGACTAAAGAGACCTTTAAATTTCTAGAAGGTGTTATCTATATCTTATGTCTAAAACACAACCCAAGTCTTGTTCCTGAACATTACAAACACTCATTAGGAATGATTGGAAAACGGTTCATCCCTATCGACAAAGAAAACGAAGAGGATATAAAAGCCAAAGAAGAACTCCGAGAGCTTATGGAAGATATGGAGGTTACTCCAGAAAAGTTTGAGCAGATAAGAAAGAGCATAGCAGATGAGTTTTAAATCAGGTTTAATTTATTATTAAACTGAACCAAGATCAACTTATAAAAAAGCCCAAAATTTGCATATAATATGTTGTTTTTCATGAACTGGTTCATTTTATTTATCCAAATCATTCTAAGCAATTTTATGATTATTTAGCTCTTTATATGAGTGTTGGGAAAAACGGAAAGAGATTTTAGAAAAGCGTATTAAAAGTAAAATTGAGTGACTTACACCACCCCTTTCCTCTTTCTTCCTAGCTTCCGAGTCACCCCAAAAATATAAACCCCATCCCTAAAAACAAGTCTCCCAAATTTATCTTTGGTGATATCCCAGCCACATAGCCTTTGATAAATATTCGTCTGAATAGTTCTCTTGGAAACGTTAAACTCCTCTGCCAAAGATGAGATGGTAGGTCTTTCGTCTTTAACTAACATACTCAACTTTCGCACCTAAATCCAAGCAATTCTTGAGTTGTGCTTCGTAGTG
>NZ_JACUTS010000005.1 GCF_014859695.1 Sulfurimonas sp. | reverse complement strand
ATATATTTCTGATATAGTAACCTATGAAGGTTGATAACTCGCTTTTTAGTGAAGACAAACATAGGCACTTCACACAGATTTCACATATCTGATTTATAATAGTTATTCCAATTTAAAATATATTAAAAACTGATGTTACGCACTTTTTATAAAAATGTGTAAACACCTTGTAATTCTCGAAAAATAAACTTTTTCGTAGCTTTTAGGTATGCTAACCAATGGCATACTCCATGACAAGGGGGTTGTAGGGACATCTGTCCCTGCCGCTAAAACGGACGCGTTCGTTTTAGTGCGTAGCATCAAATTAAAAAGAAGAGTCTCTTGTTATGAAAAAATTTCTGTTTCTATCTTTTTATCTTTTTTTCTCTCTTGCTCATGCCAGAGAGCTAACACTTGATGAGTGCGTTGATAAGGCTTTAAAAAACCATCCAGATATTAAAAAGCTCTCTCTAAATGTTGCAAAAA
Organism: Sulfurimonas sp.; assembly: GCF_014859695.1. Lineage (GTDB taxonomy): Bacteria > Campylobacterota > Campylobacteria > Campylobacterales > Sulfurimonadaceae > Sulfurimonas. The sequence goes on along the minus strand of NZ_JACUTS010000005.1, from coordinate 72,901 downwards.
GCAAAAGTTATGTAGATATTGCAAAAGCGGACTATCTCCCGCAGATAAACCTAGGTGTCGAGTATAATCCCATCAACACCTTTGTAATGCCGCAAAACGGTCAGTTTAATACCATCGAAGATGACAGCTGGAAGGTAAGCGCTTCACTAAATCAAAAAATATATGATTTTCAGAAGACAACATCAACCATAAAAGCGTACGAAAAAGAGCAAAATAGAGCCGATTTTACACTAGAGGATGCAAAAGCTCTTCTTATATATAAGGTAAAAAACTACTACAACTTAGCACTTCTTCAAACAAAAGCTCTCGATATAATAGAAAAAGATATCCATGCAAAAGAGGAGCTCTACAAACAGGCACTTGCCCTTGTTAAAGAGGGGTTGAAGACAGAGGCGGATGCTTCAAGTATACTGAGCGCGCTCTATATTGCCCAAGATTCACTAGCAGTGACACAGGCAGACCTAAACAAAGCGTTCTCAACTCTCTCTCTTTACATGGGAGAGAAGATAGATGCCGGGACTACTTTAAAAGAGAGCACACCGCCAAAAGAGCAAAACGGCGAAGCACTTGCCCAAGATATTTTAGCAAAGAACTTTTCGCTTAAGAGCTCACAGGAGGAGATACAAAGAGATGCCCTGCTCTATAAAGCGGCAAAAGCTGCAAACTACGGCTCAATCGATGCCGTTGCATCTTATGCGTATCAAGACACTCTTAATGAGTATGACACTTCTCTTGTCGGTGTGATGCTAAGCATCCCGATTTACAGCGGCGGCAGAATTAGCGCACAGTCACAGCAGGCTAAAATCTCAAAGGAGATGGCAAAAGAGTCCTACAATGCGCAAAAACTTCTTCTAAAAGAGGAGACGGCAAATCTGCTTATAGATTTAGAGAGATACAGACACACAAAGAAAGCAAAAGAGGCACTTATAGAGTCCGCAATGGCTACAAGAAAGATAGTCGAAGCAAGATACAAAGAGGGACTATCGACCTACATAGAAGTTCTTGATGCAGCATCTGTACATCTTTACGCCGAGTTTGGACTTCTTGAAGCCAAATTTGCCATAAACAACACAATAAACAGACTTGAGTATCTACAAGGAGAACTTAAATGAACAAATATATAAAATATGCTCTTATCGCCATTTTAATAACTATTGGAGCGGCTATTTTCTATAACAAAGTGTATGTTGTAAAATCAACCTTTGCTACGACAAAACCGACTATCGGTGACCTACATGTGACTATTAGAGGCATCGGAAACGTGGATGCTAAAAACATATACACCATCACCGCACAAAGCGGCGGAAAGATAGAAAATATCTATTTTGATGAGGGAATGTGGGTAAAAAAAGGTGCGCTTCTCTTAAGCATTGACCCGGTTGAGCTCCCTATGCTTCTTGATGAAGCAAAACTCTTAGAGCAAAAAGCAAGACATGAGGTAGATGCCGCTAAAAGCGCACTGAAAAGTCTTGAGGCGCAAAAGGTGCTTCTACAAACAACTTATGAGCGCTACAAAAAGCTTATGGAGCAGAAATTTGCTACGCAAGCGGAGTACGACAAAGCAAAGAGCGACCTTCAAAATATCAATGCACAGATCGATGCTTCAAAAGCACAGATAGCTTCTGCAACGTCAGAGAAGCTGCGCCAAAAAAAGAGCATAGAAGCAGTTGAAGAAAAGATAGGGCGTCTTAAAATCTACGCACCTACGGACGGCTACATCGTGACTAAAGAGGCGGAAGCGGCGCAATATGTTCTGCCATCAACTCCTATCTTTAAAATAGTCGATCCAAAAACACTCTGGGTAAAAGCAAACGTAGATGAGAGAGTAGCCCAGGGAATAAAATTGGGGCAAAAAGCCTCTATAAAACTCCGTTCAAAGCCAGAGAGTGAGCTTAGCGGAACCGTACAGAGAATCGTTGCTATGAGCAATCTTATTACACTTGAGAGAGAGATTGCGATAGGTTTTGATACGGTTGTTACCAATTTTTATATCAACGAACAGGCTGAAGTAAAGATTGAAGTCGCAAAATATGAAAACGCTCTAAAAATTCCACTTAGTCTGGTTGTTACAAAGAGTGGAAAAAAAGGAGTTTGGGTAGCAAAAGGTGAGAGTGCCTATTTTCAAGAGATTTCTATCTTGGCACAAAACGATGAAGAGGCTGCCGTATCTTCGGGCATAAACCAACAGAGCGAACTGCTCCTCTACAACGGTGGCAACAAACCTCTAAGCGATGGAATGAAGATATATAGATGATAAATTTAGCCGCTAGAGATATAAAACACACGCTTGGCAAGTTCATAGTGACAGCCATGGGAGTGGGAATGTTGCTTGGAATCGTTCTTATCATGATCGGGGTTTACCGCGGCATGATGGTTGAGGCGGAGATTTTGCTTGATGACATAAGTGCTGATTTGTGGATAGTTCAGGAGAATACCATGGGACCGTTTGCGGAGTCTTCAAGAGTACATGAAGACCTCAAAAACATCATCTATGTTATGCAGGGAGTTGAGAAAAGCGAAGCGATGACCTTTCAAAATATCCAGCTTCCTCACCGCGAAAAACCAGTTCGAGTCGTAGCCGTCGGGTATGATATCTATGGAGCGATAAATCCCATAAATCAAAAAAGATTGATAAAAGGGCGGGAGTTAAAAACCGACCACTATGAGATAGTCGTAACCGACAAAACAGGATTTAAACTTGGCGAAAAAATAGAGCTAGGGCGCAATATTTACACCGTTGTGGGCATTACGCACAACACCGTCTCAAACGGCGGCGACCCTCTTGTCTACATCAGTCTCAAAGATGCACAAGAGCTGCAGTTTTTATACTCAAACAAAGAGATTCAAAACAATATTGCCAGAGGAGTTCAAAACTCAGATTCTTTTCTGGTAAATACGATTGTCGCAACTGTGAAGAGCGGTTATAACATAGATGAAGTTGCCCGTGATATACGAAAATGGCAGCATAAAAGTGTCTATACCGCCAAGCAGCAAAAAGAGATACTCACCAAAAACCTTATTGAGAAATCTTCAAAACAGATAGGACTCTTTACCGTAATCCTTGTTGTCGTCTCAACCATAATCATAGCGCTTATTATCTACACCATGACGCTGGAGAAGATGAAAGAGATAGCCATAATGAAGCTTATGGGACTTCCAAACTCACTTATTATCTCCATGATCGTGAAAGAGACTGTTTTGCTTGGAGTATTTGCATTTGTCTTTGGAAATATTTTCTCACATCTTGTTTACGATAAATTTCCCAAACTAGTAGTGCTTCAAATCCCTGACGCTTGGACGCTCTTTGGAGTAATCATTATAGCCTCCATCTTAGCCTCTTTTGTGGGTGTCAAAAAAGTTATAAGCGCCGACCCTGCAGCGGCAATCGGAGGATGATATGAGCAAGCATAGTGCTATTAAAGTTCAAAATTTAGTTAAAAATTTTGGTAAAGATGATAGTTTAGTTCAAGTAATTGAAAATGCATCATTTGAGATACAAAAAGGAGAAGTCGTCGCTCTCATTGCTCCAAGCGGTGCGGGAAAAACTACACTTCTGATGATGATTGGATGTGTACTTGAACCCACAAGCGGAGAGATATGGCTGGGTAAAAACATGGTCTATCAGGACAAATGGATAGCAAAAGATACCCGCCGCATACGAAGAGAGAAGATCGGTTTTATCTTTCAAGCCCACTATCTCATACCTTTTTTGAATGTTTTAGAGAACATAACGCTTCTTCCACAAGCCAACAAAGTAAGCGAAGCGGATGCGAAAAAAAAAGCGATGGAACTTTTAGAATATTTTGAGATTGCCGACAAAGCATACAACATGTCATCTCAGCTCTCAGGTGGACAAAATCAGAGGGTTGCCATCGCAAGGGCGTTAGCCAACAATCCAGAGATTATTTTAGCGGATGAGCCTACAGCTGCACTTGATGGCGAAAGGGCTGTTAGTGTTATAAAAATGCTCAAAAAAATCGCAAGAGAACAAAATGTGGCAATTATTACAGTTACACATGATGAGAGGATTCTTCCATATTGCGACAGGATCATGAAGATAGAGAACAGAGGCATAGTTTTTCACGAAATAGATGAAGATGAAGTTTTATAGACTCCTCTTCACACCTTTTTCACAAACTAGTGTTACCATAAACAAAACTAAAAAAAAGGATTACAAAAGCATGAGAAAAACAGTAATGTTATCAATTATGGCGGCAAGCCTCTCTTTTGCCGCAGACTACTCTCTTATGAGCACCGAAGAGATGCAAAGTATGCGCGGATCGGTTCCTGCCGAGGATCGTGACGCATTCAAAGCTGAGATGCAGAGCCGTGTTAAGAACATGAGTCAAGAGGAGAAAGACGCCTTTAGAGGAAGCAACTCAAAAGGCGGCTCTAAACAGGGACCACAAGACGGTACCGGCAATATGTACAAAGGTTCAAACGGCGGAGGAGGCGGCGGAAGAAGATAGTATCTTTTTTAACGCTTTCTCTTTTTTACAAAAGTTTGTAAGGTCAGTTTTTTAAACAAAAAAAATGTAAAGGAATTTATTATGGACGTAACTTCAACAAGTCAGATGCAGCAGATGCAGATGAGAAAAATGGACGGCTCAGGCGGTGGTCATGGGCAAGGCGGCATGAAAGATATTATGCAAAATTTATCTGCCGAAGACAAGAACAGCGTGATAGAGCAACTTAGCTCTATGAGCAAAGAAGAGAGATCGGCGGCAGTTACTCAAATGAAAGAGGTAGATGCGTCTGTCATGAGTTCTGAAGATTACACAAAAACGCTTCTTGAGATATTGGACGACAAAAACACAAACGAAGCAGAGAGTGAAGGCTTTTCGATATATGCTTAATTTGGATATAATTTTTTATGAAAATTTTATATCTAGAAGATGACCTTAATCTATCGCAAACCGTTGAAGAGTTTCTCAAAGATGAGGGGTTTGACGTGGTTTGCGCTTATGATGGAGATGAGGCGCTAGAGGCTATTTATGCTGCAAGGTTTGATCTCTTTTTACTGGATGTAAATGTCCCCCAAATCAACGGATTTCAACTCCTAAAAGAGCTTAGAGGTGCAGATATTTCAACCCCCGCAATTTTTATAACATCACTAAACAGCATGAACGATTTATCCTCAGGCTATGAGAGCGGTGCGGATGACTACATCAAAAAACCATTTGCACTAAAAGAGCTTCTTCTTAGAATAAACGCTCTGTTAAAGCGGGAGTACAAAACACATGAACAACTCATCAAAATAAACGATGCCGTAGATTTTAACCTCTACTCAAACGAGCTTATAAAAGAGGAAGAAAAAATAACGCTGGGCAACAAAGAGTCCCTTTTGCTTAAACTGCTTTTAAAGCATAAAGATGAGTGCGTTAGCTTTGAGAACATCTACCAAAACGTCTGGCAGTTTAACGAAAGCCACAGCTACATGAGTCTAAGAACCTATGTGAAAAACCTGCGCAAACATATAGGCAAAGAGCATATACAAAGCATCAAAAATTTCGGATATAAACTTGTATAGCGGAGAGAGAAGAAGTATTATCTATGTTTTGGGGCTCTACCTTAGCTCCACACTGCTCCTGATCGTTACTCTTTTTACAGGTTACTATTTTTATGAACAAGACCAAGTGTTACATGACGAAAAGGAGATTTTAAAGAGATACGCCACTCAGGTCGAAGAGAGGCTCTCTTTGTTGCACGAGGAGAACGACGAAAAACTTGAGTATCCTAGATTTGAGAATTTTAAAAGCGCCATTTACGACATAGACAAAAATCTTATCTTTAGCACTCTTGATGAAGAGGTCAAAAAGTTGGATAACAACTTCTTTATAAAAGATTCAAAATCCTACCTCATCTCTCCTCTATCTCCCTACTACATGGGTGCCGCTTATATTGTTGTGCAAAAAGAGACTAAAGATATAAATATACTTAGTAATCTAATCTATATTGCAATTATCGTTATGTTTATTACAATTATTACCTCGTTTTTTCTCGTAAATCTGGTTTTAAAACCAATTAGAGAGAACATAAAACTTCTTGATAACTTCATAAAAGATACAACACATGAGCTAAACACTCCCATCACGGCGATACTTACAAACATAGAGACCATCGACTCTTCAAACTGCAACGAAAAAACATTAAGAAAGCTAGAGCGCATAAAGATTGCCTCCATGAGCATCTCAAATCTCTATGAAGATTTAGTCTATCTGCTTTTAAATCATAAAACATCGCTTCAAAATGTAGATCTGAATCTCTCCCAGATAGTGCTTCAAAGAGTGGAGTACTTCGCAAATATGGCAAATATGAAAAAGATAGAGTTTGTCTTAGATATAAAAGAGAGTGTACATTTTACGGCGGACAAACAAAAAATGGAGCGTCTTATAGACAATATCCTCTCAAATGCGATCAAATACACAAACAAAGCGACCAAAATAAAAATCGCTCTGGATGAGACACACCTAACCATAGAAGATGGGGGCAAAGGGATGAGCAAAGAGGAGCTGGATAAAATATTTACAAGATACCTGAGGTTCGATAAATCCCAAGGAGGATTTGGAATCGGTTACAGCATAGTAAAATCGATAACAGAGGAGTATGGTATGGAGATAGATATAGACTCAAAACCAAACAAAGGGACAAAGGTGACTCTGACATGGTAAAAAAAATTGCTCTTTTTATTCTCATCTCTGCTTTTTTAAACGCTTCAGAGTTTGATAAGAACTGTCTAAACTGTCATGGGGGTGATTTTAAATTTCATGTTATTATGAAAAAATATACCCTCAAATACAGCAGTGAAGAAAAGATCAAAGAGGCTATATTTGGGTATCTCAAAGAGCCTATAGCCGAAAAATCTATTCTTCCTTCTGAATACATAAAAAAATTTGGCGTAAAAAACAAGAGCACTCTTGACGATGAGACGCTAAGGAAAATGATAGATGTCTACTACAAGAGATTTAACCTGCAATCTAAGCTTTACTGACTATTGCTTATTCTGCACGAGCATCGCAATATCGTCTTATCCTATCTCTTTAATATTTTGAGTAGCAAGTACCCATCTAAAATAAACTGCACCGACAATAAACCCAAGGCCAATAAGAAATGTTATAAACTCCAGTGAGAAACCCTTCGTTGCCAAAAATCCTATCATAAAAGATGTAATTGTTGCCGATGTCAGAAAGAGCATATCGTTATATGCCACTATTCGCCCGTAATATTTCTGTTCTATATTTTTTTGCAAAAGCGTGTATGTGTAGGACCACAAAGTCGTGGTGAAAAGCCCCACGATTACGCTTGCAAATAACGACATATAAAAATCTTCCATAAAATATGCCCAGAGCCAAATTGCAAATGCTTGAAAGATAAAAATATTTGCCAGCCTTTTATTGTTGACCCAGTTTCCAAGAATGACGGGTCCAATAACCAGACCGACTGCTCTTGAAGCATGCAAAAGCCCAAGAGCAAGCGATGTTGCAATGATGGAGGCGTAATATTTGTCTACCATAAGTGCTACCAACGCATCAAAGGCGGTTAATCCTACAAAGGAGTGCATCAGCATTAAGTGAACGGCATGCGGGTTTCTCTTAAAGTATCTGAAACTATCGTGCATCATCTCTTTTAGGCTCTCTTTGCTCTTAATAAACTCTACTTCTATGTGGAGCCTGTAAAGCAGGAAAAAGGCAACAACAAACATGGAGGCATCGAGAATAAAGGCTATTTTTACTCCAAACAAAAAAACAACAAAACCGCTGATTGCCATACCTAAAGTATAGGAGAGCGACCAGATAATGGAGTGAAGCTCGTTTGCCTTTTGAAGTTTCTCTCCTCCTAGGAGTTTTGGCAGAAGAGACATCTCAGTTGTGAAGTAAAAACTAGCCGCCGCCATCTTAAGAAACACGAGCGTGTAAAGAAGCCACAAATCCGAGAGTTCATTTACAAATACCAAAAAAAGCGTAGCAAATATTTCAACTGTAATTAAAATCAACATAAGTTTTTTTGGCTTCATGTTATCAATTATCGAGCCCGAAAAGGGTGCCTGTATGATTCCAGAGAGAAAATGCAGCATTGCCGTAAAGGCGACAACTTCAGGAGAAACCTTCATCTGCAAAAGAAGCGTGTAGATGGCAACATTGCTAAACCATGCCCCAAAATAGGCGATGAGTTGTATGGTAGAGAGTCTTCTAAGCGTGGGTTCCGACTTTAGTAATTGGATGTATTGATTCATAAATGCAAGATTATCATAAATCCAAAACAAAAAAAGTTATTTTTTTATCAACTTTGCTAAAGTTATTTTTTTTTGTGTCGATTTAGTTTGCAATAATAGTGTTTACTTTGAGAAAAGGAGTAGGTCATGGATGGCATAGCAAATATTGCAAAACAGCAGCAGTCTCAGATAAGTCAGCAAGAGAGCCAAGGTGCTAAAGCACCTCAAGCAAGAGAAGTTGAGCAGCCCAAACAGGCAAATGTTGTAAAAGAGATGCAGCGAGAAAATGTAGAAAATTCTCAAAAAGTGGACTCGAGAGAGCAGGTGCATGATTTAGTCAACGAGCTAAATAAAGCGCTTGCTCCTTTGACAACAAATATAAAATTTGGAGTTGACTTTCAAGATATTTTTTATGTTTCAGTAATTGAAGCTGAAACAAGCAAAGTAATAAGAAGATTTCCTGCCGAAGAAGCAGTTGGATTTCTTCCAAAAATGAAAGAAGTCTCTGGAATTCTTTTTGACTCAAAAGGGTAATCTTACGCCCTTTTGACTTTTCCCTCTTTTTTGCTGACTTTGTAGCAAGCAGCAACAGCTACTCATCAAATCATACAATTCCACTAACCATTCTTTAATACTTTTTGTAGTAAAATCGCGATAATTATTTTGCTTGCAAGGGTTTTTAAATGAAAAGAGAAGTTAAAAAAGTAGTTTTAGCATATTCCGGCGGACTTGACACCAGTGTTATTTTAAAGTGGTTACAAGATGAGTACAAGTGCGAAGTCGTAACTTTTACTGCCGACATAGGTCAAGGCGAAGAGGTAGAACCTGCGCGTGTAAAGGCACTCTCACTTGGTATTAAACCTGAAAATATATTTATTGAAGATCTAAAAGAGGAATTTGTAAAAGATTATGTATTTCCTATGTTTAGAGCAAATGCAATCTATGAAGGAGAGTATCTTTTAGGAACTTCTATAGCAAGACCGCTTATCGCAAAGAGACAAGTTGAAATAGCTCATTTAACGGGAGCTGATGGCGTGAGTCATGGAGCTACTGGCAAAGGGAACGACCAAGTCAGATTTGAGATGGGTTATTTAAGCAAAGACTCTACTTTAACGATCATTGCTCCATGGAGAGAGTGGGACTTAAACTCAAGAGAGAAACTTTTGACTTATGCGGAGACACACGGTATCCAAATCGAGAAAAAAGGGAAAAAATCTCCTTACTCTACGGATGCAAATTTGTTGCACATCTCTTATGAAGGCGGTATTTTGGAAGACCCAAATGCAGAGCCAGAAGATAGCATGTGGCTATGGACGACAAGACCAGAAGATGCTCCTGAGACTCCTGAGTATATAGAGATTGGATACAAAAATGGTAATCCTATTTCATTGAACGGACAAGAACTGTCTCCTGCAACAATGCTAGCAACTCTAAATAAACTGGCTGGAAAACACGGCATAGGTCGTGTAGATATAGTTGAGAACAGATTTGTCGGTATGAAGAGCCGCGGATGCTATGAAACACCGGGTGGAACAATTATGCTAAAAGCACACCGTGCTATCGAATCCATCACACTTGACCGTGAAGAGGCGCATCTAAAAGATGAGTTAATGCCTAAATATGCAAAACTTATCTATAACGGTTTTTGGTTTGCTCCTGAGCGTGAAATGCTTCAAGCGGCGATTGACAAGACGCAGGAGAATGTAAAGGGAACGGTAAAAGTAAAGCTTTACAAAGGAAATGTAACAGTAGTTGGACGCTCATCTGAGTGCTCGCTCTTCAATCCTGAGTATTGTACTTTTGAAGAGGATGCTGTTTATGATCAAAAAGATGCGGCAGGTTTCATCAAACTAAATGCTCTCCGTTTTATCATTGAAGGCAAAGCTAGAAAAAACAAGAACCCTCTTTAATAAGGAAAAAGCATGAGCATAGTAAAAATAGATATGAATTCACTGGAGTTTCAAGCAGAACTTGAAAAAACGATTCTCTTTACAGATAAAGTAAATAAGCAGTTTGGTTGGGTCTATAATCCACTCCCAGAAGTAAACGAAGGCGTACAGATGGGTCTTGCAAGAAACAAGATGATGTACGGCAAACGTTTTTGCCCATGCTTTATGGTTGAGACGGTTAACGACAAACCAAGAAGCGTAGAAGATAGAATCTGCCCTTGTAAACCTGCAATCGAGAAAGAGATTCCAGAGGATGGTGTTTGTCACTGCGGTATCTACTGTACCCCTGAACATGCGGCAAAAAAAGCAACAGAGATGGGCATGGAAGAAGCTGTTCACACACACTCTCGCGGCTTAACAAAAGAGGAGGCACAAACTTTGCTAAGCCAAAGCGAACTTGATGGAGATGAAGTGACTTCTCTCATAGAAGCAAGAGAACTTGGAATGGTAGATTTTAAACTTGTGGACGTGCGCGAACATATGGAGTGGCAGATGGGACACATAAAAGGAGCCGACAAACTGGTTCCTACAAGCAGTTTTTTTGCAGCTCTAGAAGATGCAAAACTTAACAAAGATGAAAATATTATTTTATACTGCCACGTCGGAAGCAGAAGCGCTCATTGTGCAAGAATACTGGGCGACATGGGATATACAAAAATCGGAAATTTATCTTATGGGATCGTCTCTTACGGCGGCGAGATAGAGAGATAAGGGGAAAAAATGAAAGTTCTACTCATAAAAGATGTCAAAACTTTGGGCAAAGCAGGCGAAGTTAAAGAGGTCAAAGATGGCTACGGTCAAAATTTTTTAATAGCAAAAGGTTTTGCAAAACATGCAACTGCCGAAATTTTGGCTAAGCATAAAGAAGATGAGAGATTGGCGGCAGAAGAGCTTGCAAAAGAGATTGCTGATTTAAAAGATCTTGCGAAAAAACTTGACAAACTAGAGATTATAATAACCAAAAAACTTGGACAAAACGGTCATCTTTTTGGCTCAATTACCAAAGATGAAGTAGCGCACGCGCTTCAAAATCAGCACAATATCGAGATAGACAAAAAACATATTATCGATAAAGTTGCCATTAAAACAGTCGGCGAACATGACTTAGACCTTAAACTTGGTCACTCAATCCATGCAACGCTGCATGTCGATGTTCAGGGAGAGTAATGTTTGACGCTACTACCATACTTGCCTATAAAGGCAAGAATAAAGCGGTAATCGGCGGTGACGGTCAGGTCACCTTTGGAAACAGCGTTCTAAAGGGAAATGCAACAAAAATCCGCACACTTCATAATGGAAAAATCTTAGCAGGTTTTGCCGGAAGCACGGCTGATGCTTTTAATCTCTTTGACATGTTTGAAGATTTTTTAGAGGCAAAAAAAGGCGATATCCTAAAATCTGTCGTAGAGTTTTCCAAGGCTTGGAGAAAAGATAAAGTGCTTCGCCGTCTTGAAGCTATGATGATAGTTTTAAACAATGAGCATATCTTTATACTTACAGGAAACGGAGATGTTGTTGAACCTGAAGATGGCGAAATAGCATCGATTGGGAGCGGCGGAAACTTTGCCATATCTGCTGCGCGCGCTCTTAAGAAACATACAGAGATGGATGAAGAAGATTTGGTAAGAGAGAGCCTTAGTATTGCGGCTGATTTATGTATCTACACAAATCACAATATAAAAACTCTTATCTTAGAGGGAGAAGCAAAGTGAATTTGACGCCAAAAGAGATAGTCGAGTATCTAGATAAATATGTTATTTCTCAGCACAATGCTAAAAAAACTATCGCTCTGGCTCTTAGAACCAGATACAGAAGAATGCAGCTCTCCCCAGAACTCCAAAAAGATATAACGCCGAAAAATATCCTTATGATAGGCTCTACGGGTGTCGGTAAAACAGAGATTTCAAGACGTTTGGCGGGCATGATGAAAGTTCCTTTTATCAAAGTAGAAGCTAGCAAATACACAGAGGTCGGTTTTGTGGGACGCGATGTCGAGTCTATGATACGAGATTTGGTTGTGGCATCTATCTCCATTGTAAAAGCCGAAAAAGAGGAAGAAAATAGGGAAAAAATAGAGAACTATGTTTTAAATAAAATAGTCGAAAAACTTCTCCCCCCTCTTCCATCTGGTGCGAGTGAATCTAAAAAAGACGACTATCAAAGACTTTTAGAGGTTATGGAAAAAAGAGTTCTCTCAGGCGAGATGGACGACAAAATCATAGAGCTTGAGATTGAAAAGATGCATATAGAGTTTAACGACACAAATCTTCCTCCAGAGATGGCAAAAGTTCAAGAGTCCTTCTCAAAAGTTTTCTCCCAAATGAACAGAGAAGATAATAAAAAAGAAGTTAGCGTGCGAGATGCAAAGTCTATCTTAAAAAGCGAAGCAAGTGCAAAACTTCTTGACGCCACAAGCATCAATGCCGAAGCACTAAAACGTGCCGAGGACGGCGGGATTATCTTTCTTGATGAGATTGACAAAATTGCAATTAGCGAAAAGTCTCAGGGAAGAAACGACCCTAGCAAAGAGGGAGTCCAGCGAGACCTGCTTCCAATCGTAGAAGGGAGCAGCGTAAGCACAAAATATGGCGTAATAAATACGGACCATATTCTTTTTATCGCAGCGGGCGCGTTTCATCTCTGTAAACCAAGCGACCTTATCCCAGAACTCCAAGGAAGATTTCCACTAAGAGTTGAACTTGAATCTTTAACAGAGGAGACGCTCTATAAAATTCTTACCCAAACCAAAAATTCGCTGCTCTACCAATACGAAGCACTGCTAAGCACGGAGGGAATGAAGCTTATCTTTGAAGATGCGGCAGTTAGAGCAATAGCAAAACTGGCACATCGCACAAATGAGATAACTGAAGACATAGGCGCTAGAAGACTTCATACGGTTTTAGAGAGAGTCTTGGAAGATATAAGTTTTAATGCGGATGAGTACAAAGAGTTTATTGTTACTGAAAAATTGGTACATGAAAAATTAGACACGGTCGTTGAAGATAATGACCTCTCTAGATATATCTTATAGGAAAAAATATGACTAAAGCAGGTTTTACTAAAGAAACCCGTGCGGGTTTTGTATCATTAATCGGTCGTCCAAACGCAGGAAAAAGCACACTCATGAATTCGCTACTAGGCGAAAATATTGCCATGGTTAGTCAAAAAGCAAATGCGACTAGAAAAAGATCAAATGCGATTGTTATGTATGAAGATACACAAATTATCTTTGTTGATACTCCAGGACTGCATGAGAGAGAAAAAGTACTAAACCAGTTTATGCTTGATGAGGCTCTAAAAGCCATGGGAGACTGCGACCTTATAGTCTATCTCGCTCCCGTTACCGACAACGTAGAGAATTATGAAAAATTTTTAAAACTAAACAACTCTAAGATAAAGCACATTATAGTTCTAAGCAAAATAGACCAAGTATCGCAAGACAAACTCTTTAAAAAAATAAGCCAGTACAGCCAATTTTCAGACCATTTTGAAGCGCTTATCCCCATGGCAATACCCAAAAAAGTAGGTCATGATGATCTGCTTAAGACTATATCAAAATTTTTGCCTGAGTCACCGTTTCTTTTTAACCCAGAAGATTTAACAAGTGAACTTGTTCGTGATATTTATGCTGGATTTATAAGAGAGGGCGTGTTTCAAAATGTAAGTGATGAGATTCCATATGAATCTGACGTTATAATAGAGAAGATTTTTGAAGAAAAAAACATAGATAAAATCATAGCAACCATCATTGTTGAAAAAGAGTCCCAAAAAGGGATTATTATAGGCAAAGGCGGAGAATCAATTAAGAGAATCGGAAAATACTCAAGAGAGAAGATAGAATCACTCAGTGGAAAAAAAGCCTATCTTGAGCTGCAGGTTGTAGTCAAAAAAGGGTGGAGTAAAGATAAATCATATCTAAAAGAGGTAGGTTATAGCTCATGAAGTTACTGCTGCTTATATTTATAAGTTTAAACATTTTTGCAAGTGATATATTAACAAGTTATAGAGTAAACGGTATTGATCAAATCGAAAGAGAGATGGACATTGAGTTAACAAAAAGAGAGTATTGGGATAGAGTGCTTAGCGATAAAGATACAACTTTTGGCTATATTGAAGCATACTCCAATGTTCTTGCATGCGATAAATCCACATCTACTCTGCACCTCTATTCGCTTGATGAAAACCAAAGTTTTAGCTTTAGAAAAACATATGATGCTTTTACCGGCAAACTAAAAGGGGACAAAGTAAAAGAGGGAGATCTGAAAACTCCTATAGGAATATACCAGATAACTAAAAAGCTCTCAAGGGAGACCGAATTAGACCCCTTTTACGGACCGTTGGCATTTGTGACATCATACCCTAACATTTACGACTCTTACAGAGGTAAAAATGGTTCTGGAATATGGATACATGGTCTTCCATCACAGGATAGAGATGAGTTTACAAGAGGTTGTATCGCCATAAATAACTCTAGTATAGAGTGTCTAGACAGAAATATTGATATAGAAAAAACTATTTTAATTATTGACGAAGAAAATATAAAACAAAATATCTCTAAAGATTTGCTCTCATCTATCTTATCCCAACTCTACTCATGGAGATACAGCTGGAAATATGATGACATTGTCGGATATTTAAGTTTTTACTCTCCAGAGTTTGTTAGAAGTGATGGAATGAGTTTAGAAGAGTTTAAAAAATACAAAACCAGAGTTTTTAAAAAAGTCGAGAGAAAGACAATTATATTCAATGATATAAATGTAGTACCATATCCGAATACGTCAAATATCTATCAAGTAAACTTTAAAGAGTTTTATAAATCTGATACATTCAAATTTAGCGGAGATAAAACACTTATTATAGAAGTTGCTAAAGATAATAAAATCAACATCTTAACTGAAAAATAGAAGAAGTAACAGATGAAACATCTTTTAGCAAAACTCCTCTTTGTCCTCTGCCTATATACTAATATTATAGATGCGGATGTTCAGCTTATTAAAAAAGAAAATGCCGATTCAAACACTACACTTCTTGTCATTGGGGGGATACACGGTGATGAACCAGGTGCATACTTCTCTGCATCAATTCTAGCAACTCACTACAAAATAAACTCAAAAAATTTATGGATTGTTCCCGATTTAAATCAAAAAAGCATTCAAAAGAACTCTAGAGGCATCAATGGGGATATGAACAGAAAATTCGCGATAATAAAAGAGAGCGACAAAGATAAAAAAATTGTAGAAGAGATTAAAGAGATTATCACACAAAAAAATGTCTCTCTGGTTCTTAATCTGCATGACGGCAACGGCTTTTACAGAAAAACAGACAAAGGAAACATCTTTAACCCCAACGCTTGGGGTCAAACATGTGTAATTGATCAATGCGATCTAAATCAAACACAGCCTTTTGGCAACTTAAATACCATAGCTTTAGATGTAAAAGAGAGAATAAACAGAAGACTTATAGAAGAGCATCATACTTTTGACGTAAAAAATACAAATACTAAGTTTGATGATGAAGCTATGCAGCTATCTCTTACCTACTATGCAGTTACACACAATAAACCAGCTTTTGCAATTGAGAGCAGTAAAAACCTACCCTCTCTATCACAAAAAGTCTTTTACCATCTTCTTGCAATCGAAGAGTTTATGAATATTATGGAGATTGACTTTACAAGAGAGTTTTACTTGGATGAAAGAAGCATCACTAAACTTCTTGAAGAGTACGGTAATTTAAATATTAATGACAATATTTCTATTAATTTAACTAATATAAAAAAATATTTAAGCTTTATTCCGATAAAATCAGAGAGTAATGTATTTAGGTTCTCTAACCCACTAGGAAGTATCGCAAGAGAGGGGCGCAACTTTGTTGCTTATATAGGCAACAAAAGAGTTGTAACTCTAAGTCCGCAGTATTTCAAAATTGGTAAGTCATGTACAGATACTTTTGATGTTATTGTTGATGGAGTTAAAGTAACTTTAAACAAAACTTCAGATATTATTGTAAATGATTATTTTAACGTTATAGAACAAAGTGGTTATCGTGTAAACGTAATTGGTTTTACATCTGAGGGATTGATTAATGAAAGTGGTATAAGCGTAAAGCTTGAAGACTTTGATAAAAGATTCTCTATAGATGTAGACAATAGGGTTTACAGGGTTGAGTTTTATAAAAACAATGAATTTTGCCATATGTCCAAAGTTCATTTCATACAGGATTATGAAAATGAGTAAAAAAGAACAACACTCTTTCTCCAGCGTGCTTTCTATCAATCCTTACAAGGGTACGTATGTAAGTGCCGTTTCAAACTTCTTAAATGAAACTGCTACTGCCGTATACTCCAAGGAGCAGTATGTCATCTCCTATCTAAACACAAAAAGTTTTATAAATAGCCATATTGCAGTTAGTAAAAATATTCCGGAAGAAGATTTATATGACGCTATCTACAATAAAGCATACGATGAACTTGGGCTTGATCAAGCCGTTATGTATCAGATACAATATATTGAGACTTTTAATGCCTTAGATGAAGACAATAGAAATTTCCATGTGTTTATAATTGACCCGATGGTTGTTGATGAAGTATTTAAAAGTGTAGTAGAGAGAGTAAAATATATAGACTATATTATACCTTCCCCTCTTCTATTAAAGTCACTCTACTCAAAAGATCTCATAGAGAGTGGCGGGGTTCACTGTTTTGTATACTTTCAAGAAAATGACACCTTTATTACCATATATAATGAGAAAAACTTTATATATACAAAATCTATAAACTACTCATTTTTGCAGATGCATGAGAGATTCTGCGAAATTTACGGAGAGTTAATCGAGTATGAAGACTTTATAAACTTCCTTTCAAATGAAGATCTTAAAACAACAGACAGTACTTACAAAGCGCATATTATCAAGCTTTACAAAGAAATCTTTTCAAATATAAACGATATTTTAACCTATGTAAAAAGGGCATTAGATATAGATAAAATTGAGTGTGTATATATAGATACGCAGCTTAAATCTATAACTAAACTTGACGAAATGGCAGAGGTTGAACTTAGCATTAAAAGTAGCAGCTTTAACTTTGACTATGGACTTGAGACAGGTAAGGCGCATATTGATAATCTGCACTCACTTATGTATCTCTACACCACGCTACCTCAAAAAGATAGATATGAGTGTAACTTCACAACGTATTACCGCCCTCCAAAATTTACAAAGAGAGATAGCGGTCGCGCCATTATGCTTGCGGCTGCTTCGCTTGTCCTTGCTTTCTTGTACCCTGCCTCATATTGGACGCTTACATACGCACAATCACTGCAGTACAAACTTTTAGAGGATGAATACAGAAGTGTTCACAACATTAAAATAACAAGAGAAGCGACAATTAAAAACAGAGAAGCCGACAAAGCAAAAGTATCAATACTTCTTGCCGAGCAACAGCAAGAGTATATTGATAAGAAAAACACGCTTGTTAAAATTCATGACGTTAAAGTAAATTACCCTATGAAAGCGGAGTTGCTGCATAGGTTAACCAAAGATTTAAACAGATACGACGTAAGACTTGAGTCTGCTCTTTACTCAGAGGCACAGGAGAGTAAAAAAAGCAGCAGCCAAATCAAAGAGCTTAAACTTGGACTTGTCTCCAGCAATGATAAAAAGATTACCGATTTGATTAAGTATTTGACAATGGTTTACGAAGGAAAGTTTCACTTTGAAATAGATAAAATATCTTATGAGAAGGAAACAAAATTATATTTTGGTGAATTAAAGGTGAATTTATTATGAATTTTAAATTAATGATAGAAGAGACCTTACAAAAAATTGATAGTTTTTTTAAGGAAAAATCTCAAAAAGACACCTATATAGTATATGCTATGATTGTTGTCGTTTTTTTCGCTGTGGCATATCCATTCTATGATTTGTCTATGAGTGAGTTCGAAAGCCAAAAGAAAAAAGTTCAAGAAATAACTGCAAAAATTGACTCAGACAAGCTCTATTTAAAAGTCAACACTGAGGCAAAAGTTGCTATGTTAGTTCAAGAAATCAAAGGTCTTGAAGTTGAGCTTGAAGCTCAAAAAGAGAGAAACAGCTACATAAAAGAGAAAATAGAGGCTATCTCTTCTCTTATTTATGACGAAAGAGCTTGGGGTGAGTATCTTAACTCTATTTCCATAAATGCAAAGAAACACAACATTAAGATAATTAACTTTGCAAACAGCTACTCAGAAAATAGCGAATCTGCTTTTGGTCATGTTCTAGATATTGCGCTTGATGTTAAAGGTAATTATTTAGATACAGTGAAGTTTATGAACTCTCTAGAGCAAAGCGAACTTGTTGTAGATGTGCATGACTTTAGCATAAAAGCTCAAGATGCGTTGAACACAAGTCTTGATATCTCAGTTTGGGGGATTACTTACTAATGAAAACAGCATTAATAATATTACTCGCAATATTTTTAGGCAACTCTCTGTATGCTAATGAATTAGAGTGGGTAGATGAGCAGATAGAGGCGATTAAGCCACCAAGAAAAGGCGTAAATATATCTACGCTCGGGAGTCCGTTTGTTTTTTTAGAGAAAAACAAACCTGAAACAAAAGATGCAAAAAAAGGTTCTAGAACGACAGCTGCTCCAGCTAAAAAAGTAGCTTCTTCAAAAACAGCATCTTTAGCACAGGCAGAAAAAACGGACGATGCTCCTAAAAAGAGCGCCCTTGTATTAAGCACAATCATAAACTTCTCAGCTATGATTGATGGAAACTGGTATAAAGTGAACGATAAGATTAACAGTTATACGGTTACGGACATAACAAAAACATCTGTAACTCTAAAACAAGGCGGCAAAGAGCTTGTCTTGTCAACTGTTAGTAAAAATCCAAATTTAAAATTCAAAAATAAGTAGGGCAGATTCATGAAACTTATAAAAACAACGATGTACTCAACTCTTCTAACGGTTCTATTATCAACTAATGTTGTGGCTGATTGTTCGTATGAGCTCTTTAGCATTAGTTCGACAAAAAACACTAAGATAATTGACTTTATAGAGCAGCTTAGTGATGAATGTGAATTTAGTATCATAGTAACTGATCCAAATGCACAGAAGTTTTTGGAGAGCAACTTAAATAAGACAAATCTAAATAACTTAACTATCAATGAAGTTTTAGATCTTGTACTAAAAGAGAATAACCTCACTTACTCTCTTGAGAACAATATTTTAAGGGTTTCATATCTGGAAACCAAAATGTTCAATATTGACTATATCTTGTCACAGAGAAAAAGTGAATCTAAAACCAATATCACACTCTCTTCTGAGGGTGCCGGTGTGACTTCTCAAACAGGATCAACATCCAGAACAACTCAAAATCAAGAGTTGGGTGGGGGAAGCGCGGGTAAATCGGGAATGATGATTGACAGCTCTGATGAAGTTGTATTCTGGCATCAACTGGATTTGGAGTTTCAAGAAGTTCTAAACAGACCACAAGATGTATATACGGCGCAACTTCCTATCATAAATAAAAATGCAGGCATTATTACCGTCACTGCTACAATTAAACAGATGGAGAGATTTGAAAGCTATCTTAAGAAACTGCAAGACAAAGTACAGCTTCAGGTATTGATAGATGTTCAGCTTCTTTCAGTTACTCTTAGTGACGGCAAAACAACCGGTGTTGATTGGTCTCAGCTCTATAAACTTCAAGATATAGATCTTAGTATAGATAAACTGTTTCACAAAAATGTCTCTGAATTTGAGGATAATAAAATTACCACAGCAATCGCCGGTGGTGGAGCTGCTGAAAACTCTCACCTTATAAAAATAAGTGCAAGCGGAAACTTAAACGAGGTTATTAAGTTTCTTAAAACGCAAGGTGATGTAACTTCTATTTCAAACCCAAAAGTTTTAACGCTAAACAATCAAGCGGCACTTATAACAGCCGGAACAGAGTATTTCTATAAAATTATAAGTACGGAGACTCTCTCTGGTACTACAAGTGGAACCCAAAGCACAAGTGAAGACCTTCAATCTGTTTTTGCCGGTGTTTTACTCGATATAACGCCAGAAATTTCTGATGACAATATGATTACATTAAAGATTAATCCGTCTCTATCTGAAACGGCTTCGGATATATCTCTTGTTGAAGCAGCAGATAGAACTATGCCGCCCGACCTTCGTCGCCGTCAACTCTCTTCAGTTGTAACTATAAAAGACGGAAGTCGTATAATCTTAGGTGGATTAATCAATACCAGCAATAATGTCTACATGAATAAAGTTCCTATCTTAGGCGATATTCCAGTGCTGAACTACCTGTTTAAATATGAAAACAGACAAAAGATTACTCAAGAACTTGTTATCGTTATTGAGCCTCATATTATTCGTAAAAATGACAAAGGTTTATCTTTATCAAACTTGGGATATGAAGGGTTATCAGAGGATATCATGCTTAGCCCAAAAGAAGCGATTTCTGTTACAACGAATAGTATAAGAGAGGAAGATTGAAACCAAGTATCTATGAAAACTCAAGGGATGTTTTTTTAGATACGGTTAATGTCAAAGATTACATCCAGCTTGAGAAAATCTCTATGATTTACCAAGCCCTAAGAGACTCTATAGAAAAGCCCTTAAAAATGGTTCTTCTATATGGTAAACCTGGAACAGGTAAGAGTATGTTTTTATCAAAGCTACATGAAGATGTTGCTTCTGCGCAAAAAGCTTATCTCTACAAAACGCCTATTCTAGATGAGAGTGAGTTTTTCAAAACTATTGCTCAAGATCTATATGGAATCAAATATGACAGCGAACTGAATTTTACGCAATTTATGAAGGTTGTAGAAAACAGAGAACTTATTGAAGCAATAGTTCCCATTATAATGCTTGATGAGGCTCAGCTCTATACTACGGCTATGATGGAAAAAATCAGACTTTTATCAGATACAAGAAAAGTAAAATTTGTAATCGCCCTTCATAAAACTGAAAAAGAGGATATTATTGCAAAAGAGCATTTCCAAACTAGAATTTGGGAGAGCATAAAGCTCGAAAACGCTTCTCCGGTGGAGCTTAAAATATATATTCAAAAAAAACTTATGAAAGTAAATTGCGTAGATACAGCAAGCATGTTTGTACCGAAATCAATCAATCTTATTCATAAATTGACGGATGGAAATTATAGAGATACAAATAAATTAGTATACACGCTCTTTGATATATACCACTATTATGCACAAAACAATCCAAAAGAAATAAGAGGAAATGAGATTTCAAAGAAAATTATAGAGATGGCTGCGATACATACAGGATTGATAAATGCTTAATGTTAACGAACTTGAAAACAAACATAAAAAATATAAACTAAAATCATATACTCCATACTTTGCAATTTTTTTAGGCGTTAGCGCTGCTATTTTGTCGATATCTTTTTTTCTTCTATATGATTTTAATTCAAAAAAAGAGACAAAAAAAGAGCTTATCGCTCAAAAAACACAAGAGTATAATGGAGATAGAAAAGCGGATATAGCAATCGAAAATAAAAATGAAGCCATCGAGCAAGAGGCTTCTAAAGTTATTGTGCCAAAAGAAAAAGAAGAAACACCGGTGACTCAAGAGAGAGAGGAGAAAGTTCAGCTATCCCCTTCTCTAAACTTTATAAAGAGAATTGAGTCTGAGGTACCGCTATACAAAAAAGAGGATAGCGTTAAAGCTGCTGCCATTATTGAAAAAAAAGTTGAACGACCTATTGAAAAAAGCAGTGAGCCTATAAAAAAAGAGAATAAAAAAGAAGAAGTATCCCTGCCTATAGTTGAAGAGGTAAAAGAGTCTATTGCTCTAGTGCAGAAACCCATAGTGGAAGAACCTGCAACAAACACAAGCACCATAGATATAAAAAGAAGAGATGTCGAAGAGGACATTAAACATGTGATCAAAAGATTTAATGTTAATCACAACCCTGCTTTAAGTCTGTTTGTTGCAAAAAAATATTATCAATTAGAAAATTATGAGCAAGCATACAACTATGCTTTGGCAACGAATGAGTTAAACAATAATATAGAAGCAAGCTGGATTATTTTTTCAAAATCGCTTGTTAAGCTCGGCAAAAAAGAGATGGCGATTGAAACACTAAAGAGATATATAAACCACTCAGATTCATCACAGGCTAGACAACTCTTAGATGAGATCTTATCAGGGAAATTTAAATGAAATTACTACTACTAACAACTCTCTTGGCAATAACTCTTTATGCCGATGTAAAACGTGAAATGCTTGAGCTATTTCAAAACAAAGATTATAAAGAGGCTTGCACCATAGGTTTTAAGAACTTTGCAAAATACTCAAAGGATGAGGAGTATGTCTCTTTATATGGATTCTCTTGTCTTAATGTTGATTATGTAGATAGATTGTCTGTTCCCGTTACCGTACTAAAACTAACACCTGAATCACGCGCAAATGCCGCATATTTCTCAATTATACTTATGCAAAAAAAACTTCTGTATCATGCTCTGCTTGACAACTATGACATATCCTCACTAAACTTGCCTACAACCGACTATGTACTATCAAAAGTCTTTGATTTTTATACAAAATATGGCAAACATGAACCAAAGGAGTTTTATATATTTGAAGATGAAGATGATAAGAATTTAAAATATAAACTTTATATTTTAAAAGATGGTAAAATAGATAAAATAGTTATTGAAGAGTTTTACAACTCTATAAGTACTAAAAAACATATTTATTGGTAGAGGGGGCATTATGGATAGAATAACATCTGATTTACTAGCTAATGGCTCTATCATGAAGAGTCAAGTAGACAGACTTGTTGCCAAAGGGCTTGATAGTAATTTAATACTTAGGGATATTACTATTTCCGGCTTTATGACGATGGATAGGCTTGTTCGATTTATCGTTGAGAAGATACAAAGCGGCGAGTATGATTTATCTATAATTGACGATTATGACTACATTCAAGAAAAAGATATTCTTCTTAAACTTGCCCAAAAACTAAATCTTATTTTTCTTGATTTAGACTCGATAGACATGGATTACAGGCTTACTGAAAAAGTTTCCCTTGCCCAGCTTAAAAAATACAATGCGCTGCCGGTATCCGAAGATGAACTAAGCATTACGGTCGCTTTTTGTGATCCCTTGGACATTGAAGCGCATGAGTCAGTACAAAGACTCTTTTCTACAAAACCTATTAAAATTGCCGTTGCAACAAAAAAACAGATTCAGTCATATCTTTTTAAGGTTGAGATAAAAGGTAGTGTAAAAGGATTAGTCAAAAAGATAAGAGATGAGTTAAACTCCATAAACTCCATGGATGAACAGCAGGAAGCTTCTTCAATTTTACTACTGATTGATGTTATCCTAAACTCTTGTATTAAAAGTCGTGCGAGTGACGTGCATGTTGAACCTACAGAAAAAAACTGTGTTGTGCGTACAAGGATAGATGGAAAGCTAACAGAGGTGTTTATTTTCGAAAAAGATATATATCCTCCTCTTGCCTCAAGATTAAAGCTTCTCTCAAATCTTGATATAGCTGAAAAAAGAAAGCCTCAAGACGGTCGCTTCTCTACGCTGGTTGGTGCTAAAGAGTATGATTTTCGCATATCAACACTTCCAGTACTCTACGGTGAGTCAATAGTTATGAGGGTTCTTGATAAACAAAAAGCACTTGTTAAACTTGAGGAAGCCGGTATGGATACCGAAAGTTACAATAAGTTTATAAAAGCTCTAAAGACGCCTTATGGCATTATTCTTGTTACCGGTCCTACGGGAAGCGGTAAAACAACAACGCTCTACGGCGCACTTAATGAGCTTAGAAATGTTGAAGATAAAGTAATTACGGTCGAAGATCCGGTTGAATATAGAATGAACCTAATTCAGCAGGTTCAAGTAAACCCCAAAGTTGGATTGACTTTTGCGGCGGCTCTTAGGTCTATCTTAAGACAAGATCCAGATAAGATTATGATTGGTGAGATTCGCGACTCTGAGACTTTGGAAATAGCTATTAAAGCTGCACTAACGGGACACCTGGTAATCTCTACACTTCATACAAATGACTCCATAAGCGCAGTTACGCGTATGGTAGACATGGGTGTGCCATCTTACCTTATCAGTGGTTCTTTAGTTGCTATACAAGCTCAAAGACTTGTAAGAATAATATGTAAAAATTGTAAAACGGAGGAGAAGATTTCAGCGGCAGCTATAGAGGAGATAAGACATCTAGTTCCTGAAAATGCTAAATTTTATACAGGAGCCGGCTGTAAAGAGTGTAACGGAACAGGATACATGGGAAGAGAGATGATTTGTGAGGTTTTAGTTGTTAATGAAAAAATGTCATCTCTAATTGCAAAAGGTGCATCTCTAGAGGCTCTACATGCCCAAGCAGTTGAAGACGGATTTGTCGGATTGTTTGAAAACGGTATAAACAAGGCTCTTGAAGGTGTCACAAGTTTAGAAGAAATTTTAAGGGTGGCAAAATAATGAAATACTTTGTAGCAACTATCCTCTCCAAGGGTAAAAAAGAACAGATTGGGATGTATGCAGAAAATAGAAAACATGCTAATGAGCTTACAAAACTCAAGCACGCTGGGATTATAATTAAAATTTCAGAAGAGACAGAACCGCTTGAAGCTCAGTTTAAAAGATTCAAAACAACACTTCTTAGCAATGTTAAAAAAAGAAAGATAAAGCCCGACTCTCTTATTGCATCCATTAGACAGCTAGCAGTTATGACAAATGCTGGAATATCAATTTATGATTCACTAAATGAGATTGCAAAATCTACGCAGGAAGAGAGTTTAAAACTAGTTTTTAGCAAGCTGGCAGAAGATATAAATTCCGGTCATTCTCTCTCGAAATCTATGGAAAATTTCCGTTTTGAGCTTGGAAATCTCGCAATTGCCATGGTTCAGCTCGGTGAAAAAACAGGTAATCTTGATGAAGCCTTATACTCTCTTGCCGATATGCTAGAGGAGATACGTGCGAACATCATTAAATTTAAAAAAGCAATGGCATATCCAAGAAATGTTATGATTGCAATGGCTATCGCT
Organism: Sulfurimonas sp.; assembly: GCF_014859695.1. Lineage (GTDB taxonomy): Bacteria > Campylobacterota > Campylobacteria > Campylobacterales > Sulfurimonadaceae > Sulfurimonas. Next base: position 47,701 of record NZ_JACUTS010000005.1, on the reverse strand, counting down.
TTCACGATTCTAATATCTTATGTTGTTCCTGAGTTTAAAACTATTTTTGAAGAGCTTAATGCAGAGTTGCCGTTACCTACTATTATTTTATTAAAACTAGAACATCTGTTTAACAACTATGGGTTGTATGTACTCGCCTTTTTAGTTATAACATTTGCAATGTTTAAGTATCTAATTAACAACTATAAAGATATCAGGTTTAGCTGGCACCAGCTTCTCTTAAAGACATACCTTATAAAAAATATCGTAATGTATGCAACGCTCAGCCGTTTTACACTTGTTTTCTCAGAACTAATCCGTGCCGGTATTCCTATCGCGGAAGCGCTTGACACTTCCATCTCTATGATTGACAACCTGCCGCTAAAAGCAAAACTCTCTTCGGTTAGGACTTCTGTTGAAAAAGGTGCGGCTTTAAACGAAGGTCTAGCGGATACAAAACTTTTTGAAAATATGATTATTCAGATGATTAGTGCCGGTGAGGATAGCGGTACTCTTGATGCCATGATAAAGAAGGTAGCAGAGTATTATAAAATGAGATTTGATGCGATTATTGACGGGCTTAATGAGGCTATCGAACCTATTATGCTCTTTATTATCGCGGCAATGGTTCTTCTTCTTGCTCTTGGTATATTCTTGCCGATGTGGGATATGGGTAATGCCGTACAGGGAAGAGGATAAAGATATAGGAGTCTCTCCTATATCTTTTCTAAAACATTATTATGCCAAATTTGTAAATACTTTTTGAACATCCTCATCATCTTCGAGTTTGTCTAAAATTTTATCTATATCTGAGTGCTGCTCCTCCGTTATAGTTATCGGTAAATTTGCAATTCTCTCTAGATTTGCCTTCGTAATCTCGATGCCCATATCTTCTAAGGCACTGTTTAATGCGCCAAAACTTATATAGTTACCAGTCACAATAACAACTCCATCCTCTTCCTCTATCTCTTCTAAACCTGCATCTATTAGCTCTAGTTCAAGCTCTTCTAAATACATACCATCTTTTAGAGGAAATTCAAACAGCGCTTTTCTGTCAAACATAAACTCTAAAGAGCCCTTTGTAAGCATCTCACCGCCATGTTTTGTAAGTATATTTTTCACATTTGCCACGGTTCTCGTATTGTTATCCGTCATGCACTCTATAAAGAGCTGCACACCGTGTGGAACTTTCCCCTCAAAGCTTACCTCAAGCATACTTGCCGTATCTTTTGCAGTTGCTCTTTTTATAGCTGCTTCTATGTTGTCTTTTGGCATATTTTCGGCTTTTGCATTTATAATCGCTGTACGCAATCTAGCATTCATATCAGGGTCAGTTCCACCCTCTTTTGCCGCCATTGTAATTATTTTTCCAAGTTTAGGAAACAGTTTTGACATTGCTCCCCATCTTTTTAGCTTTGATGCTTTTCTATACTCAAAGGCTCTTCCCATGCATGTATCCTCATCTACTGTAATCTGTTTTATTATTAGAAGTGTATTATAACCAAATCTGCTTTCCCAAATGAAGTTTAAAGTAGGTATTCATGAGCGGATTTGGTATAATTACGCACTTGACTCTACAAGGTGTTTCAATGAAGTTTCTCTCTAAAATCAAACATTACTTATTTAATGCATTTCGTGAACTATTTGTTTACAATCACAGTTCATTGGCGTTTCGTGCCAAACTTTTTGCTCTTATCCTTAGCGCAAATGAAAATATAAAAGCGGATGATTTCTCTATTATAAAAAAAATTGGTATGGATATATATAATGACGATGAAAGAGCAAACCTTCTCCTCCTAAACACTAAAGAACTTGTTAAAAAAGTAAGAGAAAACAATGGTCTGGATATTGATACGCTTGTCTTAAATATTCAAAAAGAACTAAAGCTTATGCCAAGATATGCAAAAAAAATAGATATTGATTCGCTTAGAGAGCTTCTTTTGCTCTCGCATGACAGGGATATCATCTCCTACCAAGAGAATATGATAGAGTTTTTACAAACCCTAAAAGATGAGACTCTGCATGAGAGAAGATCACAAATTGCAAAAGATGAAGAGAAGATAGAGTCTAAATATTAAACTTCTCTTTATCAAAAAAAGTCTCAACAGAGATATTTTTAAATGCTGCATTTAAACTTGTAAACAGCGAAGGAAACTCTTTTTCCATCTTAGATAACATCTCTTTTGTATTTGCTCTTGCATGGGGCATTTTAACGTCAAATCTCATAGATGGACATGCTTCATCCCCAATAGTCACAATATCATTATCAAGTGCAAATGCTGCCAATTGACGCTCTCTCATTTGAATAAGAGGACGTATGACAATCAAACCGTTATCGGCTCTATATTTTGGTGCAAGCGAGCGCATCTGTCCGTTATAGATAAAATTCATAAAAAAACTCTCTGCCGCATCATCCATGTGATGTCCAAGAGCCACTTTATTACAGCCATGATTTTCTGCTGCACTATAGAGTGAACCTCTTCTCATGCGTGAAAAAAAACTGCAAAATGAGGAATTTTTTCTAATTTTCTCAGCAGCCAAATCGTAGATTTTTGTATCATGGATGAAATGCGCAATCTCATGTTCTTTACAATGCTCAATCAAATTATCAAAGTTTTCACCCATCCCGTATGAGACAGTTACTGCAACAAACTCAAATTTAAACGGTGCACGGCGCTGTTGCTCTTTGAGCGCATGGACTAAAGTAAGCGAATCTTTTCCGCCGCTAAGACCTACCAATATCTTATCGCCCTCTTCTATAAGTTCAAACTCGGCATTTGTTTTTCCGAGTTTAGACATAATTTTTTTAGAAATCTTTATAGCCATTGTAAAATCTTTAAGTGCGGTTTATCTGCACGCGGGCCTTCTGTCGAAGAAAACATAGCGTTAGCGTAGCTAAATGGACTTTGTTCATTTAGCGTTCTAAGATGGGAGGACAATTTTGTCCACCATTTTCATAACAAACTCGGCACTTTCTTTAGCACTTGTCTCTAAAAATTCATCAAAACTAAAACTTGCATCCATGTCTGCCGCATCGCTAATAGCACGAAGAATAAAAAAAGGCACCCCAAGTGCATTACAGACGACAGCAACACTTCCGCCTTCCATCTCCAGAGCATCTGCACCAAACGTAGCTCCTATCCAGTTCTTTCTCTCTTCATTTGCCACAAACTGATCACCTGTTGCGATGATTCCCTCCTGCACACTTTTACCCATGCTTGCCGCGACCTCTTTGCTCATCTCTATCATTACTTTATCAGCCTCTACAAAGACCGACCCTTCCGGTACATAACCAAATGGATGACCGAATGCAGTAATATCCAAATCATGCTGAGAGAGTTTTGTTGCAACTATCAGATCACCGACCTTTAGAGTAGGAGATATTGCCCCTGCAACTCCTGAAAAGAGAAGCTTTGTAGCTCCAAAATGCTCAATCATAGTCGTAGCCGTAAGAGTAGAGAATACTTTTCCTATCTTAGAGTACGCTATCACAAGCTGGGCACCTCTGTATGTTGCTTCATAATATCTATTTCCGGCGTACTCTACCGTTTTATATAAGCCGACTTTTTCTAAAATCGGAGCAACCTCTTCGGGCATTGCTCCCATTATTGCTATTTTCATAAATTTTCCTCTGTTTCAAATGTTTTTACTGTTTTTTTATAACGCGGCAATTTATGCACTATTTTTGCATCTTCGTTGACTATGCAGCTTCCACCCCAAAATCCAAGCCCATCTTCAAAACCAACCCTGTTTACAAAGACAAGCTTGGCTCTGCACTCTGCTGCAACCGTTTTTATGATTTCATACCATTTATCTTCTATGTCAATTCCGCTATCACTAAAACCTCTTGCGGGTGATGCAACAAGCGCTACTATATAGCTTGGATTTTCTTTTATCAGCTTTTCATGAACATCTTTATGCCAAAGATCTTCACACACAACCATAGATATTTTTCCAAACTGAGTCACAAAACTCTCAAAAATAGTGCCTGCTTTAAAATACCTAGCCTCTTCAAACATTCCGTAGTTTGGAAGATGTACTTTATAGTGCTTTGAGAGGAGTTTCCCTTTAGAGAAATAGAGTGCTGCATTTCTAAAGCTCTCACCATCTCTAATCGCAGCACCTACTACGATATCAACATCAAGACTTAACTCTTTTAAGATATCCAACTCATCTATCTCCCATGCATCTTCATAGAGCTTATCTTGAAGCAGATAACCATTTAAAGAGAGCTCGCCAAACACTATTAAATCACTCTCATGTTTACAAGAGCCTATTATAGATACAACTTCATCTATGTTTGAGCGGTTAAGTCTAGGCGATGTCTGAGCTAATGTAATTCTCATTTTAGTTGCAAATTTTCTCTATGACTTCTTGAAGTGATTTCATATCTGAAATAGTATAAGTCTCAAGATTTGGAGCGATTCTTTTGTTTAGACCTTTTAGAGTTGCCCCGTTTCCAAACTCTATTGCAATATCGACTTTATCTGCTATCGCCAAGATTGATTGTTTATATTTAACGGGTTTTACAAGCTGCTCTGTTAAAAGCTCAACTGCTTCATCCTTAGTGGTGTATCCCGTTGTAGTTACATTTGAGATGACCGGTGCTTCAAAACTATCCTCTATCATCCCCTCCATCAAACTCTTAAGCGGGATTTGTGCAGGAGACAAAAGCTCACAATGGCTAGCTACCGACATGTTGAGAAGAAGTGCTCTTTTAGCACCGGCATCTTTAAATATCTGCTCTAGAGATGCTAAATCACTCTTCATGCCCGCAACAACAAGCTGTCCGTCTTGATTGTAGTTTGCCGGCCAAACTTTTTTTCCTTGGCTTTGCGCATCAACACAAATCTTCTCAACGCTCTCATCGTCAAGTCCCATAACAACCATCATGCTCGCTTCAATATCGCTACATGCGTCTTGCATTAGCTGACCGCGTCTGTGAACAAGTTCAACCGCATCAACATAATCAATCGCACCGCTTGCGCAAAGAGCAGAAAATTCACCCAATGAGTGTCCTAAAAAAAGTTCGGCTTTCACATCCGGACATTTTTCCTTAAACAGACGATAAGCTATCATTTGAACCAAAAGAATTGCAGGCTGTGTATATGCAGTCTGATTTAACAGGTCGTGTTCCGCAAAAAGCAACTCGTCAAACTTCAATCCCGCTCTTTTACCAGCCTCTTCAAACATCTCTTTTGCCATATCGGAGTTATCGTAGAAATCTTTTCCCATTCCTGTTGCCTGAGAACCCTGCCCCGCAAAAATCATTGCTATTTTTTTCATTTTTTCCCTTTTTATAAGTAATTAATATTATCAGCCATCTTTTTTCTAAGAGTATTTCTATTGAGTCCTAGTTTGTCTGAGAGTTGAAGCTGAGATTTAAATCTCTCAAGCCCTGCCCTAATAAGAGGAACTTCATAGAGATGTAAAAACTTTTTATAATCATTGTTGGAACCCAATTTCTCAGTTAGATAGTTTTGAAGTATCTCCATGAGTTCATCTTCTCGTATATCCTGCAGAAGATAATTGATCATAATCTGTCTTCTTAAAGAGTTTGAGTTCTGACTTAAGTCAGGCTTGAAGTTTTTGACTTTAAACTCATCTTTTGAACAAAAAAGCAAAGATGCCTCTTTTATAAATTTTTGTGTCAACTCTTCAACATCCTCCGGTCTCTCTCTAAGAGAAGGTATCTCAAATTTAACACTAAAAAATTTATCTGCATCTCTGTTATAATATGAATTTTTAGCAGTAGCTACAACTCTTATATTCTTGCTGCTTAAGATATCTAGTACTTTTTTTATATTTGGTGAGTTTTCTATATTTGTAATAATTACTTTAGCAACACTATCAAGAGTTGCTAAAAGTTCATCATAATTTGATGCATCAAAGATGGGGGCATCAGGAAGTATGTAGTGAGCCAAACTTCTCTTGCCCACTCCAACCTCTCCTGTTATGAGTGCGTTTACATTCAGTGTTTTTAAAAGAGTTGCTGTTTTAAACGCCTGCGCAGATGATGGACATGCAGTTATATAACTAGCATCCACAGCCAGTGCCGCCACCTGTACCACAGCAATCATCATGCTGATTTTCTACAGGAATACCACTCATTAACTCATCGGCTGATGCTTCTCTAATATTATTTATTACTACCACAAAAGCCAAATCTTTGCCCGCCAATGGGTGATTAAAATCTATTATTACGCTCTCATCACCTATCTCTTTAACCGTAACCTGAACAGTTCCGCCATCTTCACCCTGACCATAAAGCGGCATCCCAACTTCTAAGTCAATTCCAGAAAACTGATCTTTTGGAACCTCTTGAATTGCTTCACTGTCGTACTCACCGTATGCATCTTTAGCTTTTACGGTAACTTCTGCTCTTTGACCTATTGTCATATCTATTATTGCATTTTCAAGTCCAGGAATAATCTGCCCTTTTCCAAACATAAATACCAGTGGCTCTCCACCAATATTACTATCTACAACTTTTTCTCCATCATTGACTTCATACTCTATTGATACAATCTGATTTGCCTCTATTGCCATATTTATATACCTTTTATTTTTTTGTTTTTTGTGATTTTATCATAATTATAGTAATTGCTAATATACTACTCTTTTGTTTTACTTAACCTGTTTTTTGCTATTTTTGCAGAATCACTGTTTGGATACTGTGAAATTACTGCATCATAAAAATTTACTGCATTTTTTTTATCGCCTGTCTCGTCCATTGAAATTGCTGTATGAAGCATCAAAGTAGGCATATAGTCAGCTTTTGAGTAGAGTGATGCACTCTTTTTAAAGTATGCGATTGCCGCAGCATAATTTTTTTTATAGTATTCAATCTCTCCTGCCATATAGTGAGAACGAGCCGGTTTATAGTTTTTATCTATGAGATATTTATAATACTTGATTGATTCACTATAACTCTTTTGATCATAGAGTTCTTTAGCTTTTGTTTCAACCTCTCCGTTTGTCATCCCCTCGTAAGTGGACTGTTTTAAGGGCTGCTTCTCTTTTGCTTTTAACTCTTTTGCTACAAGATCTTTAAATTTATTAACATCATGTACGAGTGAATTAAACTCATTTTTGCTAACGTAAGACTCGTTTATAGAATCAACAATTTTAGAAATCTCGATGATTAAAAGATTTATTTTCTCTATCTCTTTGGCATTTACGACAATAGCGTTACTATTATCTTCTATTGTTTTAGAGACTCTCTTCTCATATTCAACATTGCTTTGGCTTTTGAGCGAACTCTCATCAAGTAGAGATTTAATCTTCAACTTGTTTTCATGTGAAGATGTACTAATACTCTCAATAATTGTCTGTAGCCCGTCAACTCTTTGTCTGAGTGATTCAACTTCATTTGCCTGGTTGTTACTTTTTACGACAACTTTATTAAGATTTTTTTTAGTCTCCAGCAAAACAGCCTCTGTGGAGGTTAGGCCGTATGGATTGGGATTGTTTAAATCTCCGGCACCAAACGCTGATGGTTCGGCACCCAAGAGATAACAAGGAAGGATAATTGCTAAAGCAGCAATTGATTTAACCATGTTCATATACTATTATGGTAAAAGTTTAAAGTCAACTCTACGATTCTTAGCCCAACACTCTCTAGTCTTGTCACTACACACAGGGTTGCTCTCACCAAAACTTACCATTGTTATACGGCTAGCATCAACGCCCTCTGCAACAAGAGCCATTTTAACAGTGTTAGATCTTTTAAGTCCTAAAGCAAAGTTATACTCATCGCTTCCCCACTCATCACAATTGCCTTCTAGCTTAATAGAAAAATCTTTAGCCTTAGTCTTTGCAATATCTGCGTCAGTGGATAGATTTCCCTGCATGTCGCTTCTTACGTTAAACTTGTCAAAATCAAAGTATATACTCAACAACTCTTTTTCAACTCTCATCATTGCTTGAGTCTCTGTCTCCTGTGAAGCCACATCACTCATAACTTCTGCCTCACTAGATGATACTGTCTCTGTTTGTACTGCTTCTTGAGTTGATGGATCTTGTACAACTTCTTGACTAACGCTGCTATCAATACCCGAATCATCAACTTTTGGGTCTTTATCGCCACATCCGCTTAATACTAAAAGTGCTACTATTGCACTCGAAATTACAATGCTTTTCATCTTCTTCTACCTTAAATTTTAGTTGTTGTGATTGTACCAAAATAAAATTAATATATTTTTATAATCACACTTTTACCAATCCATTGACTGTACTTTTCCATACTTCAAAGGAAATAGATAATTTTTATTATGATTTACTCTAATTATTCCTATAGAACTTTGGGACTTATAGTTCTTAATAAAAATTATTGCGTCTCCATCTACAGAAAATCTAGGAAACTCATTTACTCCAACAGCAGTCAATCTTCTTATAAAATCCGTCCCCATAGATATTAAATGAAGGTTGAATGTATTATCTCCGAATGACTCAGAACTCTCTCTTGCTTTATAAACTATATACTGTCCGAACACGCTACAAGCAGCATTGCTTTTGCCGTAATAGACCATCTGTTCAACACTTCCTGTGCTCAAATTTTTAGAAAATATATTTGGATATCCTAAACGGTCAGAGACAAATACAATGCTGTCACTGCCTAAAAACTGCGCGCCTACATCTATGCCGCCAAAAGTTGTCAGTTTTTTCGTACTTTTTGTTTTAACATCATACAGATAGATATCCGGCTGACCCTGCGGTGCCATAGTCAAAAGAAGCTTGCTGCCATCATCATTAACATCAGAACATATCATCATGCCATCTGAAGATTTTATAACACTGCTTTTTCCGGTTTTAATATCTACATACTTTAATGTAGGCACTTTCTCATCTAAAGAGCTGTAGTAAAAGGCTGTCTGCTCTTTATTTGCCCATTTTGGGAATATGTTAAAACCGCCTTTAACAACAACATGTTGATATGTCAGAGTATAATCTGCAATAACCAACTCGCTTTTTTGAGGGTCAACCATTCTTGAGAAGATGACTTTTCTCTTCATCCACTCAACAGGCGCCTCGCCCATAAATTTATTTATATCGTATGCTATGGTATGAGAAACAAACATATATACGTTCGTATTGTTAACTTTATAGTTTTTGTTAAATATAATCTTCTCTTGGCTTATCAGTTTGAGCTCTAAATTTAACGCACGCGAGTCATCTTCGCTTAGCTTATATCTTAAAACATAGTTCATATCTTTGTTTTCTACCAATACGCTGCTTGCATCATAGTTAACTTTACGATGAGCTCTCTCTACATTAAAGATTGAAAGAACATTTAAATCCGCTACTAAAGATTTAAAAAATCTATTTCTAAAAGTATCATCATAACTAGTAGAGGCATCTTCAATCGCCAGTGAAGGAAGTGAATCAACTTTTTTAATAACCTCTATTGTCGCGTCACTTGCAAACATAAAAGTTATAGTTATTAAAAATGAAATTATTATTTTCAAATATTACTCCTCAGAAATTAGAATTATTTTATATCTCCCAGAACTGTTGCTGGGGCTTTTTGGAAAAAGTATACTGCTGAGCCTATCTTTTATCTTCTCACACTCTCTGTTTAAGGCTTCATTGTCTGAATAAGCAAGAATTCTAAAATCAATTACTTTGCCCATTGCACTAAGCTCAATAACAGCCGTCACTCCGTTACCCTGTGAGTTCTTTGGAGGATAAAAGTACTCATATACTAAAGCTTGAATTTTAGCTAAATATTCATTAACCTCTGTTGCCGTGGAGCTCTTTGAACTCTCATCTTCTGTTTTTTGGGCATCCATACTCTGGATTTTTTGCGAGATTGATTCAGCTCTGTTTGTGTCGGATTTTTGAATCTTTCTTTGAATTTCGTCTAAAACTCTTTTGTCAGTTTTTGGCTTTTTAACCTCTTGCGTTTTTTTAATATCTTGCGTCCAAACATCGCTAAATAGCTCTTCAACGCTTCTTGCTTTTTTTTCAGCCGTTTTTGTCGTCTCAGGTTTTGCATCCTCTTTCAAAACAGGCTTTATTTCTTCCTCTTTTTTAATGGGAGTGTCTATACTTTTTTTAGAACTGCTTGTCTGAATTTTTGGGATATCCATAGATATAGATATATAGTTCTCTTTTTTCATAGCAAAGCTTTTCATCTCTTTTGACGAGGTTATAAAAATTAAAAAAAGCAGTGAAAAAAAGAAAAAAAGAGAGAGCGATATAGCACCGCTAATATAGAAGTAGGAGTTTTTATTATCCATTAGTAGCTAATGATACCTCGGTAAAACCTGCTTGTTTAACAGCAGCCAGAACAGACATAACAACACCATAATCCAAACTTTTATCTGCACTTATAAGCACAGTCGCTTTTAAATCAAGCTTTTTTGAATAGAGAAAAAAATTGTCTTGAAATGAAGCATCTAACTCAAAATTATCTTTGTTTACTTTTAGATTCAAATCTTTATCTATAGTAATATGAACAGGTGGTATTTTAGATAGTGATTTTGTTTTTGAGCTTTGAGGAAGATTTATCTTCTCCTCATAAATCATATTTGGTGCTATAACCATCATAATGGCTAGAAGAACGAGCATTACGTCCACAAGCGGAGTAATGTTTAGTTCCGGTTTCTCATCCCAATCATAAGCCATTTTTACACTTTTCTAGCTATTATTGCGTCGCTTTGCATCTCAATAAAGCTGATTAGCTCAAATGATTTTCTCTTTAGTATCTGGTGATACGTATATGCAAATATTGCAACGAAAATACCTGCAGCAGTTGCTACCAGTGCATCAGAGACTCCACTCGCTATTACAGACATACCGCCGCTGCTTTGTCCAATGTGCGTGAAAGTGTCTAATATTGAGACAACAGTTCCAAAAAGACCTATGAAAGGAGTTGTAGAAGCAAATACAGAAAGCACTGAGAGCCCTTTTGTTGCATCTTTTGTGGCTGCAGAAGCGGCAAGCGCTAAAATATCTTTTGATGCATTTGTACTTGTTTTTAAAAAATTGCTTAAAAAAGATTGCGGGTCTACGGCTGTTGCTCCCATAAGAAGACTCTCAAGAGATCTGCTCTCTGTCTCAAGCCAACTACTAAGAGAAAAGTATCGATAGAAAAAAACCCAATTTAGCACTATGAAGTATAGTGCCAAAATTGCCAAAACCCCTAGTGTTACAGGGTGGCTTTTTATGTAAAAATCAATTATTTCGTTAATCATAATCTAGAGTAAATTTTGTGCTGCTGACTCGAGTCTTGCAGTAACGGTAGCGATCGCAGGGTTATTGTCCTTAATAGACTCAATAAGTTCCTTAGCGTCTTCAAGTGCTTTAGAGATAGCACTTTCAGTCTCTCCGCGAATAGCTACTGCGCCTTCAACCAATACTATAACTTTCTCTTCATCAACCTGAACAACGCCCCAGTTGATAAGAATTGATTCGACTGATTTATCCTCTTTCTCTATGTCAATTACACCTGCTTCAAGCAGTGTAGTCAGACTAGAGTGTTCTGCTAGAACTCCAAACTCGCCCTCTTCGCCTGGAAGAGTTACGCTAAGTGCTTCACCATCATAGATGACGCCATTAGGAGTAAGGATTTCAAGTTTTAACTTATTCATGTTAGTCCTTTATGAATTACTTCATTTTTTGAGCTTTTTCAATCGCCTCATCTATGCCACCGACCATATAGAAAGAACCTTCCGGCATGTGGTCACATTCACCGCTAAGAATCATTTTAAAACCCTTAATAGTGTCAGCTAAAGAAACATATTTACCCGGAGAACCCGTAAATACTTCAGCAACGAAAAATGGTTGTGATAGAAACTTCTCAATTTTACGAGCACGCTCAACAATATTTTTGTCATCTTCACTAAGCTCATCCATACCAAGAATCGCGATAATATCTTGCAAATCTTTATATTTTTGAAGTGTTTGTTGAACACCGCGAGCAACGCTATAGTGCTCTTCGCCTAAAATTTGTGGATCAAGTAATCTTGAAGATGAATCCAATGGATCAACTGCAGGATAGATACCTTTCTCAGCAATTTTACGGTTAAGAACCGTAGTCGCATCCAAGTGAGCAAAAACAGAAGCCGGAGCAGGGTCAGTTAAGTCATCCGCCGGAACGTAAACTGCCTGAACAGAAGTGATTGAACCGTTCTTTGTTGATGTAATTCTATCTTGAAGAGCACCCATCTCACGAGCTAGTGTCGGTTGATAACCAACAGCCGATGGAATACGTCCAAGAAGTGCTGACATCTCTGAACCGGATTGTGCAAAACGGAAAATATTGTCAACGAACATCAATACATCAAGACCTTTTTCATCTCTGAAATACTCAGCCATTGTAAGGCCTGTTAATGCGATACGGTTACGCGCTCCCGGGGGCTCGCTCATTTGACCATAGCACAGTGCAACTTTGTCAAGTACGTTTGAGTCTTTCATCTCATGGTAAAGGTCATTTCCTTCACGAGTTCTCTCACCAACACCAGCGAATACAGATAGACCTTCATGACCCATTGCAACGTTGTGGATAAGCTCCATAATAATAACTGTTTTACCAACACCGGCACCGCCGAATAGACCAACTTTACCGCCTTTTGAATACGGTGCCAACAAGTCAACAACTTTGATACCTGTTTCAAACATCTCTGTAGTAGTCGACTGCTCAACCAATTTTGGAGGTTCACGGTGGATTGACCACATAGGAGCATCCGTAATTTGTTCACCATTATCAATTGTTTCGCCAATTACGTTAAAGATACGTCCAAGAACTTTCTCGCCGACAGGAACTTTAATAGGAGCACCCGTAGCTTTTGCGTCCATGCCGCGAACTAAACCTTCACTCATATCCATTGCAATAGTTCTAACACGGCCATCGCCTAAGTGCGCTGCAACTTCAAGTACCAAACGAGTTACCGCACCTTCTAAATGTATATTAACTTCGATTGCTTCATTAATTATTGGAAGATATCCATCAAAATCAACGTCAACAACCGGACCCATAACCTGGCTTATTTTACCAATCATATTTTTCTCCATTATTTCATAGACTCTACACCGCTTATAATCTCTATAAGCTCTGTAGTAATTGCTGCTTGTCTAGCTTTATTAAATTGAACATTTAATGACTTAACCATATCTTTTGCATTGTTGGTAGCTGCATCCATTGCCTGCATTCTAGCACTGTGCTCAGCAGCAACAGAATCAATCAATGCGTAGTAGATAGCATACTGAACATATCTATTTACCAAAGAGTCCAGCATCTTCTCTTCATCATCAGACTCTATCTCAAGCATCGACTTTTCTGCTTCAGCGCACTCAAATTGAGTTGAATCAACCGGCAAAAGCTTATTTACATGCAACTCTTGAGTTATCATGTTTTTATAGCCGTTGTAGACGATATGAAGTGCGTCAATTTTGCCATCTTTAAAATCTTCAATAGAAGAGATTATAAACTCATCCGAACGACTCTTGTCTGGATTTGAGCTAAGATTTGCAACTGCGTCAAAGAGTTCAACTTCGTTATATTTAAAAAACTCAATACCTTTTTTACCGATTCCACGTAAACGCACTTTTACATTTTTTGATTTGTATTCTGCTAAAAGTTTCTTAACAGCCTTAATAGTTTGAATATTAAAACCGCCGCATAAACCCTTATCTGCAGTTACAAAAACAATGTCAACAGTTTTTGGATCTTCAATCTCTATAAAACATCGATTGTCCAATCCGCCGACTTTGTTACATTTAATACGTCCAGCTATTTCGGCAAGTACCTGATTCATTTTTGCAGCATAAAGACGAGAGCGTTTTGCAAGCTCTTCCGCACGACGAAGCTTTGCGGTTGATACAAGCTTCATTGCGCGAGTCGTCTTTTGAGTGTTAGTAACACTCTTAATCTGTCTTTGAATATCTTTCAAGTTTGCCATAAAGTTTTCCTTACGCCACTATGAAGTTAGCTTTGAACTCTTCAAGTGCTTTCAACATTAGTGCCTTAGTGTCATCATCTACATTAGAAGTACTTCTGACACTCTCAAATATTTGAGGGTAAGATGCTTCAACAAATGGATACAACTCTGCTTCAAAACGAACAACGTTTGAAGAATCCATGTCATCCAAGAAACCTTCATTTCCGGCAAATATAATTAGAACTTGCTTCTCAACAGATAGTGGAGAAAAAGGAGGCTGCTTAAGAACTTCAACCATTCTCTGTCCACGCTCTAACTGCTTACGAGATGTCTCATCAAGGTCAGATGCAAATTGTGCAAATGCTTGTAACTCACGATACTGAGCAAGGTCAAGTCTTAACGTACCGGCAACCTGCTTTGTAGCTTTAATCTGAGCAGCTCCACCAACACGAGAAACAGAAAGACCAACGTTAATCGCCGGACGAACACCCGAGTTAAATAGTTCAGTCTCAAGAAAAATCTGACCATCAGTAATAGAGATAACGTTAGTAGGAATATACGCCGAAACGTCACCCGCTTGTGTCTCAATAATAGGAAGAGCAGTTAATGAACCTGCGCCTCTTTCATCAGAAACTTTTGCAGCTCTCTCTAAAAGACGAGAGTGGATATAGAAAACGTCACCAGGATATGCTTCACGACCTGGAGGGCGACGAAGAATAAGTGACATCTCACGGTAAGCAACTGCATGTTTACTTAAATCATCATATACAATCAGACCATGTCTAGCGTTGTCACGGAAATATTCACCCATAGTAACACCGGTATATGGAGCCAAGAATTGAAGTGCTGCTGCCTCAGCTGCCGTAGCAGAAACGATAATAGTGTACTCTAGTGCACCATGATCTTCTAAACGACGAATGATTTGTGCAACAGTTGACTCTTTTTGACCAACAGCAACATAAATACAAACAACACCGTTACCTTTTTGATTGATAATAGCGTCTAATGCGATTGTTGTTTTACCGGTTTGACGGTCACCGATGATAAGCTCTCTTTGACCTCTTCCGATTGGAACAAGCGCATCAATAGCTTTGATACCTGTTGCTAGTGGCTCATGAACAGATTTTCTGTCCATAATACCAGGTGCCTTCTCCTCAACGAAACGAGTTTCAGTTGTCTCAATTGGACCTTTTCCATCAATCGGCTCACCTAGAGCATTAACAACACGCCCAAGAAGCGCGTCGCCAACAGGAACACGAAGAAGACGACCTAGTCTTTTTACAGACATGCCCTCTTTCAACATTGTTCCTCCTCCAAGAATAACAACACCTACAGTGCTCTCCTCAAGGTTCATAACTAAACCTCTAGTTCCCTCTTCGAACTCTACCATCTCACCAGCCATAACATTGCTAAGTCCGTAAACTTGCGCAACGCCGTCAGCATATGAAACGATTTTACCTGTCTCATTGATATCAACACTTAGTTCAAAGTTATCGATACGCTCTTTTATTATTGAGCTGATTTCATCAGCCTGAATTTTTGCTACCACTACACGTCTCCTCTCGTTGAAAGTTAAATTGCTTTTGCAATATGTTCTATAATTTGACTGTTAATTCTTGATTTTGAGAAACTAATCTCAATACCTAAATCTTCAACATCTACTTTTATTCCGTTAAAGCTGCTTTTCTCAAACTTTAAAGATATTTTTGAATCAAACTTGCTGCTTAACCCGTTGCTTAAGTCTTCTATGACCTTCGCATCAACCTCACTGTCACTATATATAACTCCAGTATAGTTTTTTGTCGTAACAGCTATATCTTTTCTCATTACTTCAGCTATTGCAGGAATAATGCCAATTCGATTGTGCTCAGCGAGAAGTTTAATTAAATTCTCAACATCTTTTGATTCTGCAGATTTAACTGCATCCAATAAAATCGCTGACTTTTGATTTTTATCAATATCAGGATTGTTGATGATTTGAATAAACTTTTCATCTTTAAATGCTTCAGCTAAAATAGAAAATATAGCAGATGTCTCTTGCATCTTCTCTGCACTGGAGCTCTTTTTAAGAGCTTTTATATATCTTTTTGCAATTAACTCTTCCATGCTATGCCACCTTCTTTAAGATAACATTTGCCATCGCTTCTTTATCAAAGCTCTCATCACTCTGAGCAAGAACTTCTTTAAGCGTCTCTTCGACAACACTTCGAACCATTTTTCTTTGCTCAAACTCTATTAAAATAGCTTGTTGCTTCGCCATATTTTCTACATCAGCATCACATTGAGACATAATATTATCATTGATAATTTTATTCTCTTTTTTTGAACTAACTGCCAAATCCTGTGTGAATTTTTCAGCCGCTGTAATTTTAGCTAAAGCATCTTTTTTCAGAGCTGCCGTCTCTCTTAACTTATCTTGCACTTTTTTCATCTCATTGGCAATCGACTGACTTCTTGATGAAAAATAGTTTTTTACAGGTTCAGCAACAAGATACCAGATAAGAGCTGCAAACAGTAAAAAGTTTACCGTTCTTTGTACTATGTCTGTTCCTGCGTTTTCTGCACTGCCACTGGATGCCAATGCATAGGTTGATATCATTAGCATAAATACTAAAATTCTACTCACATTACATCCTTATATTTGACTAAATTTAGCTTTTACAGCTTCTTTGAACAGCGGAATCTGTGATTTTAAATCACTGCTTAACTGTTCGCGAGTTTTAGCGAGTAACTGCTCAAACTCTAAGTACTGACTAGCTAGTTCAGCACGTTTTGCTTCTAACTTACTCTCTGCTAACTCTTTAGCATCCGTAATAACCTTCTCTCTTAAGGCCGCGGCTTCCAGTTTTGCATTTACAATTATAGATTGCGCTTTTGCTTCAAGTTCTTTGATTTCCTCATCGTTTGAACCTATCTTTTCAAGATCTTTTTTGATGTCTTCATCTCTTTTACTCATATAAGCGAATAATGGATTGTAAAGCCAACTGTTTAGTACGGCTATAAGCGTAAGAAACACGATTAATGTAGCTACGAGTAGTATCGGATTTATATCTAACATAGCACCTCCTAAAAGTTGCGTGATTATACTATGTTAAAATTAAAAGAATTGTTAAAGTAATAAAAAATTTAAACTTTTTTTATATTTTTTATAAAATATTTTAAATTTATGACGACTTGAATTGGCGGAACTCTTTGTAATTCTTGAAAAACAAAGTTTTTTATAGCTTTAGGGGGTTGTAGGGACTTTAGTCCCTGCCACTATAACGGACGTGTTCGTTTTAGTGCGTAACATTAATAAGAAAGTTCGAAAACTCCTCTATCTGCTCTTTAGAGTCAAAATCTATTGTGAGGCTTTTGTTTGAACTTTTGCTTTTAAAACCAAGCTCTAAAAGTTTCTCTTTGATCTCTTTAAAGTTATATGAAGGGGTCGTTGCTTTCTCAGAACTGTCAGTTTTTTGGTTTTTCATGCTTTTTATAGTTACTTCGACTTCTCTTACGCTCAATTTTTGCCCGATTATTGAGTTTACAATCAGCTGCTGCTGCTTCTCATCAAGTCCAACCAAAACCTTTGCATGACCCGTGCTTATCTTCTTCTCTATAAGTGCTCTTTGTGTTTTTTGTGAAAGCTGTAAAAGTCTTATAGTATTTGTAATATGTGTTCTGCTTTTGTGGATTTTAGTAGAGAGCTCTTCTTGTGTAATTTCATGAAGCTTGATAAGCTCGCCGTATGCATGCGCAAGTTCGATAGAGTTTAGCTCGTCTCTTTGGATATTTTCTATGAGTGCAAATTGTCTCATCTTCTGTTCATCACTATTTAAAATAATCGCACGAATTGTTTTTAACTTTGCCAGTTTTGATGCACGAAGCCTTCTCTCTCCAGCTATTAAAACATACCCGTCAACATCTTCTGTAACAACTATCGGCTGTAGTAGTCCGTCATTTTTTATAGATTCGCTAAGCTCATAAAGAGAACTCTCTTCAAAATGTTTTCTCGGTTGAAACGGATTTGGTCTTATATCTTTTAGAGGAATCTCTACAATCGAATCTTTTTGAGAAACCTCGTTTTCATAAGCCTCATCTATCTCGCCTAAAAGTGCCCCTAGCCCTCTGCCTAATTTTTGTGACTTCATATCTGCATAATCGCTTGTGCTAAATTTTGGTATGCAATAGAACCTGCTGATTTTACATCATAGAGTATTGCAGGTTTACCGAACGATGGCGATTCTGCAAGTTTTACATTTCGCGGAACCACTATAATCTCTCCACTCTCATCTTTAAAAAGCTTGCTGTCAAAATGCTGCTTTAAATCTGCAAAAACCTGCTTTGAGAGGTTGTTTTGCGCGCTGAACATCGTAGGTAAAAAACCTTTAATACTTAGTTTTTGATTTATTGATTTTCTTACAAGTTTCACAGTATTTAAAAGCTGCGCTAAACCCTCAAGTGCAAAAAACTCACACTGAATAGGGATGATTACGGAGCTTGAAGCCGAGAGCGCATTTATGGTCATCGGTCCAAGTGCCGGAGGAGAGTCTATGATAATATAGTCATAATCTTTTAAGACATTTGCTATCGCTTTTTTTAAAACAAGCTCACGCCCCTTGGAATTTTGCGCATCATAATACTCTTTCTCTATTCCGACAAGCCCGATATTTGAGGGTGCCAAATGAAGAGTCGGAAGTTCTGATTTTAGTATAATATCTTTTAGTTTTTTTGTTCCGATAAGTACATGATATAAGTTGAATTCATAATCGTTTCTGTGAAATCCCAAAGAGGTGGTAGCGTTCGCCTGAGGGTCTGAGTCAATCAAAAGCACTTTTTTTTCTGCAACTGCAAGTGAGGCAGCTAAGTTTACGGCAGTAGTTGTTTTGCCAACACCGCCCTTTTGATTTGCAATTACTATTACTTCACTCATCTTAGACTATATATCCTCTCGCCGTTGACTACAACTGCCCCATCACTCTGCAGTGACGCACCTTCTAAAGAAATTCTTAAATTTTTACTATGTGTATGAAAGTTTTGATTTCTGTAAAATTCTAACTTATATTTACTAAAAACTTGCTTCCATGAACTCTTTTTTTCAATATTTATAAAATAGCTTTTTATAAGCTCATCTCTGTTTAAATCCACATCTAGCTTTGTAAAATTATCCGGTGCTTTTGCTATATTTAACCCGACACCGCAAACCAAGCTCTCTTTGAGCAGATTTGTAATCATTCCGCCGACTTTTTGATTTTTTAGATAAAAATCATTGGGCCACTTGAGCCAAACTTCTGAACCAAACTCTTTAAGTGTCTCTTTTAAAATATAAGAAAAATATATAGACGCGGATTCAAGTTTCAAATCTTTTGGCAGTTGCCCCAGTGAAATGGCAAAAGATAAAAAGAGATTATCCTTAACTCCAATCCAAGAGTTTTCTCTGCTTCCGACTCCTGCTGTTTGAGAGTTTGCGACTACGGCATAAGGGAGAGAAATTTTGCCCTCATGGATCAGCTCTTTGAGATGTTTTTGCGTTGAGTCAACACTCTCAAGATAGAGTATCTGCAACCCCTACCCTTTTTCCGTTTATATAAGAGAGAATATCCATCTCATTTTTTGATTCAGGCTGCACTCTATAGACTCTAATGCTGCCCTTTTTACATCCGAGTACGATAGACTCTTTTTCTATTTTCAGGATTTTTCCGCTCTCATGCGAACTCTCTTTTTCAACCAACTCTACCTTCTTAAGCTTGAGTCCAGAGGAGAGGTAGATACCCGGCCAAGGCGTAAATGCACGATACTTGTTAAAGAGAGTCTGTGCATCTTCAAACGTGACTTCACCATCTTGTTTTGTGATTTTTATGCAGTGTGATGACTGCGCGTCATCCTGTTTTAGTGGTGTGTATTTATTAAAGTTCTCTAGCACGTCAATAGTAAGCTCACATGCGGCGTCCGTAAGTCTATCAAAGAGCGACTCAGCCATCTCATCTTCGCCAACATCAATCTCTTTGATTTTAATAATATCTCCGGTATCAAGCCCCTTATCCATAAGCATGGCAGTTACGCCTGTTTTGCTATCTCCGTTTAAAAGAGTTTGCTGTATTGGGCTTGCTCCTCTATATTGCGGCAATATCGAAGCATGAAGATTTATACAAGGTGCGTGTTCTAGTATCTCACGCGAAAGTATCTGACCGTACGCTGCAACGACAATATAGTCACACTCAATTTCTCTAAGCTGTTTAATCGCGCTCTCATCTCTTAATCTATTTGGCTGATATACGCTAATGTTGTTTTGCAGTGCTATAGTCTTAACAACTGGCGGGGTCAGGACTTTTTTTCGTCCTACGGGTTTGTCTGGCTGGGTATAGACGGCAACGACTTCCATATCTTTTGCGGTTATAATTTTTTCTAAAATCTGCGCAGCATAATCAGGTGTTCCCATAAAAATTATTTTCATTACCTAGCCTTAGTAAAAAGTGTTCCGCCTACATGTCTGTTTTGAAGCATAAGACTTTTTATGTCGCTCAAATCATATCCACTTGTAAGAACCATGTCTATTCCATGTCCCAAAAGATAGTTTGCCGCTTTTAGTTTCGTCAAAATTCCGCCTGTAGCAAAAGCGCCGTGAGGAGTCGCCTCTTTTTTTAGCTCATCCTCATCTATGCTATTTACCACTTTCAATATTTTTGCATCTAAAAATTCTCTTGGGTCTTTGTCATAGTATGCATCAATATCCGAGAGAATTATAAGCAGATCCGAATCGGTATGTTTTGTTATGTAAGCCGAGAGTTGGTCATTGTCTCCAACAACAAGCTCTTTTGTGGAAGTTGCATCATTTTCATTGATAATCGGAATAGCACCGTTTGAGAGAAGTGTGTTGACGGTATCTTTGATTCTTTGTATCTCATCTTCTCTTTGAAGGTTTGCAGCGGTGACTAAAACCTGTGCGCTCAACACATTATGCGCTCCAAATTTCTTACTATATTTGCTCATAAGTATCGGCTGCCCGATTGCAGCTAACGCCTGCTTGTTTTGCAGTACGCCTCTGTCAAGCTTTAAAGTAGTATAACCTGCTGCTACGGCTCCTGAAGAGACTAAAATCACCTCATTTGTTTTTCTAAGCTCGCATAAAAAATCTACCAGATCCCTCATTCTCTCTAAAGCAATAGAGTCATTTTGTGTTAAAACGGCACTTCCTACTTTTACGACTACTCTTCTCATTTTTCAGGACTCTAATCTTTTTGATTGAACTAATTTAAAGAGTGCCTTT
The DNA here is from genome assembly GCF_014859695.1 of Sulfurimonas sp. GTDB lineage: Bacteria > Campylobacterota > Campylobacteria > Campylobacterales > Sulfurimonadaceae > Sulfurimonas. Next base: position 26,593 of record NZ_JACUTS010000005.1, on the reverse strand, counting down.
TTAAGAGGCTCTATATTTTTATTTGTAGCCGAAGAGATTGGCACCACAAAATATGGCAGTTCTCTGTTGTAGCCCAGAGTCTCATCTGCTGTTTTTTGAATATAATAAGGCACTGTCTCATCAAAACCGATATCACTATCTTTAGTAGCTTCAAGTCCGAGCATCTCTAAAAAGCCCTTAACTAACTCTTCCAACTCATCCGAAGGCACCGCGTCAGCTCTAGTTAGGGCAATAGCATATTTACTATGCGCTAATTTGTCTGAAAATGCTGCTACTTCTGCCTTAAGCGTCTCTATCTGCTCTCTTAAGTCTCTATAAGATGCCAAATCCACCATGAAGAGAAGAATCTCAGTTCTTTCTATATGTCTTAAGAACTCTATTCCAAGACCTTTGCCTTCGTGTGCGCCGCCTATAATACCGGGAATATCAGCCATAATAAATGATTCAAAATCACCTATATTTACCTGACCGAGCTTAGGTGTGAGTGTTGTAAACTCATAGTTTGCGATCTCAGGACGAGCATTTGAGACTGTTGAGATAAGAGTGGATTTACCGACATTTGGAAAGCCGACCAAACCGACATCGGCTATAAGTTTAAGATCAAGCTTGATTTTTCTTGTCTCACCCTTTTCTCCGGGTTGCGCATAGGTAGGTCTTTGGTTTGTAGATGACTTAAAGTGTGTATTTCCAAGTCCGCCTCTTCCGCCTGTTATAAAAAGCTCCTCTTGAGCATCTTCCAACATATCAAAAACAACTTCATCGCTATCCATGTCGATTATCTGCGTACCCGGTGGAACGATAATAACTCTTTTTACGCCAGATTTTCCAGCCATATTTGAGCTTTCACCCGGAGCGCCGTTGTCTGCTTTTATATGCATCTTCTTTTGGAAATGAGAGAGTGTGTGCGTATTATTATCACACTTAAACCAAATATCTCCGCCTTTGCCGCCATCGCCACCGTTTGGTCCGCCATTTACGACAAATTTTTCACGACGAAATGATACACACCCTTGACCGCCTTTTCCCGAAGAGACCGTTAGTTCAACACTATCTGTAAACATATTTATTTTCCTTGATGTTTAATACTTAAAAATTTACTAGTAACAATAAAAAGTAAACTGTTAAATATTTAAAGTTTTTTAGGCGCATGGCCCAATATTTGAAGTAGAAATATTTGAGCCAAGGCTCAAATATTGTAGAATTATGCAGCGGGGATGATTGAAACTTGTTGACGTTTTTTATCTTTTCTATGGAATGATACAACACCGTCAACCAATGCATATATAGTATGGTCTTTGCCCATGCCTACATTTTTACCAGGGTGAACTTTAGTTCCTCTTTGGCGAATGATAATGTTTCCAGCTATTACAGCCTCTCCACCATACTTCTTTACACCAAGTCTTCTACCAGCCGAGTCACGATTATTCTGTGTACTACCTTGACCTTTCTTATGTGCCATCTTAAATCTCCTTGAGTTTTTTTAGCTTATGCCGCTATTTTTATAATACGAACACGCGTATAATCTCTTCTAAAGCCTCTTTTTACTTTAGAGTCTTTACGACGACGCTTTTTAAAAGTAACAACTTTTCTATCACGCCCTTCATTAATAACCTCAGCAGTTACAACAGCACCCTCAACAAAAGGCGCTCCAACTTTAAGTTCGCCTGTGTTAACAGCCAGAACTTCTTTAATCTCGATAGAAGCTTTAGGCTCAAGAGACATTTTATCAAATAATAAAATATCGCCCTCTTGAACTTTATACTGCTTGCCACCGTTTTTGATAATTGCGTACATGTACAATTCCTTAAATCTTTAAATACTTGGGTCCCTATGGATGCATAATCTACATTCCCATTGGTTTTGTTTCTACAAAAAGTTCGGAATTATACTCTTACAAGCTTTAAGTATTGTTTAATCATAAAATTATATTTCAATAGTTTTACTCTTATAGAACTTTTTTAACCACAAATCCCAAATATTCTATATCTTGCCTTTTACAATTCTAAAACTCTTTAGATTTAGCATTGTAAACAAAGCGTTCCGCCATCTCTTTGGTTTGCGTTACTATCTCGCTTACCTCTTTTGCATTATCTGCATTTTTTTGTGTTGTCTCTTCAAGAGCGCTAATTGTATCATTAATACTTGAGACTGCTTGGGACTGCTCCTGCATTGTAGAACTTACCTCATTGATAGAACCTGTCATGATACCCACTGTTGCGGTAATCTCATTAAGACTTTTTTGTGTTTTTTCAGCAAGATTTGTTACCTCGCCTGCAACTACGGCAAAGCCGCGTCCATGCTCTCCTGCCCGCGCTGCCTCTATGGCTGCGTTAAGTGCCAAAAGATTGGTCTGGTCTGCAATATCTCGAATAATACTTATTGCTGATTTTATATCCTCAGATTGGCTTACTACGTCATTGGTTCTATGAACAATCTCATTTATTGCCACTGTAATAGACTCCATTATTTCTGAAGTATCTTTGAGTTTTTGTGCCTGATCCTGCGCTGAAGCTGTTAGCAATGTCATGTTTTCAGAGAGTTTAAGAGACTGCTCTTCAAGATTGTTTCCATCCTCAAACTCCTGTCTGCTTGCGTTTGAGAGCGCTCTTCCAAGACTATTTGTGCTCTCAAAAAGTTCTTTGACTCTTCCTGTAGTACCGGCTACTTCTATTGTCGCTTTAAAGTTATCATTTTCATAGCTCTTAAGCACTTCAAGCACTTTTTGGATATTTGTATTCATGGCATCAAGCATAGAGTTGACAATCTCTTTGAGCCTATTGAGAGACTCACTGTTTGCTTCTACTGCAACTCTTTTTGTCATGTCTCCTTTGGCTGTCTCAGAGGCAACATCGGAGAGATTGGCAATAAGTTTATTATCTTGAACTACTCCATCTTCCATGTTTTTTATATAGCGATTAAACTCCCCGGCGATATCTTTAATCTCATCATTCTCTTTAATCTCTATGCGTGAACCCTTTTTTTCATTGAGATTTTTAATTCCCTCTAGTAAAAGCTGCAGCTTTCTTTTAAACTTTAAAGAGACGATAAGAGCAATAACGATTATTATAAATGCAAGCGTAACAAGCGTGAGCGTAAAGTTCCACATGTTGTCTTTCACTTGATCGCTCATCTTTTTGTTTGAGATACTTACTCCGAGATAACCGGAAACACCGCCCTCTTTCCAGTTTGTATGGCATGCGATACACCCTTTCTCAGCAATAATCTTTTCATAAAAGGTAGATGTATCGCCTGCTTCATCAATTTTATAGGCTCTGTTGTCGATAAACTCCAAATCTCTGTCAATTTCAAAGTGGCAACTGCTGCATTTCTTCTCTTTATCCATTAAAGTGCTTCCATGAAACCCCGCCGACTCTTCAAGCGGTTTATCACTCCAGTCTGTTCGCAGATACATCCCATTTGTTTGTTCATAAATCTCTTTGTTTGGATTGTAAAAGCTACCCTCTTTATGAACAAACGGTTTTCCGACCGTCACCTCTTTTGACTTATAGTTCATAAGTCCTGAAGATGCATATAAAACAGTATCCTCCACACCCTCTAGAAGTGCTATATTGTCCATGGCGGATTGAAATGTCTTGCGCTGACCTCGTGCAAGAGAGTCTCTTGAGGAGACAATATAGTTATGTAAAATAGCAGACCCTTTATCCTCTATCATCTCCTCAAGTTTTTGCTTTTGAAGATGGTAGTTGAGTGTTATAGAGATTATAGAGATAGCTACAACACTAAAAACTAGAGGGAAAGAGAGTTTAAACAAGATGGTTTCAAAAAAGTTTCTCCTTTGCATGATTTATCCCCTAAACTTAAAATGTTTAAACTTTTCAATGGCTCTTTCGTCCTTGAAAGTATGAAGCATAATCTGCCTTGGAAAATGCTCGCTTGCACACCCTATACATGGATGACCCGCTTTTATACATGTATTTGTGTTGTTATTGTGTCCAATCGTCATACAATCATTTTTCGTAACGGGTCCTTGACAACCGAGCTTAAGCAGACAGCCTGCTTGACCGATTTTTTTTGCATAGTTTTTCTCTTGAAACTCAGAGTAGTATATACACCTCTCATGAACGGTTTGAGAGAAAAATCTAAGCGGTCTTCCCTCTGCATCAAGCTCAGGAATGGTTCTGAATTTTGCATAATGAAAAATGACATAAATTAAGTGTTCAGGCTTCATGGGGCAATTTGGCAGAGATACTACAGGTTTGTTTATGTTTTTATGTTTGTTAAATTTGCCAACAGACATTACACCCGCATCCATGCCCTGCATTCCCGTAATACCTCCAAATGCAGCACATGTTCCAGCCGCAACACATGCAGAAGCACTGTTGCTCATCTGCTCCATCCACTCCATAATAGGTCTATCGCCCATCATACAGGCATGAGGCATTGCCACGGGAATGGAACCTTCCACTACAAAAAGGTAGTTATCTTTTAACTCTTTTGAAGCTTTATCCAACAAGTCAACAACCTGCTTTCCTGTTGCCAATGAGACATCAGGATGATAGATTACATTTGTATATCTAGTGAGAATATCAAGCACGGAGACATCTTCAATGTTTAAAAAAGAGCAAGAACAGCCCGAACATGAGGAGCCATGCAGCCAAATTATATTTGGCTTTATCATTTTTCCGTTTTCCATAGCAAGCAAGTCGCTATAGCTAAAAAAGTTCGCAGCACCCACAGCCGCTATCACCCTCATCATCCGCTTAATAGCTTCTCTTCTAGTTATAAAATCCATCCGCTACTCCTTAATGAACCGAGCATGCAAGACATGGATCTGTAGATCTCACTATTCTTGCCAACTCTATCGGGTTGTCGGGGTCTTTGATTTTCGTTCCTATAAGCATCTTCTCTACAGCTCCGGGAACTCCGCTTGCATCTTTTGGCGAGATATTCCAAGTTGTGGGTACGATCATGTCATAGTTTTTTATAAAACCACTCTCATCAGTCTCTATCCAGTGCGCCAAAGCTCCTCTTGTTGCTTCGGTAAGTCCAAATCCAACAGCATTTTTGGGAACATCTCTCTCAACAAACGCAAGCTCATCGGGAATCACTTTTTCCGTATCTTCTAGGATTTTATCAATGATGCTAAATGCCATAAAAGCCCTACAGAGATGCCTTCCCAAAACAGAGTTATACTCTTTAAACGTAAGTCCCAATTTTTTATTTACAGAATCCACAAGAGCGTTTAGTTTTTTGTTTTTACCGCTTTTATAAGTGTTTATAACTCTTGCAACCGGACCGACCTCCATGATTTTGCCTTTGTAACGAGGCGCTCTCGACCAGCTGTATTTTCCGTCCTCTTTTTTCTGCTCCTCTTTAAACTCTTCATAATCTATGGGTGTAAGCACCTTAGAGTCAAGAGGTCTTACGTTGGAGTCGGGTTTGTTTTTGTAGTAGGAGTATTTATGGTCCTCAAAGATGTTTTTCAAATCAAGCTCTTCATACTTGCCATCAATCGTCGAGCCGCCTACAAAAAGATGATTTTCCCCGTTTTCATCAGGCAAGTATGGGTAAGAGAGGTAGTCTCCGTATCCTGCACCTATTTTAAAGTACTCAGGAAACTCTTTTGCTACGGCGATAATGTCGTTTATGTAGTTATTTTTTATAAAATTTTTAGCACTTGTTACTAAAGATCTGTACTTTGCAAGTTTTCCGACGGTGGGAATCGTTGTCACGCCGCCTGCTTCAAGTGTTACAGAGTGCGGCGCTTTTGCCCCGAAGATTGCAACGGCTTTTGTCAAATCGGCCATAACCTTAATAGCTTCTAAGTAGTTTTTGATTGCCGTAAAGTTGGTGTTGTTTCCTTTTGCATACATCGCTTCATAGCGTGGCAAAAAAGGGGCTGCAGGAAATATCTTGTTGCTTTTGAGCTCGTTTTGAACCCATGTTTTTACACTAAGGACGCTCTCATCATCCCCCTCATATTTTAACACCGCGGTTATATCGATAAAATCCAGCGCACTTAAAACATAAAAATGTAAAAGATGGTCTTGGAGCTGATAAGCGCCGACAATCATATTTCTCAGTAGCTGTCCGTTATGATTTGGCTTTATTCCCATAGCGTTTTCAAGCGCAAGAGAGGCAGCTTCGGCGTGTGCATAAGGACAAACACCGCAAACTCTCTGAGCTACTTGCTGTGCAACTCTGGCATCGTAGCCTATAAGCGCCTTCTCAATTCCTCTGTACATCTCTGCGGAACATTTCGCCTCCGTAACAACCCCGTCTTTGATTATTGTCTCAAATTTAAGATGCCCCTCTATCCTTGTAAGCGGGTCTATAGTAATCTTTCTTTCGCTCATTCAACACCCCTTTAAACAACAAAATTAAAATAAACTTTACTGCATAGTACAATTTTAAATATTAAACTATTCATAAATATTATATTTATTTCTGCTAAAAAATATGTGAAAAATAAAAAACTATTTTACGCTAATCTACATTTTTTTTACTCATCTACTCAAGTTCTAACTGCATCAGGTACATATCTTCACCATCAAGAATCTCGATATCCGCATCTTTACATCTAGGGCAATAGTACTCCATGCTCTCTAAAACTGATTCGTTTAAACATTTGTTGCATTTTATAACGATTTGCTGGATGTTTATAACAAACTCCGCCTCTTCACAAAGTGTCTTCTCTTTAAATGTCTCAAATGCGGTTTTTAAAAGCTCAGGTTCGACTCCGCTCATAACGCCGATTTTTACTACGACTTTAGTTACTTTTGTGGCGTTGTTTTTTACGGCATTCTCTTCACATGAATCCAAAAGCGACTGGACTATACTATACTCATGCATCTATACTCCCTTAATTTTATTTCATAAAATAAAGGGAACCCTTTATTTATTATATAACGGTATCGGAAGTAATTCCGCTACCTACGCTAACGCTGAGTTTCCTTCGGCAGGAAGCCCATCGTACCGGTACGATTTCAATCTCTGAGGTGTTTCAATTGAGCAGACTTTATAAACAAAATCATGTCTCAGCCTGTGAAACGAACTCTCTTTATCCCAAAATTCCGGATGCATCGTCTTTAGTTCATTCTCTTTGCACTCATTTATAAACTCTCTGTTTTTTTGCAGATAATCCTCTTTTTCATATATAAAATCATCATACTCGTCTTGCGCATTTGCCAGTTTATTGGCAAAACTTCTTAATTGCTCAAAATAGTTCTCTTTTTCAAAAACCTCATCCACCATATTTATCTCTTTCGCTTTAGCGGCATTTATCGGCAAACAGCTCTCCAACAGCTCTTTTGACTTGTGCGCACCTACTCTTTTGGGCAGTGTAAATGTATGATATTCGCTTCCGCTCAGCCCCAAAGTTTTATAGTGAGGGTTCAAAACAACTCCTTTTCGTGCAACAACATAATCACATGCCAAAGCTAGAAATACTCCGCCTGCTCCGGCATTTTTATGCAGAGATGCAACCGTGATTACATCATCTGCGAATATGATTGACTTTACGACATCATTCATAGCATTTATGTTGCTCCAGCCGTCTTCTCCCTGCTTTTGAGAATCTTCGAGTATGTTGAGATGTATCCCGTTGCTAAAAAAATCCGCTCCGCCCATTAAAACTATAACCTTGCAACTCTCTTTCAGATACTCAAACGCATACTTTAGCCTGATGCACTGCTCAGAATGCATAGCACCGTTGTGAAAGTTAAAATAGAGATACCCGACTTCGCCGTCTTTATGGGAGCTGATTTCGTAAAATGTTTTATAACTCATGTCAAAAATAAGAGGAAGCCGCTCTTCTTTAACGCCTTTGATTTTATCTTTTAAAACATAGGTTGAGGGAAGTTTGAACCTGCCGACTTCTGACATGTGACTTATCCAGATTGCCCCGTCAATCGTGCCGACGCAAACAGCACCGTCTCTTTTGGCGATTATCTCTTTTGGATTGCCTTTGAGTTTATCTTCTTCCCAAGCTCCAAAAAGATAACACTCTATTCCCAAAAACTCATCTTTAACACCGGGAAAACTATCGCTTACATGTATCTTTTTTATAATCTCTTGAGCAGTCTCTTTTTCCCAGTTAATGGCTCTCTCTTTTTGCGTTAAGTAATTATGCATCGGCATTTTGAGTTGAGGAGTGGGTTTGAACTCTTTGTCGTCCAAATTTTTAAGCAGCTCTTTTAACGCTTTTGAGGCGGCATCTGCGACTTCGTTTCTGTATATGGAAGCCTTTGTCGCATCTCTCATCTCAAACCTGACTTCGGCGTATATATCTCCGCCGTCAAACTCTTCGTTTGCTTTTAGAATGACTACTCCCCACTCTTTTTTATTGTCCCGCAAGGCATGGTCGAGCGCGTTGTGTCCTCTGTCTCCTCTTATGCCGGGATGGAGAATAAAAGTGGGGGTTTTTAGAAATATCTCACATGGGAGGTATTTTTTGAGATAAGGGCAAAAGATGATATCTGGCGCAAACGCGTCAACACTTTGCATCATCGCCTCATTGCTTATGGCATACTGCACCGATACTGCATGATTCATATCTTGAAGCTCACAAAAAACTCTTTGCGTAAGAGAGTTAAATGCCGAAACGATAAGAAGTATTTTCATAACTTTAGCAAATCCTTGGAAGCAACTCGCCGCTTGGCGTATCTAAAAATCTTGAAGTTCCCCAACTGCTCTTTAAGATGACTTTTTTTAGATGCGTATCCGTTACTTTGCCGATTATCGCTGCATTTTTGCAACTCTCAAAAGTTTTTAAAATCTCTACCGCTTTTTGGGCATCATCATGATTTACCGCCAAAACAAAAGTACCCTCATTCGCCAAAGCCGTCGCTTCAAAACCGAGCATCTCACAGATACCCTTTACCTCATCGCTAACGGGAATACTCTCCTCTTGCACTTCTATACAGATATCTGACTGCCTCGACCACTCATTTAGCACTGCACTCACTCCGCCTCTAGTCGCATCTCTCATAGCCGTTATCTTTATGTCTGCGTCCAAAAGAGCCTTCACCTGAGGATAAAGCGATTCACAATCGCTCTGCAAAGAACTGCTCATCTCGATGCCCTCACGAGCTACAAAGATAGCCGCACCGTGACAGCCGATATCACGGTTTAGTATGATGACATCATCTTTTGTTATGTTGTTGGAGCTGATGCCCTTTTTCAAAACTTCGCCGATTCCCGTAGTGTTTATGAAAATCTTATCGACACTTCCGCGAGGCACAACCTTGGTGTCTCCGCTCACTATAATCGCACCATTAATCTCAAGCTCTTTTTTCATACTTCGCACGATTCTCTCTAAGTCTCTCATCTGGAAACCCTCTTCAATAATCACGCTACATGTCAAATATTTCGGTTTCGCTCCCATCATGGCAAGGTCGTTACATGTACCGCAAACCGCAAGCTTTCCGATGTCCGCTCCCGCAAAGAACAGAGGCGAAACCGTAAAACTGTCGGTAGAAAACGCCAACTCCCCGTTATGGATAATAGCCGCATCTTCGCTTTTGTCGAGGATGTCGTTTTTAAAAGCCTTATAAAAAACCTTAGAGATAAGTTCGTTGTTCTCTTGCCCGCCGTTACCGTGTGATAATGTTATTGTTTTAGTCATATTTATTTAATATACCTTCCGCTTTGTTATAATTTTCATCATCTGCATAAAAATACTCTTCTAAAAGCGGCTTGATTTTATACTCTTTGACAAATTTTAAATCTTCACTGTTTTGTATATTCATAAAATAGCTATGCCCTAACATGTAATCTTCATTTAGATTATCTTTTATAAATTTATTTAGGCTATTAAACAGCTCCTTCGCCTTTACATGTGAAATCAAATCTTCATTTGGCTTCATCTTTAAAAATGTAAATCTTCGTCTTAGAGCTATGTCGATAGTAGCGATAGACTTGTCAGTAGAGTTCATAGTAGCTATGATATAAAGATTTGAGGGTACTTTAAACTTCTCTTTTGAGTACGGAAGCGTTACTTCATAAACATCTCTTTTATCTTCTTCAATGAGTGTGATAAGTTCTCCAAAGATTTTAGAAATATTTCCTCTGTTTATTTCGTCTATAACTATGTAGAAGTTTTTATCAGATTTTTCTGCATCACTACATAATTTTTTAAATATTCCATCTTTTAGCTCAATATTTCCGCTCACACTCGGTCTAAAACCCTCTATAAAATCCTCATAAGAGTAGCTTTGATGAAATGCTATAAACTCGACTCGTTTCTCATCTTTAACTTGTTTAAATAATCTATCAATACTGCCTTCTTCAATTTCATCATCTTTATTATTGATAATAAAATCAAAAATTTTATTTTCTAAAAAATCACCACCCTCAATAAGTGCCACAATTTTTTTATAGTTATGAGTTTTTCCAACTCCAGGTGCACCGTAGAGGATTATATTTTTGATTTTTAGATTTTGAACTGGCTCAATTGGATTTTCATTTCTATTGTCAAAAAATTGAATATTTTGTTCATTAAATATATCTCTTAACTTGCCTTTTGCATCATTTGTAGTAAAATTTTCTTCTAACTCTAAATTATTTTGGATTTTTTTACATATAGCTTTTATAGGGTAAGAGTTCACATCATCAAATACTTTAAAAAACATATACGCACCATTTAAATCAAAGCTAGAATTATCTTCATCATATTCTTGCATCGTATTCATAATTGTAAAATATTGTAAAAACTTTACATATTTTCTAGCGCCACTTCTAAAATCATTAAATGTGCTATTATTAGCGTAGTTATGGTGTTGATCAAATTCATTTTTGAATTCATTATTTGCATTAGCAAATTTAACTACTTTATCTTGGTCATTTAATGCTTGATATTCATCAATTTGATTTAATATATTAATTAACGAGTTTAAATATGCAATGTAATTTTGTATAGCACCAAATCCAATATCTTCTAAATATCTTCTAAAATTTTCTAAATCTAACATGACAATTCCTTGACTTTAATTTTAATTTCTTCAACAAACTCATCATATCCGCACCCATCAAACCACAAATCCAAACTCTTTATCTTCATTTTTACTTCCTCGCCCTTTTCCCCTAAAACCAAATCATAATCAAAATGCTCCAGATGTTTCGGATAGAGAAGCATTGTATTTGCTATATTATAGTTTTTTCCATAAACGAACATCTGAAACTTGTCGTCTCTTTTTATCTCATTTTTTGCGCCAAGCTTTTTATATTTGGTGTCAATTATCAAATCTTTTACAATAATATCAGGTTTTAAAATTAAATCTCCGTATGTATCACAACTTTGAAGCAGTGTTGCGGCTTCAAGCTCTTTTATCATCTTGCCGACAAATCTCTCAAAAAGCACATTCATGTCAAACAAAAATGCAAAACTCTTTTTATCTTTTGCAAAGAGCGGAATAGATTTGTTTAATAGCAAAAGTGCAAACTCAAAACTATCTTTAAACCTATTGTTTAGTCTATTAAAATGTACATGTAGATTATTTATATCAAAAGTTTTATACTCTGCCTCATCAAGTACCAACTCACACTGTTTTAAAAGCTTTTTATTTTTTGTGTATTTTAATAATGTTTTAACAGCGTATAAAAAGAATTGGTTTAGTTGATTATCCATGCTAAACTCATCATATTCGCAGTAAATCTTGTTTTTTATATGATTGAACTTTAGATTTTTATTTATGAGATATTTTCCTCTTAAAGTCGTCAAGTTATCTTGTTCTGTGATGTACTCTCTATAAACACCTCGCTTAAACTCTTTAAATAAGTTACTTGCAAACATCTGTATAAAAACTTCCAAGATGTTATGTTTTTCATTTTTGCATGAAGCTATATCTTCGGCTTCAAGCTTTATATCGTAAGCGTACATCAACATGTAGATAAAAATATCAAGATTTTTTTCATCACTATTTTCACTTATCTTTGGAAGCAGATAGTAGTCTTCATCTCCAAAGTTTAGTATGCCGCAATATTGCTGCGATTTTAAAATATTCCAATCAAGTTTAAAATATTTATGAAGCAGAGGAGTATCTATAATGTACTTTTTTAGCTTTTCATCCTCTACTTCGCTATATTCATAGATTGTGTTTTTCATTTAAATTTTTATCTCACTTGCCATTTAAAAATATCAAGTATTAAAATTTTTTCACTCTCTATTTTATAGATGACTGTATAGCCATGATAAATCAAATCTCTATAATTTTCATCATTAAAATAGATGGATTTTCTATGTTTAAGGGGAAAATGTATTAAGTTATCAATTCGTTTGTTTAGTTTATTTTCAAATTTCTTTGCAGCGAGGGGCTTGTCATTTTTAATAAAACCGAGAATATTCATCACGCCATAGATATACTTTGGCTTTTTTTCTATCATCATCGCTTGATGCCGAGTTCTTCGGTAAAAAACTTATCCATCAACTTGTTGTATTGATCTTCGTTTAAGCCTATCTCTTTTTCAGCTTCAAAAACTCTTTTTCTTACATCTTCTACACTGCTTACAACCGCATTTTTTGGATAGTTGTTTTCAAAGTCAAAATCATCATCTTGGATAATTTCAACTTTTTTGTCTTTTACAAAACTCTCTAAAATAGCCTTAAAATGTGGAAAAAAAGTATCATCTATTTTTAAATTTATTGTCTGCATTTTGTAACCTTTCTCTTGTTTTTACTACTCTACCATATCCCTTATAAATATAAAACAGGGTTTAACATAAATTAGTTAAATGTTAAAGTGTATTTTAGTATTATACCAAATTCCCATACTTATAATACGCCGCACACGCGCCCTCTGAGCTTACCATACAGCTTCCTATCGGTGAAGTCGGTTTACATGCAGTGCCGAAAATCGTACACTCCGGAGGGCTTGCCATACCTCTTAAAATGTCTCCGCAGATGCAGAGTTTATGGTCTTCTATTTCGCCGAGAGGGAGAACATCTTTGTAGATAACTTCTGCATCGTACTCTTTGAACTCAGGTTTTAGTTTCATTCCGCTTTTTGGGATATTGCCTAAACCTCGCCATTTGAACAGGTCTGTTTTTTCAAAATACTTGTTTACAAGCTCCTGTGCTTTGACGTTTCCATCATAAGTCACAAGCCGTTTGTACTCCACTTCAAGAGAGCATCTGCCCTCTATGAACTGTTTTACTATCATGCTGATTGCCTGCATGACATCAACCGGCTCAAAACCAGAGACAACCACGGGACGGTTATAATCCCTTGGAAACTCCTCATAGATTTTACTTCCGCTTATCACGCTTACATGTGAAGGCCCTAAAAATGCGTCTATTTTGTTGTTGTAGCTATCTACATGTATATCTCTGCTATCTATCAGCTCACGCATAACTTCGGGTACTGTTACATGGTTTATGTGAAAGAAGATGTTTTTGATATTTTGCTTTATAACCGCATCAAGAAGTGCGGCAGTCATCGGCGTCGTCGTCTCAAATCCTATGGCAAAAAAGATGACTTTTTTAGTCGGATTCTCTTTTGCAATCTTTAGGCACTCTAAGGGCGAATAGACAAAACGAACATCTGCCCCTTTGCTTCTTGCATCTTGAAGGGTTCCTCTGCTTCCCGGTACTTTTATCATGTCGCCTAGAGTAACCAATATCACATCTTCCTGCATCGCCAAAACATAGGCATGATCAATTCTCTCTTTTGGCATGATGCAAACCGGACAGCCCGGACCGTGGATAAACTTGATATTTGAGGGCAGAAGCTGAAGAAGTCCATACTTCATGATGGTATGCGTATGTCCGCCGCAGACTTCCATAATGTTTATAGGATTTTTCAGCTTTGCCGCATCCTCTTTTATGATTCTTGCATAAGCTTTTATGGTGTCTGCATCTCTAAAGTCATCATAAAGATTTTTAAGCTCTAACTGCTTCATTAAAGCTGTTCTTCCTCATCCATCAGCTCAACTATTTTCGCAAATGCTTCAAGACTAAGAAGTGCCTCTTCTTCATCGATCCTGCTCATTACAAAACCGATATGCAAAAGCACGTAATCGCCTATTTTTATATCCTCTTCGCCGACAAGCGCCAAACTTGCTTCTCTTTTAACACCCATAGTATCGACTGTAGCTACGCTGTTTTGCTTATCTATTTTAACCACTTTGCTTGGAATGGAGAGGCACACTAACGCATCTCCATTTTAAACTTAATCCACTGAGAAACTTTTCTTAATGATGCTTCATCTTTTGTACTAACTTCTAGGATGTCAACGTTTGGTTTTAATTTTCTTGCCATCTCTTTCTCTTTTTTCATATCATACTCAAAGTAGGGAAGAAGGTCTGTTTTCGTAAAAAGAATCAAATCGGCTTGACGAAACATAACAGGATATTTTGCTATCTTGTCTTCGCCCTCTGGAACACTTACAAGCACTATATTTAAGTGGCTTCCGACATCATAGCTTGCAGGACAGACGAGGTTTCCGACATTCTCTACAAAACATACGTCCATATTGTCCAAATCCATGTGGTGCAGAGCTTTATGAACCATAAATGCATCCAAATGACAAGCCGAACCTGTTTGAATCTGATGAGCCTGTATCCCTTTGGCTTTTAGCCTGTCTACATCTTTGCATGTTTGCAAATCGCCCTCAACGACACAAAATTTAAACTCGCCCAAATCTGACAAACTCTCCAAAAGTGCCGTTTTTCCGCTTCCGGGGCTGCTCATCAGATTTATACAAAGAACTCCGTGCGCGTTAAAATGTTCTCTGTTATGTCCAGCTTCATGGTCATTTTTATCTAATATTTTTGTAATTATAGAGATGGTTTTAGGGTCATTTAACTGTGGATTGTCATGCAGATGTTCATGTGAATGGCTCTCTTTATGAGAATGACTATGTTCTACAACACTGCAACCGCAATCTTTGCACATGTTATCGCTCTACGTTCTGCGTTTGTTTTACCAAAACAGTTTTCGTATATGCATAAGCCAAAGCGATACCGCTTAAATGAAGAAACAGCGTGGAGAGAGTAAACCCCAACATGTAAGCTACAAAACTTCCGCTTTGAAATTCAGCTCCGTGGGCAAAACCATGAAAGAGACCAAAAAATGCAACTACCGAGACAATAGCGCTCAGAGATATCTTTTTTGCAAAACCTATAAGTGCAAAAACAACGGCAATGGAGATAAGTATCCCCTCTTCGACAAAAGGTATCATAACGCCAATGAAGCCCAGTATTGCCGAGACAACCATAACCGCTATAAAAGCAAACAGAAGAAGATAGCCCCTCATTGGCGCAAAAAAAGCGACTATTCCGACACCGACCATAGCCAAAACATGGTCTAAACCGCTCATTGGATGCAAAAATCCGCTGCTAAATCCGCTATTTTGTAGAAAAGTCGTATGTCCAAAAGCAAATGCCGACAACGATAAAAGCATCAATAAAATCTTCATGAAATTTTCCTTAGTTTTTTTCTACTCAAGAGAATAGTTAGCTCTATTTTATATCTTTATTTTAAAACTAAGTTGAATTTGTCTATGGAAGTTCCATTCTTCTCTCATAAAACTTCTTTAACCACAAATCCAGCGGAGCTATAGCCCTGTATATAACCGGTACGACGAGAAGAGTAAGAACCATTGAGCTTAAAAGCCCTCCGATTATGGAGATCGCCATCGGCGCTTTTGTCTCACTTCCAAGACCCCCACCAATTGCAAGCGGAAGCATGGCAAAGACCATCGCAATAGTAGTCATTAGTATCGGACGAAGTCTCTTCTCTCCTGCTTCTATAAGCGCGTCATCAGCGCTTTTGCCGTTTTGCATGGCATGGTTTGCAAAATCAACAAGCAACACCGCATTTTTGCCTACCATTCCCATCAGAAGCATAAACCCGATCATAACAAAAAGACTAAATTGAAGTCCCGACATGTAGAGTGCGAGCATGACGCCGATTATACTAAGAGGAAGTGCAACCATTATGATAATGGGCTGGATGAGCGACTCATACAAAATCGCCAAAATAATAAACATCAAAATAACACTCAAAGCTATTGCAGCCGCAAAAGCATCCGCCGTCTTTACCATCTCTTCGGCAAATCCTGTAAATCTGTATGTCACGCCTTTTGGCAGCAGTTTTTCAATCCCCTCTTCGGTGTAGGAGACAGCACCGCCGAGGTCAAGCCCGAAAAGGTCTGCAAAAATGGTCACTTCTCTTTCTCTATCAAAGTGGTTTATCGTAGCAAGCGTTTGGCTCTTTGTAAATGTGACCAAGCCGTCAAGATAGACAAGTACGTCATCTTTTGATCTGACTTGAAGTTTTTTAACATCATCCAAAGAGACTCTCTCTTCATCGCTAAATCTCAGCGTGATGTTGTACTGTTTTCCGTCCTCTTCAAAATAGGATATCTCCAGATCGCTTGAGAATGCTATAGATATTGCCTCTGCTATATCCGATGCTGAAACTCCCAAACTAGATGCATTTTCTCTTAAAATATTTATATCAATTTGGGGTTTTGGCTCATCGAGATCCGTGTCAATATCGACAAACCCCTCTTTTTTTGAGAGATACTCAACCAAATTTTTCTTAGCCCTCTGCAGATCTTCAAACGAGTCGGACTTTAATACTATCTGGTAAGGAACCGATACGCCTGCACCTTTTATGTCGGGAATCGCCGAGGCGGTTATGAACATATCTTTCTTAAAAACCTCAAGCTTCTGCCTAAAATCCTGAATAATCTCCTCTTGGCTTTGCTCTCTTTTGTCCTTTGCGCTCAGTTTTACATAGATGAGCGCTTTATGCTTCTCTTGGTTTGTGTTGTAGCCTACATTTAAGGTCGTGTACTCCACATGAGGATTGGCTCTTACTAACTCCTCGACCTTTTTGGACTTTTTAACCATCTCTTCAAGCGAGATCCCTGCATCTGCTTTTATCTTTATCTCAAACTCCGACTTATCCTCTTTTGGTATAAAATCCATACCGATTTTGGGAAATAGCGAGAGCGAACCGAAAAAGAGTATAAAAACAAAAATCAGAGTAATAGTTTTAAATCTAAGAACCACTTTGAGCATCGCTTCATAGATGCGCTCCAAAAATCTAAAAAGAGGTTCTGTTAGGTTATAAAACCTGCTCTCGCCTCCCTTTAAAACCCTCGCGCTCAAACTCGGGATAAAACTAAGAGCGATAGTGTAAGAGATGATAATTGCAAACCCTACGGTCATGGCAAAACTCTCAAAGAACTTGCCCACTATTCCACTCATAAGCGAAACAGGAATAAAAACCGCCAGAAGCATCGCAGAGATAGCCAAAATGGTAAAAGCCATCTCTTTTGTACCCTCATAAGCCGCCTCAAACTTGCTCATGCCCGCCTCCATCTTTTTGTAGATGTTCTCAATAACCACGATCGCATCATCTATGATAATACCGATTGCAAGGGTAAGCCCGATAAGAGTCATCTTGTTGAGATCAAATCCCATGTAGTTCATAAGCGCAAAAGTGCCTAAAATAGATGATGGTATGGAGAGAGCGGAGACAAAGGTAATTGTTAAATTTCTTAAAAAGACAAAAACGATAATCGCGGCTAAAATCGCACCGTAGATAAGGTCAAACTCGACATCTTTTAAAGAGTTGATGATAAATGGCGAAGTGTCGTTTAAAACCTTTACCTCAAACCTCTCTCCTGCCATTGCTTCAAGCTGCGGAACAACCTTTTTTACATGCTCTACAATGCCAAGAGTATTTGTGCCTGAGATCTTTTGAACCTCAAGCATAACACCCTCTACGCCGTTGTATGAAGCGTAACTTTTAGCATCACTGAGAGAGTCTTTAACTTCGGCGATATCTCTTAATCTAATGTTATCTTTTATCTTTATGTTTTTTAGCTCTTCAATGCTTAGCGCATCCGCTTTTGTTTTTAGTGTGAGCTCTTGCTCTTTAGTTATAAGCTTTGCACCGCCTATCTTTACGTTCTCTCTGGCTACCGCCGAGTTTAGCTCTGAGATGGTGATAGCGTATTTGTTCAACTCGTTTGTGTTTGGAAATATCTTTATCTCTCTATCTTTGTAGCCGACGATATTGATCGCACCCACACCGTTTATCTTTTGAACGGATGGCTTTACTTTCTCATCTGCAAAGAGCATAAGATTTTGAAGAGTATCGCTCTTTGCGGTTAAAAATATGTTGATTATTGGCGCTGAGCCGATGTCCAGTTTGCTGACAAGCGGAGTCTGGGCATCATTTGGAAGTTTTACGGCTGAGACCTTGTCTCTTACGTCATTTGTCGCTTCATCAATATCTCGCTCTAAAAAAAACTTTACCGTGACAACACTCACGCCGTCACTGCTGCTTGAAATTATGCTGTCGATGCCGCCGATTCTGGATATTGCATCCTCTATCTCATCCGTAACCTGTGACTCGATTGTGCCCGCTTCCGCACCCGGATAGTTTGTCTGGATGGTAACTATTGGGAAATCGACATTGGGAAAGAGAGCCGAGGGCATCGACTTATAGCTCATTAAGCCAAATATTGCCAACGTGACAACATACATAAGAGTCGCAATCGGTCTTTTTATGGCTAGTTTATACATCTGCTCTACTTTTTGGTTTCAATTTGACCGTCACCGAATAGTCCCGCCGTAAAGCCTTTTGCCTCAACCTCAGCGCGCAGTTTTCTGCTCTGTTTGTCCACATGCGGGTAGAGTTTTGTAATGACGCCTCTATGCTCTTTTTCATCCCCGTCAACCTTGTATCTAAAGCTCTGTCCTATCTTTACATCCTGCCAATATTTCTGGTCAAACTCCAAAACAAGCTTTCTCTCCACCCTGCTTTGCAGTTTAAAAACAACCTTTGGCGACATCTCGGTTACGACATCCCCGACATCAACGCTCTTTTCATATACAACACCCTCAAACGGAGCGTAAAGCATACTCTTTTTATAGAGTGCCTCTCTGTATGTGAGGTTAGCTTTTGCAAGCTCAAACGCTGTTTTTGCCTTCTCATAGGCGAGGGCATAGATATCAAACCTTGCTTCATCGATGAGATGGCGGACTTTTTGTTGTCTCTCATAATCTCTTGCGGCATACTTATACTCAACCTCTGCATTTGCCAACTCTGCTTTTGCAACATCCAAGAGCGCTTTTATATCCTCGTTTGCCAAAGTCGCAAGCAGGTCTCCCTTTTTTACGCTGCTAGAGACCTCTACACGCACCTCTTTTACAATTCCGCCTGCATGAAACGCCAAAGCCGCGTCTTTAAGAGGCTCTACAAAAAAGTTTGCATAAACATCCTGCGCATTGAGGCTTAAGAGGCTAAAAAGCACACCAAATAATATCTTTATCACTGTATAAACTCCTCTAAATTTCTGCCGCTGTAGAAGTAGTACGTGGCATATGCTACCTGCAGATCATTTAATGAACTCTCATAAAGAGCATCAGCTTCTGTTTTAGCACTTAGTGCGTCCAGATAGATAACGTAGTCAACCAAGCCCGCACTGTACTTCTCGTTTATGGTCTTAAATGCGCTTGATGAAGCAACCAGAGCACTCTTTGCACTTTTTATCTTAACCTTTGCACTCTTTATTCTCTCAATTGATAGTTCATAACGAAGCTGCTGCTCTTTTGACATATATTTTATCTTCTCATTCAGAGCCTTCGCATTTAGCAAAAGAGACTCTCTCGCCTCTTTCGTAGATGCATAGTCAAAGATTCTCATATTGAGAGTAAGCATAAAGACGTTTTGTCTATCAATCTTTGCAAAGTGATCCTCAGCTATATCTCCATACTCATAAACCGTGTAGGTATCCTCCGCTTTTATATTTGGATAGTAGATGCTCTCAATAGCATCTGCGCTATTTTTAAGAGCTCTCTCTTTATAGATAAGCGACTTTATAGCATCTTTGGTCTCAATATCGCTGATATCCGCCTCTTTAAAGTGGGAATCATCAAAACTCTCTATCTCTTTGCCGACTTTAAGCTCTAGAGAGCTTTTACGCTCAAGGAGCTCGTAGCTGAGCGACTCTATCTCATAAAGAGCTCTCTCATAAGATGCTCTAAGCCTCTCTACGTCATCCTCTGTAGCCAGTCCCGCGCCTCGAAACTGTTTTACTCTCTCAAGCTGTTCATGCAGAGATTTTTTAGCGTCCTCTTTTGCTCTGAGACTCGCTTTTAGAGTTAAGATGGCATAAAAATCACTTACTATCTCCAAAGAGAGCTCTTGTTTTAGGCTCTCTTCATCATGCAAGCTTGAAGAGAACTCATCTTTTGCTTTTTGCACTAGTGCTGATCTTGCTCCGCCGTCATAAATATCAAACTCTGCTTTGGCATACCCCGCATAGACATCTTTTATCTGAAAAACAGTTCTGTCGCTTGTGTTTGTGTAGGAGGCACCAATATCTAGAGTTGGAAGATAGCCGCTCTTTTTTGATTCGACCTCTTGGAGCCTTGATTCTTTTATATATTTTGAAGATTTTATATTATTATTGTTTTGATAAGCATACTCTAAAATAGACTGTAAGCTCTCTGCCGCCGCAAGAAAGGGCAGCATCAAAAAGAGAAGTTTTATCATTGTACCAGCGCTACTGCATCGATCTCTACAAGTGCATTTTTTGGAAGCGTCTTAACTGCAACAGTTGAGCGCGCAGGTTTATGAGAACCAAAAGCCTCTGCATATATCTCATTGATGGTTACAAAATCGTCCATAGAGTCTAGAAATATAGTCGTTTTAATGACACTCTGCATTGAAGCACCCGCTTCCTCTAAAACAGCTTGGAGATTTTTTAGTACCTGTTTTGTCTGAATAACCACATCATTTTCGAGCATAACTCCCTCAGGAGTAAGCGCAATCTGTCCCGATGTAAAAACCATACCGTTTGCTACTACCGCCTGAGAGTATGGACCTATTGCCGATGGCGCCTTGTTTGTTTGTACAAATTTCATTGTGTTTCTCCTTAATTTTATTTAATAAATCTCTTTCATAACCTAGATTGCCACGCTTCGCTCGCAATGACGAAGAATAGTCACTGAGAGGAGCATAACGACGTGGCAGTCTAAAAGTGAGTACTCTTATTTTAAAACTCTTTTGCTTCTTTAACTTCATCCAAAAGTTCATAAAAGCCCTCAACACTTCTGCCGCCGATTGTTGTCAAGATGACTTTGCCCTCTTTTGTTAAAAAGTAGTGTCTTGGAACAGGTGTTCTCTCAAGATGGGAGGGAATATCATCTATATCTCTTGAGAGGTAGATTAGCACGTAACTCTTTTTAAGCCTCTCTATCACCTCATCTTGAGAGAGCACCTCTTTTTCAAATTTTTCGCAATATCTGCAATACTCTGAACCTATAAAGAGGTAGATGTCTTTTTGCTCTTTTTTTGCCTCTGCCAATGCCTCTTCATAATCACTCGGCCAATCAAAAGCACTAAGATTAAAGACAAACAGCATTACTAAAAGTAAATATCTCATACTATCCTACTCCCACATATCTATTAAATTTTTAAAAACTTCATAAAGAGACTCGACCTCTTTTGGAGTAGTTCTCTCATTTACAGCGTGAATTGTATCATTTATTACGCCAAACTCTACAACGTTGATTCCCATCGGAGCCATGTGCCTTGCATCTGAAGTTCCGCCTGCTGTGGAGTGCTTTGGTTTTATGCCAGTTACCTTTTCTACTGCGCCATCTATCTTTCTAACAAGCTTTGTATCCGTATCTGTTTTAAATGGGTATGAGCCTTGAGTAAGTTTTAGCTCATAATCTAACTCCTCAAGATTTTTAGCCACAAACTCTCTTACCTCTTTTTGCGATGTAAGAGTAGTATTTCTGACATTAAACATCAATTTGAGCTCATTTGGAGTCACGTTTGTTACCTGCATACCCGCACGTATGTCTGTGATGACAAATTTGCTCGGTGCAAAGAACTCATCTCCGTTATCCAGATCCACTCCAGCCATATTTGAGAGTCTTGAAGCAATAAGGTCTATCGGGTTTATTGATTTTTCTGGATAAGCAGCGTGCCCCTGCTTGCCCTTTATGGTTATATAACCGTTTATTGAGCCTCTGCGTCCGACTTTAATAGCGTCGCCAAACTCTACCTCGCATGTAGGCTCAGCTACGACTGCGGCATCTGGAAGTATAGAGTTCTCTTTTAGGTATTTTAAGATCTCTATCGTTCCGTAAGTTCCCTCGCCCTCTTCATCAGATGTTAAAAGTGCAGAGAGTGTTCCTTTGAAATCTTTTGTCTCTTTTAGGGCTTGAACAAATGCAGCGACACCGCTTTTCATATCCTGAGTACCGCGTCCGTATATGCAACCGTCCTTTTCTACGGCTTCATAGGGGTTTGTATTCCAACCGCTCCCCGCAGGAACTACATCTACATGCCCCGCAAAACAGAGATGCTCACCCTCGCTAAATTTTTTATATATAAAGAGGTTTTTAACACCTTCTACATCAATGCGAACTGCCTTAAAATCACTAAGATAGCTCTCTATAAAGTCCAAAAGCCCACCATCATCCGGTGTCTCGCTCTTTTGTTCTACCATGTATTTAAAAAGTTCTAATATTTTCATCTCTTGCCTAATCTTTTTAACTAATCGTGAATTATACTATATATTTCAGGCACAGGCACATTAGAGCAACTTTATGCTAAAATATTCAAAAAAATTTGAGGATATATTATGCTACAAATAATTAAAGATAGTCGTCCAAGCTATTCTCAAGAAATTATAAATAAATTGGATGAATACTCTTACAGAAACAAAAGGTACCAAATCAATTTTGCACTTGTTCTCATCTACTGCAAAAAAGATATAAACCTTGATGAAATTATAGACGTTCAAAGAAGAACCGACAGATATATCTCTCTAGATAAAAATTTGTGCTGCGTTGTTTTTGACTCTATTGATTACGCCTCTTCTAAAAAAGTAGCTTCAAACCTTCAAAAACAAGTTGAAGAGAGTTGTTTAAACGAAGAGTTCTTTATGGGAGTCATTACATCTATAGAGTATGAAAGTGCCTCAAAAATGACAAACTATCTTTTTAATATGCTAGAAAAATTTCTTTATAATCTTGAAGTAAAGAACAAACTAACTGCTATTAGCTGATCTACTCCCAATCATCAAGCATAAATCCTTTTGGATTTGTGCTCTCGTTTATCTCTGGCTCAAGGGTTTTTTTCTCACTTTTTGGACTTAACTGTTCTTCATACTTTAACTCCAACCCATTAGAAGTCATCACAAAACCCTCTACTTTTATTTTACCCTCATGTATCGCTTTATGATGCTCTTTACAGAGTGGAATAAGGTTGTGTTTTGAGTCCTTATGGAAGTGCTCAATAAAACCTTTGGCATCTGCCGATGATTTATGGTTTATATGATGCACATCTTCAGCCATTGCACCGCAGATAATACATTTGGTCACATAGAGCTCTTTGTTGTACTTGCTTGTTTTTTTCTTTACAAGAAGCTCCAGCTCATCAAAATCTTTTGCCAATCTTTTTCTGATTCTGTTTGCCGTCTCCAAAAACTCGCTATCCATGTGAAGCGACTTTGCAAACTCCAAACCATAGATACTGCTTCCGCTTCCCGACTGAAGAACTCTGTTAAAGATGAGCTTATCAGCCTTCTCGTCGTATTCAACACTTATATGCAAATCTACAACATTTTTTAGCACCCTAATCTCCTGCATGGTTGAGAGCTGATGAAGATGCGTGGCGAAAAGAAATAAAGAGCGCAGAGATGAGAGTTTTATAATGGCACTTGAGACTATGGCAACGCCTGAGAGCGTCTCCGTTCCATGGCTTATCTCATCTCCGAGTATAAGCGAGCGCACTGTAGCTCGGTTAAATATGTTTTTGAGCTCAAGCATCTCAACGGCAAAGGTTGAGAGTCCTTTTGCAAGATTGTCTCTTGAGACAATTCTCGTAAAAAGTGAATCAAAAAGAGAGAACTTCATCACAGAAGCGCTCACAAAAAAACCGGCCTGCGCCATAAGTGTGGCAAGTCCAATGCTCTTCATAAGCGAAGATTTTCCGCTTGAGTTTATACCATATAGCAAAACTCCGCTAATCTGATGTCCGTCATGCACAGCAGAATCTAACATAACGGTCGTCGGATGAGGCAAATCCATATATGAGCGCTCTCCCATAACTATGTCATTTGGAACGTAAATACCGCTATTTTCCTGCGTCTCAATAAGCGGATGGCGCAGCTGCATAATCTGCATAAAATTTTCATCCGCCTCTACATCTACTATAGTAGGTCTTGCGTGCTTGTACATCTCTGCCGCTTTTGATGAGCTGACACCCACATCCAAGTCGGCAACATAGTTTATTACGCGGTCAAAGAGAAGCGAATATCTTCTCTCATAAACGCTTTGGAGCTGGATAAACCTCTCTTTTGCAAGCGAGATAATTTTGCGGCGGTTTTTCATAATAGTATCTGAGATGTCATCGGTAAAACTGGATGTTATCTTTACGTTGTTTGTCAGTTTTTTAACCACAAACTCTTTAAAATCTTCAGATTTTTTAAATTCAGACTCTATCATCGAAAACCTGTTTTTGCTAAGAGAGATATAGTACCCCTCTTTTTCCAAAAAGCCTAAAGTAACCAGTTTTGAGCTACTCAGTGCATTTGCACCATCAAGCATAAGCTCGATTTTTAGCACAATATCTTCCAAGCCCCTAAAAAAGGTCCTGTTCTCTTTTACCAAAGTGTCAATCGTCTCATCAACACCGCTCATCAAGAAGTTCTCATCTACCGTTGCATTTGTAAAACGGCGGGAGACATCAAGATCTATACTTTTTGCAATATCTCTTAAAAACTCATCAACTTCGCTCTCGTGAAAGGGTATCTTTTGAATCTTATGTTTTTTGGCGTAGTTTATCAGCTCTTTTACACTCATCATCGAGTCGTAGATGTGGTTCATCTCAAAAGGGTGAAGTCTGCCCAGATCAAGCCTGCGTGAGAGTCTCTCTTTTAGAAGTCTGCGCCCTATTGCTGTCGCGCTCTTATCTAGCATCTTTAGAAGTGTGAACTCTTTTTTATCTCTTGAGATAACGCCCATCTGCTCAAGCGCGCTGTTTCCAAGATACATAAAACGGCGATTGTCTATTATTTTTGGGTAATCAAGTTTCTGAATGATGTGGATGTCATGTTCAATGATAAAATCGATAAGAATCGCAAGAGACTCCGTAATCATCGGACTTCTCTCCAAATCCAGATGCTCTATGGGGGAGAGAAGCGATTGGATTTGATAGACCTCTCAAAAAAGCTTGTTTTGAAACTCTATTTTTTCTCTTTTGTTGTTTACGCTGTAGTTGTAATGCTCGGGAATTTCAAGATAGTGCATAACATGACGCTGATCATCCACTCCGTCTAAAAATGTCACAACAACCTCAGAAGTGCGGCAGGTATTGAGCAAGTTGAAGAGCTCATCCAACGCATAAGCGGGGTCTTCGCTTGTTCCATGGCTCTCATATAACCATGTTTTACCGGTTGTTACATCAATTGCGCTGTACCCTACTATATATATGCCTTTATGCTTGTCAATTAAAATCGACGCTATATAGTTGTCGTCATTGTCGATGATATAGTCAAAATTTGTTCCGGGAGAGACAATCTGAGAGACATAGCGGCTAATTTTAGGAGGAGTGCCTTTTTGCTTTATAACGACTACTGTGTATTTCTGCTCTGAAATAAGACGGCTTAGATATCTCTCGAAAGAGACGGCAGGAACTCCCGCTAAAAGCGGGTTTTTGTCGCTATTTTCTATAATATTTTTATTTTTTTTGGTTAGCTGGATATTTAAAAGTTCGGCAATCTCTTTTGCTTTTCCGACCTGCTCTTCGTCATTGTTTATCTCATAAACTTCAAAGAAGGTTCCTATCTCCATAAAAACTACGGTATCACGCCCGTACTTCTCTTCAAAGTGCCTCTGGGGCTCAAAATATACTTGAGTAAGAAGCTTCTCTTTGTTGTTTAAAATAGAGTTTATTTCAGATGCAAACATAAATTAATTTTATCTTTTTTTTAATAGAGGGGATTATATCACAAAGAGCAAAACGTTTCTAATAATTTAACTTATGAAGCATTAAGAGTGCTTCTGTTTACTGCTCTTTGTTTATTTTAAATCGTACGTATCTGAATTAAAGACGCAAAAAACATCTGTGGTGGATCTTGCCCCGTTGTAGCTAATCTTGTGCTCTATGTCAGCTCTTGAACAGAAGGAGGCAATCTTTTGAACGGTATCCTGATCACTAGAACTAAGTCGTAAAATAGCATCACCTTTATAGCCCACTTTGCACTCCAGTCCCGAGATGTCTAGCTCTATTGCATACTTAATCAGCATTTTCATATCTTTTACAAACATTCATGCCCCCATTTTTTTAAACTGTAGCTATATTATAAATCTTACAATATCTCATAGATAAAATGAAAAATTCAATTCTGCTTATCTGCCTATAAGTATATCTTATTTTTATAAAAAAAATTATTTTTTCCCAATGAAGATATGAATCGTTTTGCCGAAAAATTAAGCTTAGATATGCGAGATTGATTTATAAAAAATATGAAAACAAGGTAGTTCTATTTCATTACTATTCACTTCCGTTAGCTTTTAATATTGCAAGATGTAACATAAAATTAGTTACAATATTAAATATTAATTTTAACAATATATAAATTAGGTGTTG
>NZ_JACUTS010000127.1 GCF_014859695.1 Sulfurimonas sp. | reverse complement strand
AACAACAAAAAAGTGGAGGAACTCTTAAAGATACAGGAGAAGAGTTTTGCAAATTTCGTAAAACCGCTTGAGATGATGGATGAGCACTTAGAGCAGTTTTTCACTCCGCTCTCACATCTAAACTCCGTCAAAAATACGAAGCAGACGCAAAAGATATATGCAGCTTCCCTGCCGATAATCACCGAGTACTCCACCAAGCTCTCTCAAAATTTGGGTATTTACAAGACCTACAAAGAGATACAAAAAAAAGAGCAAAAGCACCTAAATCAGGAGCAAAAAAGGGTTTTAGAGCTAAATATACTAAACTTTGAACTAAGCGGTGCGCATCTTGATGAGATGAGCAAAGCAAGACTTGGGGAGATAAACATAAAAAAGAGTGAACTCTCAAACAACTTCTCTCAAAATCTTCTTGATGCCACCAATGAGTATGAGTATATTATAAGTGATACAAAAGATGTAGAGGGATTAGCGCAAAGTGATAAAGAGAGCGCAAAATTTAAAGAAAAGGGTGTTACAAAATATAGGTTCACACTTCAAATGCCTTCATATATTGCCTACATGACCTACGGTAAAAATGAAAAAATCAGAGAAGAGCTTTACCGCGCCTATGTAACAAGAGCACCGCAAAATGCCAAGATTATAGATGAGCTATTATCGTTAAAAGATGAGATGAGTAGACTTTTAGGGTTTAAAAACTACGCCTCATACTCACTTGCAAGCAAAATGGCAAAAGATGAGAAGAGTGTTGTTGATTTTTTAGAAAAACTAATTGCAAACTCTAAAACACAAGCGCAAAAGGAGCTAGAGGAGCTTCAAAAGATAGCAAAAAAACCGCTGCAGAGTTTTGACAGTGCCTACTACGGCGAAATTTTAAAAAAAGAGAAGTATGAGATTGATGAAGAGGAGTATCGTCCATATTTTGAGCAAAAAAGTGTTTTAGAGGGTATGTTTGAATTTTTAAACAGACTCTTTGGAATAAGCTTTGAAAAGGTAGAAGAGGAGCTGTGGCATAAAAAAGCAATCTCATACGATTTACATCTGGATAACAGATTAAAAGCGAGGTTATATCTTGATTTAGAGGCTAGAAAGGGTAAACAAGGCGGGGCGTGGATGAACAACTTTCAGACCCATTGCCAAGATGAAAAAGCAAATGAGCAACTAGCCTCTGCGGTAATCGTATGTAATTTTCCGCCATCTTCTAGCAAAAACCCATCGCTTCTAAGACATGATGATGTTGTGACTCTTTTTCATGAGATGGGACATGCTCTGCATCATATGCTAAGTAATATAGGCGAAAATGAAGTAAGCGGCGTAAACGGTGTAGAGTGGGATGCGGTTGAGTTTCCATCACAATTTTTGGAAAACTTTGCTTATGAGCCGAGTGTTTTAAAACTTTTTGCGTGCCATTACAAAACAAAAGAGATACTACCTAATGAGATGATAGAGAAGTTGGTAAAAAGTAAAAACTTCCTCTCGGCCCTTGGAATATTAAGGCAACTTGAGTTCTCTCTTTTTGATTTTAAACTACACACAAAACTATATCAAGGTGATGAAATTCAAAATCTCCTAGACTCCATCAGAGAAGAGACTGCACTTATAAAACCGCCATCATACAACAAGTTTCAAAACGGCTTTTCGCATATTTTTGCGGGCGGTTATGCTGCAGGATACTACAGCTACAAATGGGCGGAAGTGCTAAGTGCAGACGCCTTTTTCGGCGTTGTCGAAGAGGGAATATTTGAGTCGAATATCGCTAAAAAATATCTTCATGTTGTTCTGGAGGGCGGCGGTGCAAAAAGCATGGATATACTCTTTAAAGAGCTGATGGGAAGAGAACCAAATCCTGATAATCTACTTCGTCTAAATGGGATTATATAGTTTGAGACACCTACTTTTGGCTATTTTATTCTGCGCAACACTTTTTGGAGAGAAAATTTTGAAGATAGCAACCTATAATGTAGAAAATCTCTTTGACCTGCAAAAAAGCGGACATGAGTATAGCGAGTATGTTCCCAACAGCTCTTCGCTTTGGAACCAAAAAAACTACAAAATAAAACTAAAAAATATCGCGCATGTCATCAAAGAGATAGATGCGGACATTATCGCTCTTCAAGAGGTAGAATCACTTCAGGCACTTCTTGATTTGAGGTTTGCGCTAAAGCAAAACGGGCTCTATTATCAATACTACACTATCGCCGATAAAAAAAATACGACTATTAAAGTAGCACTTCTTAGCAAAATCCCATTTGTATACTCCAGAGAATTAAGTATTACACAGACGTTAGAATACAGAAATATATTGGAGAGCAAATTTGTAATCAACAACAAAGAGTTCTATATTTTTGTCAATCACTGGAAATCAAAATCAGGACCGGAGAGCAGAAGAATAGTTTCCGCAAAAACTTTAAAAAAAAGAATTTCAGAGATAGGGTTTGATAAGAATATCATCTTGCTCGGAGATTTCAATTCAGACTATGAAGAGTACATAAAATTCAAAAGAAAAAGAAAACATAATGACACCGACGGAGTTACTGGCATAAACCATATACTTGGAACCATAAATCAAAAGGAGAGCGCTTCAAAAGTCAAGCATGTAAAAGAGAGTTTCTATAACCTTTGGTATGACACAGAGAGTGAGAATAGATACACATATATCTACAGAGGCAAAAAAGAGGTCTTGGACAACATACTTATCTCTCAGCCTCTGCTAAACGAGCAAGATATCTCATACATCCATGGCAGCATCTCAAATTTTAGCAAAGAGTATCTGTTTAAAAAGAAGAATATAAATAGGTGGGAAATCTCTCGTGCAAAAGTGAGAAAACACAAGGGGAAAGGGTACTCCGATCACCTTCCCGTGATAGCAAATTTCAGAGTCAATTAAGACACCAATCAATCTCTTTTTTATTGTTAGACTTAAGATAGGAATTAGTTTGAGAGAAGGGCTTAGAACCAAAAAAACCACGATATGAAGAGAGAGGTGATGGATGAGGAGCCCTCAGTATTAGATGCTTCTTTATATCAATTAGTCTCTCTTTTTTCTGAGATGGGGCTCCCCATAAAACAAAAACCAAATTTTCATATCTTAAAGACAGTTGACTTATAACAGAGTCTGTAAAGTTCTCCCATCCAATGTTTTTATGTGAATTTGGCATAGCCTCGACTACGCTAAGAACGCTATTTATAAGTAAAACTCCCTGCTCTGCCC
This sequence comes from Sulfurimonas sp., assembly GCF_014859695.1. GTDB lineage: Bacteria > Campylobacterota > Campylobacteria > Campylobacterales > Sulfurimonadaceae > Sulfurimonas. The sequence continues at coordinate 435 of NZ_JACUTS010000127.1, read as the reverse complement.
ACTTAGTCAGATTACCATTTGCTGGCATACTGCAGTTGAGATCATCATGCAGCTCTTTAAATATATTAACTAATGAAGGTGGGATTTTACACTCATCACATACCGAAAAGGCTAATCCGTTTGCCTGATTATGACCATGATATGGATCCTGCCCTATTATTACAACTTTTACATCATTCGGATGAAGCAGATTAAAAGCTCTAAAAATATTTTCATATTTAGGAAATACTGTTTTTATTTTATACTCCAACTCTATAAATTGCTGAAGTTTTATAAAGTAATCTTTTGATAATTCATTTTCTAAAAAAATATGCCAGTCATTATTAAGTATCATTAGAATCCCCATAAAAAGTAATTAGTTGATTATATATAAATTTTATTTCAAAGAGATTTTAATTAAGTATATTAGAAAGAAGTTTATAAAATTATGATTGT
>NZ_JACUTS010000033.1 GCF_014859695.1 Sulfurimonas sp. | reverse complement strand
ATTTTGTTTACAGAGTCGGCTGGATTTTATACTTTATTAAGAATTAAATCTATATAATTTCGGCTCAGTAAACAAGACTGACAAAAGTGGCCCCGTCGTCTAGCGGTAAGGATCCATGGTTTTCATCCATGTTACAGGAGTTCAATTCTCCTCGGGGTCACCACTTCATCATTTAAAACAATCCAAAATAAAACATCTCCTCAGCTAAAGTTAGATAAAATCACAAAAAACTATTTTAGGAATTTTAATGTTAAGATTTGCGCCAAGTCCCACAGGTGATATGCATATCGGCAATTTAAGAGTTGCCATATTTAACTACATCGTATCAAAACAGAGAAATGAAGAGCTGATTATTAGAATCGAAGATACAGACAAAGAGAGAAATATAGAGGGCAAAGATCAGGAGATACTTGATATTTTAAATCTTTTTGGTATCGAATACTCTCAAGTCATGTATCAAAGCAACAATAAGCGTTTTCACTCTGCTATGGCACTGCAGCTTCTGCATGAGCTAAAAGCATTTAACTGTTTTTGCTCATCAGCGTGGCTGGATAATAAAAGAGAAGAAGCTAAAAATAGTAAAACTGCATACAGATATGACGACGCATGCGCATCCCTTCCGGACGAGCTTGTTATTGATAACGAGAGTCCTTTTACGGTAAGAATAAGAAAACCCATGGAAGCCATCATCGTAAAAGACCATATCAAGGGCGAGATAAAATTTGAAGCCAATGAGATAGACAGCTTCATAATTTTAAGACAGGATAAAACTCCTATGTACAACTTTGCATGTGCGGTTGATGATATGTTAAGTGATGTATCACTGATTATTCGCGGAGAAGACCATGTGAGCAACACTCCAAAGCAGATTCTTATCAGAGAAGCGCTTGGGTACCACAAAAAAATAGAGTACGCACACCTACCGATAATATTGAACGACAACGGCAAGAAGATGAGCAAGAGAGATGATGCTTCTAGTGTTAAATGGCTTCTTGAAGAAGGGTACCTGCCCTCAGCCATCGCAAACTATCTCATACTGATGGGAAACAAACCGCCGAAAGAGATTTTTCATCTGGCAGAGGCTATAGAGTGGTTTGACTTGAAAAACATAGCAAAGTCCCCTGCCCGTTTTGATATAAATATGCTCAAGCATATAAACAGAGAGCATATTAAAATGCTTGAGCCAAAAGAGCTCTCTCGCTATGTCGGTTTCGCCGATGAAAATATAGGAGAGCTTGCAAAAATATATCTAGAAGAGTCAAATACGACTAAGGAGCTAAAAGCTAAAATAGCTTCTATCTTTGCCAAGAAAGATATTCCCGATGAGTTTAAAGAGTATGCCCAGACAATAGTTAAAATTGTTAAAGATGCGCCCTACTTTGAGGAGTATGAAGATTTTAAAAATTATATTATGAATGAGTCTGGATTAAAGGGCAAAAACCTTTTCAAGCCATTGCGTATTTTACTCACGGGCGTAGAACACGGTCCTGACATTGCCGCTGTATATAAATATATTAAAAACTATATAGGGGAGATTGTAAAATGAGTATTTTAATAGAGATAGTTCAAGGCATCGGGGCGATAGCTCTTACGTTTATCACTATATACATGTGGGTTGTTATTATAACCGCTCTGCTTAGCTTCGTAAATCCTGACCCATTCAATCCGATTGTTCAGTTTTTATATAGAATAACAAATCCCGCATACGCACTTGTTAAAAGGTATATAAGGACGAATTTCAACGGTCTTGATTTAGCACCGCTAATAATCATAGTAGTACTACAGATAATCATCGTTTTTCTTGGTGCTCTTTTGCGCGCTCTTTAGGAGTGTGTGAAAACTTCTACTCTTTTTTATATTTTATAACCCTTGAAGATGACGTGTTGTCATCAAGGGTAAGATTTATTGTAGCTGATTGCTCAAACGCTACAAGATAGTATTGATTCCAGTCATTTTTTGTATCTACTAGATGAGAAAATTGATTTTCTTGAGGCAATTTTTCTACTTTAATAGGCAGTTTTGAGTTCAATTTAAGTCTCATGTCTGCATCCTTCGGATTTTTCGGGCTATAAAGCTCTTTGGACTCTTTTGTAAACATAAATACAAAAAAATACTCATTTTGATTGAATGATTTTGGATAGACTTCATTTAAATATATTATGGAAAAAATACCGCTTATTGTGCCCTCTTTTGATACAATTTTTGAGCTTTGCAGACTAGAGGCGCTTAGTTCCTGATCTTTTTCCATAGTAAATCCAAAAAAAGCGTCTTTTCTAGAACAGCCACTAAAAAGTATTAAAATAGTAAAAATAGTAAAAATAGTTTTCAATCAAATTCCTCTAAATAATCGCAGAATTATATCTTATTAAACAAGCTTTTAACGACTATTTTGTATAATCACTTAAATTTTCACAAAGTAATAAAATTGAAAAAAAGATTAGCAGTTGCATTTACAGGTCCGTCAAACAGCGGAAAAACGACACTTATTTTAAAAGTTGCGAGAAAACTTATTCACGACTTTAAAAAAGAGGTCGCTATTATTAAGCATGACCCCAAAGATAAAGCTCGTTTTGATGTTGAGGGAAAAGACAGTTACAAGTTTTCAGACACAGGTGCAGAGGTTATCGTAACCTCCCCAAATCGCACCACCTACTTTTCAAACAGACACAAAGAACTTGATGAGATGATTAGACTCTTTAATGACTTTGATATTCTGCTTGTAGAGGGATTGAAAAATCTGCCTCTTCCTAGAATAAGCATATTTAGAGATACTTTGGATGAGGATTATTTTCCGTATATGGATGCGCTTGCGATTGATGGCAGTATAGATTTGAATAATTATAAATTGCCTCAAAACGTTGATGTTCTAGATATAAACAACTGCGAAGATGTAATAGAGTGGATATTTAAAAATGCAAAGGAAGTGTAAGAGAGATGACTGATATATTTAGTGCCATACAAAGAACGGCTATTAGAATTAAAGATGCAATAGATACGAAAGATATCGGTTATTCGCAACAGGAGAACAGCTCAGGAGAGACGCAGCTTCAGCTTGATATTAAATGCGATATGATTGTTGAAGAGGAGTTCTCAAACGTAGCGTCTATCCATACGATTGCAAGTGAAGAGAAAGAGAAAGAGCTCATGTTGCATAAAGAGGGAAGATACTTTATTGCCTATGACCCGCTTGACGGCTCATCTTTGATAGATGTAAATCTAAGCGTCGGCTCGATTTTCGGCATATACGAGAACGGCTTTGGCACGCAAAATATGGTTGCCTCATGCTACGTTGTTTTTGGACCTCGCGTGGAGATGGTTTTTGCGCACAACAAAGCAAAGCTTCATCTGCTCCAAGGTGCAGAGTTTGAGTTTATAAAAGAGATCCGTCTTAATGAAAAAGGGAAGCTAAACGCACCGGGCGGAACACAACAGAACTGGAAACCTTACCACAAAGAGCTAGTAGAGAGCTTCTTTGCAGAGGGTTATCGTCTGAGATACTCAGGCGGAATGGTACCTGATCTGCACCAGATTCTTCTAAAAGGCGGTGGGCTTTTTAGTTATCCGGGAACTTCAGACAAGCCTGATGGCAAGCTTCGCAAACTTTTTGAGGTATTTCCTTTTGCATTTATCTTTAAAACTGCCGGCGGTGAGGCGATTGATGGCAAAAAAGATTTGATGGAACTCGATTTTGCTCATATACATGACACATCGCCATGTTTTTTCGGCTCCAAATATGAGATACAAAGAGTAAAAGAAGTCTATGCAAACAACTGATGCGCTAGAGATGGACAAATTTGAGCTTTATCTTGATGAGATGATAGAGAAACTGCATAAATGTCAAAAAGAGAAGCACTCGGCAAGCTGTAGCAGTTGCGAGCTCTATTTAGATTGTGAGCTAAGAAACAACTATGTAAAAGCTGTTTACAACAGCATGTCCAAAGGTGATACCGGCGGATTTGAATTTTAAGGAGAAAAAATTGAGTAAATATATAACAACACCTATCTATTACGTAAACGGCGAGGCGCACATAGGACATGCCTATACAACTTTTATAGCAGACACTATGGCTAGATATGAGAAGCTAAAAGGTGAAGACACCTACTTTTTGACCGGAACTGATGAGCACGGTCAAAAGATAGAAGAGTCTGCGCAAAAAAACTCTAAGCCAACACAGCAGTTCGCCGATGAGATTAGTGCCGGTTTTAAAAATCTTTGGGATGAATTTGGGATAAGTTACGACAAGTTTATCCGCACAACTGATGAAGATCATAAAAAAGGTGTTCAAAAAGCTTTTGAAGCCATGTATAACAAAGGCGATATTTACAAAGATTTTTATGAGGGTCACTACTGTGTTAGCTGTGAGACATTTTTTACGGAGATGCAGCTTGTTGATGGTGAATTTTGCCCCGACTGCGGCAGAAGCACAAATATCATCAAAGAGGAGAGCTACTTTTTTAGACTCTCAAAATATGAAGACGCACTCCTAAAACACTATGCTGACAATCCTGATTTCATCATGCCGCGTTCTCGTGCAAATGAGGTTATAAACTTCGTAAAAGGCGGTCTTCGTGACCTCTCCGTGACAAGAACATCATTTACTTGGGGCGTAAAAATGCCTGAGTCAATCAAAGATGACAAGCATGTAATGTATGTGTGGCTTGATGCACTTTTAAACTATATTACTGCACTTGGTTACCCAAATGATGATGCAAATATGCATTACTGGCCGGCATCGGTGCAGTTTGTAGGTAAAGATATTCTCCGTTTTCATGCCATCTACTGGCCTGCATTTTTAATGAGTCTTGACCTCCCTCTTCCGCAGCATATCGGCGCACATGGATGGTGGACAAGAGACGGCGAAAAGATGAGTAAATCAAAAGGCAATGTTGTCTCTCCTAGAGAAGTTGCTAATGCTTACGGTGTTGAGAACTTAAGATATTTTATGCTCAGAGAGGTGCCTTTTGGGCAAGACGGCGACTTTTCCCAAAGAGCATTTATTGACAGAATAAATTCTGAGCTTAGCAACGACTTGGGTAATCTACTCAACCGTATTATCGGCATGAGCGGCAAATATTCAGACCTTGAGATTGACAGCGTGGATGTTTTAAAATACCACACAAAAGAAGTAGACGCGATGAATGTTGTTCTAGACTCTCTTGATACATTTATGGAGAACCTGCAGACTCACAGATATCTTGAGGAGTTGTGGAAGCTCTTTTCAATCGCAAACAAAGCCATAGAAGAGCATGCTCCGTGGGTTAAAATGAAAGAAGGCAGAAGAGATGAAGCGCTGGCTACGGTCGCTCTTGTTGCAAATATTTTGGCAAAAGCCTCTATTATGCTCCACCCTGTTATGCCAAAAACTACAAATACTATTGCAGATGCTTTGAATTTCAATATCGATAATGCAAGCTACAGAGAGCTAATCGAGGATAAGAAACTCTTAAAATTATTTAATATCAAGCCTGTCCCTCCACTTTTTCCGCGCGTTGAAGAGCCGCTTATGCCTGAAGCTCCTCTGGCTCAGCCAAATGTTACCGAAGAGAGTGCCAAAGAGCAGGATAACCAAAAAGAGGAAGATAATCTTATTGAGATTGGACAGTTTTTTGAGACATTGCTAAAAGTTGGAGTAATCGTAGAAGCCGAGGATGTTCCAAAGAGCAAAAAACTCTTAAAGCTTCAGGTTGATTTGGGTGAAGAAAAACCAAGACAGGTCGTTGCCGGAATCAGAGAATTTTATACAGCGGAGTCTCTGCTAAATACGCAGGTTTGTGTTGTTGCCAATCTAAAACCTGCAAAACTTATGGGTATGATCTCAGAAGGAATGCTTCTTGCTGCAAAGGATGAAGATGGTCTATGTTTAGTAAGACCTGAAAAACCTAAAAAAGCAGGCACGCCGATTGGATGAGACTTGAAAACTTTCTAGCACTTACACAAGCTACTCTTCTAAATGAGCCATGCATATATAGCTTTGAAAACATTGTTTTTGAGGCTATAAAAGTAAAAAGAGGCGACCTTTTTTTTGCCTATGATTATGACGATATTGCTTTAGCTGTTGCAAACGGTGCCTATGGTATTGTGTTTGAAAAAACAACTGTGGTAATTGACTCTGAAATTGCATGGATAAGAGTTGAGTCTCTTGATGTAGCCTTGAAAAAACTTCTTCGATTTAAGATGATTGAAAAAGAGGTTGTAGCTTATGAGTGCAACGAGATTGTGCTCAAACTCTCCATGCAGGTAATTACAGAGACAAACTTTCTCCCGCTAAGAGGTGATTTAAGATCACTTTTTAGGAGTTTGTGGGAGATACAAAACAGAAGCATCGTGCTCTTTTGCCCTGCTCTAACAGACCGTGCTATATTTGCAGCCGTAAAAACAGTCCCAAAAAGACCTTTTGCCCCCATCGAGATTATGGAGCAGACGCTTTTTGAGACATCGTTTATTTATGATAATATATTTTATGAGAGGCAGCTAATTTCTCCTTTTTTTATCTCCTATTTAGAAGAGTTGCTGCACTTTTTTAAAACGGCAAAGATAAACTATAAACTCAAAAAATTTACTCCCATAGAGCACTTTGAAGCTGTTTTTACAAACAAAAAACTTGAAGTTAAAAACTTCGGCACAAGCGATAAGGTGCTTATTTTTGAACCAAATGTCACTCTTATAGATTCACAGATTCTTTTTTTAGAGCGCCACGCATCATGGGCAAAAATCATCTTTATTGTTCCCTCTCATGCAAAGCAAGAGAGGAGTGAAAATATTTTTAGTTACAAAAACGAGAGAGATATTCTAAATATACTAAAAGAGAACAGTTTTCATTTTGCTCTTATTGCCGGTGTCGATAAATCGATACTCAATAAACCGCTCTCTCGGCAGACTCAGCTCATAATGGATTTTTAGATACAATGATAATATTAGAAATTTTCAAATCGGAAAGAAGATAATGAATAGAAGAGACTTTTTTACAACCGCTACAACAGCGTCTGCTTCCATCGTTTTGGTAGGATGCAACGAGAAAAATAGAGAAGCAATCGACTATTCTAAACACCCAGAAAAAAGTGAGAGCGGTACAAAAAGAGTAAATATCAACAAAAATAAAAAAACTACCATCAAACTCGCAACGAGTTGGCCTGCAAGTTTTCCTATTATGGGTGTCGGTGTTGAAAGAATGGCAAAGAGATTAAAAGATATAAGCGGCGGCTCGTTAGACGTTAAGATATACCCTAAAAATGTTCTTATACCGGATTTAGCGGTCTTTGATGCCTGTTCTAGCGGTCAGATCGATGCTTTTCACTCTGGACCATACTACTGGAAGGGAAAAAACAGCGCTTTTTCACTCTACAGCGGCATCCCTTTTGGTTTTACAGCAGAGGAGATAAACTCATGGATGCTCTTTGGCGGCGGGATGGAGCTGTGGCGAGAGCAGTATGCAAGATACAACCTTCATCCGTTTATGGGCGGAAATACCAACATCCAAATGGGTGGATGGTTTAGAAGTGAGATAAAATCACTCGCTGACATGCAGGGACTTAAGATGAGAATCCCCGGTCTTGGCGGAGAGGTCTTCTCTAAAATGGGAGTAAACTCGGTCTTGCTTCCTGCGGGGGAGATATATACTTCACTCGAGCGCGGAGTTATCGATGCGACAGAATGGGTTGGACCCGCACTTGATATTAAGATGGGATTTTATAAGGTTGCGCCGCACTACTACTCGGGGTGGCATGAACCGGGCTCAATTTTAGAGCTTACATTTAACAAACAGTTTTATGCTAAGTTGTCTTTTGAGCAACAATCTATGATAGAGGTCGCAGCAAGCGAGATGAACTCAAATATGGCGTATGAGTTTCACAGCGAAAATATCAAAGCACTAAAACAGCTAAAAGAGCTGAATATCTCAATGCATCAGTTTCCGGCAGATGTCGTAGATGAGGGAAAAAGAGCTCTTAAGGAAGTTATAGCTGAGCTTAGCGAGAAAAACGACGATTTTAAAAAGGTTTATAGCTCTATTGAGAGCTATTTAGAGCTTTGTAGAGAGTGGAGTGATGCAAGTTTGAGGTATTTTTTAAATGAGAGATAAAAAAGGTGTTGTTATTTTGAGAAATTTATTACTCTATTCTTTTCTGCTTGAGACCTTTTTGTGGGGCTCATTTAGCGGAACAATTATTGACAAAACAACATCCCTTCCTATAGGCAATGCTACCGTAAACGACTCATGTTTGAGTGTAAAAAGCGATGAGAATGGAACTTTTTTTATTGATAGCAACGAAGATAAAATCTTTATAAAAGCGTACGGATACAGACCGTATAAATTAGATAAAGATGAAGATAACGACACGATTGCTAAGCTGGAACCTATAACTGTTAAAGCTCTTTATCTGAGCTTTTGGCGTGCCAGCAACAACTCTCCTAGACTCAAAGAGATCTTAGAGATTATAGACAGAACAGAGATAAACTCCATCGTTGTTGATGTTAAGAGCGAGTATGGTTCAACCTCATATAAAACCTCTTTTGAAAAGGCAAACAGCTACGGTGCGCACAATGATAGAACAAACAGGGATATCGAGCAGTTTATGAAGCTGATGAAGTCCAAAAACATATACACTATTGCAAGAATAGTGACATTTAAAGATGAGCTTCAAGCTTCCAATAATCCTGAATATGCAATCAAAAAGAGGGATGGAACTCTCTGGAGAAATCATGATGAGATGGCTTGGGTTGACCCTTTTGACAAAAGAGCGCACGAATATACGGTTTCAATCGCCGAAGATGCTGCAAAAGTAGGTTTCGATGAGATAAATTTTGACTACATACGCTTTCCCGCAAAAGATGGGCTTAGTTTTTCAAAAGAGAGCACACAGCAGAACCGCATTAAAGCGATAAGCGATTTTTTAAAACTGGCACAAAACAGACTTAGAAAATATGGCGTTTTTATCTCTGTAGACACCTATGGAAATATCTGCTGGGAAGACCATGATATGGGAATCGGACAGATGATAGAGCCGCTCGCTAAATATGCAGACTATATCTCTCCTATGCTCTACCCTTCGGGATTCTCTAAAGGGTCATTCGGACTTGAAAATCCATCCGAGCATCCGCATATGGTTATCTATAAAAGTTTAAAAAATATTGAGGAGCAAATTGAGTCAAAAAGGCTCAGACCGTGGCTGCAATCTTTTAAAGATTATGCGCATAGAAAAATAGAGTATAACTACTTTGAAATAAACGAGCAGATAAGAGCTACAGCCGACACAAATACAAGCGGATGGATGTTGTGGTCGCCATCAAGCACGTATAAACTCACTCATTTTAGAATCCAAGAGAGAGATGTTTTAACTCTTGATTCAACGCGCGAGAATCCGGAGTATATTGACTAACCAGGTCGTGAAATTTTTTGGAGTGGTTCATATGCACTAAATGAGCCAACTCATGTACAACGACAAAATCGATGAGCCTTTTATCTATCTTGATAAGTTCGGTATTAAAAGTTATTGTGCCTCTTGAGCTGCAACTTCCCCACCTGCTTCTCATCTTTTTGAACTTTATGTCGCTGTAGCTTAGAGCCATCTCTTTGGCGTAGTGCTCTGCTCTTTGGGTAAGATAGTTTTTTGCGTAATTTTTGTAGTATTTGTCATAGCATTTTAAAATAGGATCAATTTTTGAGATATCTATTTTTTTCAGATACTCTCTTAATTCACTCGCTTCATCGCTGTCTATGCTAAATAGCTCTCCAAATAGCAGAACTTCATCTTGGAGATTGTGGGTTTTTGGCAGATTCTCTTCTACTATTTTTAACTGTTTTCTTATCCACGACTCTCTTTTTGAAAGAAGGTTCTCTATATAGCTCTCTGATACCCTTGGTGTTTTAAGCGTAATATCTCCGTTTTTTTTCACGCTGATATAGCTGTTTTTTAGACTTGGTTTGCAGAGATGTAAAATCTCTAAATCGTTAAATCTTATTTTATTGGTACTCAATCGGATCTTTTACTCCGGCTTCTTTAAAGCCTTTTAGTCGCAAACGGCAGCTGTCGCAGACTCCACATGCTTTGTCTTCGCTTTTGTAACAACTCCATGTAAGATTAAGAGGAACATTGAGTTCAAGCGCATGTTTGACTATTTGTGACTTTTTCAGATGCACGAGAGGCATCTCAATCACAATATTTGTCTCATCTTTTGTGCCTAGATTTATAGTTTGCTGCATACTTTGTATAAAAGACTCTCTGCAGTCCGGGTATCCGCTGCTATCCTCTTCTACAACGCCTATGGCAATAGCCTCGGCACCCTCTTTCTCTGCTAGCGCTGCTGCCATACTTAAAAATATACCGTTTCTAAAAGGTACGTAGGTAACGGGTACACCCTCTTGTATGCCACCCGTTGGAACCTCTATGTTTTTATCAGTCAGAGCAGAAGCGCCGATTTGAGCAAAAAAGTCCAAATCTAAAACATACCTGCTTATAACTTTCAGCTCATCACATATGGCATGAAAACACGCCAACTCTTTTGTCTCTGTTCTCTGTGCATAATTAAAGTGCAGAGCAACAATCTCATAACCCATTTTCTGCATCATATATGCGCTAAGCGTTGAATCCATACCGCCACTCATGATACAGAGCGCTATTTTATTTTTCTTTATCATAAAAATATTTTAACATAATTTGTTTACTATATTTGCTATAATTCGCCCATGATTGAACTAGATAACAGAACTTCCTTACAGATTGATACCCTCGTCATAGATGCCATAGCAGATTCTCTTACAAAAAAAGAGATAGAGTTCATCCTTACAAACAGCGATGAGATGAGAGAGATAAACAAGACGCATCGCAATATAGACAAAGACACCGACGTCCTTAGTTTTCCATATGAAGAGATGCCTATGAGCCCTCTTGGAAGTATAGTTATCTCATCTTCGCATGTAGAAGCGGGCGCAAAGGAGTTTGGGCATAGTACAGACGATGAGCTCACACTTCTCTTTATTCATGGAGTGCTGCATCTTCTTGGTTATGACCATGAGGTTGACAACGGAGAGATGAGAAAAAAAGAGGCAGAGCTTATCGAGAAGTTTAATCTGCCAAAAAGCTTAATAATCAGAACACAAGGATAAAGCGTATGGATTTTGTAATCTTTATAGCGGCTATGACGGCTCTTATTTATGGAGCCGACTTTGTCATAAAGGAGTCCGAGCGCATAGCTCTACATTTTGATATATCTCACTATGTCATCGGCGCTACTCTTATAGCCTTTGGAACATCTCTTCCTGAAATGGCTGCTTCCATGATGGCATCATATGCAGGCAAAAGCGAAATGGCGGTTGCAAATGTTGTGGGCAGTGTTATTTTTAACATTACTCTTGTACTTGGAATTGTTTTTTTCATCTCCAAAAAGATGGTTCCAAAAAGAGACCTCTTCTCTTTAGACAGTGCTTGGGTGGTTATTCCCGTGGTAATCTTTTTTATAATGATTCAAGACGGCGAGATAAGCAGAGTGGACGGAGTTTTATATCTGCTTTTAATGACCTCTTATCTTATATTTTTATTTGGAAGTTCAAAAGAGACTCTCCAGAGCGACATCGATGAAGAGCTTGTGAGAGAAAAATTCAACTGGGGTTTGACAATAGCGCTTCTTCTTGTCGGATTTGTGCTAACTATCGGCGGAGCAAATTTCGTTGTGGAGAGCGGCACAAATATAGCAAGATCTTTTGGTATCAGCGAGTGGATTATAGGTCTTTTTCTTATAGCTCTTGGGACATCACTTCCTGAGCTTGTTGTCTCAATTGTAGCCATAAAAAAGGGCAACGCAGAGATGAGCATAGGAAATATCATAGGTTCAAATGTTGCAAACTTCTCAATGGTGCTTGGTTCTGCATCGCTTGTAAGCCCGCTGATAGTAGACCTTGTGGCAACAAAGTTTGATCTACTTATAATGGCAGCAGCTTCTATTGCCCTTGTTTTTATCTTGGCAAACAAACTCTATAACAGAGTCGGAGCTATATTTTTACTCATAATATTAGCTCTTTTTATACAAAACGCAGTATAAGTTTCTTTAGAAAACGCAGTATAAGTTTCTTTAGAAAACTCATTATGAGTTTCTTTAGAAAAGTTTCTCTAAGCTACATCTTTGCATATGGCTTCTACTGTTCAATATATCCCATCTCCAAAAGCTTGTTATAAATATCTGAAACTATTTTACCCGCTGCCGAACCACCATGTCCACCATGTTCAACCATGACTAAAACTACATATTTTGGATTTTTGTACGGTCCGTAAGTTGTGAACCAAGCGTGAGAGCGGGTGTAGTACTCCATCTCATGCTCCAGTTCTCTCTTTTTTATATCTTGCAGAATGCCAACAACTTGTGCTGTTCCTGTTTTGCCTGCAATCTTGACTTTTGAGCTTAGATAGGAAGTTGCCGTTCCGCTTGGGTAATTACAAACTTCATACATCGCTTTTTGGATAATTGGAAGTTTTTTTAACTCATCTTCATTGAGTACCTCTTCAAACTCCGGCTTAATCTCCACATCTCCTATCTTTTTTGCAAATTGCGGACGAGGAAGTTTAGCCGTTGCCATAAGTGCCGTAAACTGCGCTATCTGCATAGGTGTAGTTAGAAAATCACCTTGCCCGATTGAGGTATTTACCGTCTCTCCTATATACCATGGTTTGTCGTATTTTTCTCTTTTCCACTCCCTTGAGGGTACGGTGCCAATAAATTCATTTGGTAAATCAACACCTGTTTTTCTGCCAAGACCGTATCTGATAAGCCCATCGCTCATCTTCTTGATACCAAGCTGAATGCTTCCTTTGTAAAAAAAGTCATCACAGCTCTCTCGTATGGCTTTTGTTATGCCGGTATCTCCATGTCCGTCCCTTTTCCAACATCTAAATACCCTTTTGCCAAGCGGCATTGATGCTGTGCAGTGAACTCCCCAATTTGGACCGATTTCAGGTGAGGTTATATAGATAAGTCCAAGTCCTGTTTTTATAACTGAACCGGGTGGATAAAGTCCATGAATAAGTTTGTTTGTAAAAGGTTTTTCAAGGCTGTTTGAGAATCTGTCCCACTCTTTATAGCTAATGCCCGTCACAAATGTGTTAAGATTATATTCTGGAAAACTGCTTGCCGATAAAATGGCACCATCCACACCCATAACAACTACAGCTCCTGATTTATTGGCAAAAAGTGAAGAGATATATTTTTGAAGTTCAATGTCTATATTTAATGTTAATTTTTTATTTTCTATAGCAGCCTTGCTTGAGAGCTCTTCTATCTCTTGATTGTTTGCATTTACTTTTATCTCTCTTTTTCCGGCTACTCCCTGCAGGTAGGTGTTATAATATTTCTCTATGCCTGATTTGCCGGTATAACCTATTAGCTCTTGAAGCTTGTCATCTTTTATGTCACTTTTATTTGCACGTGACACATATCCTATAGAGTGCGCCGCTACTTCGTTATAGGGATAAAATCTTTTTGGAGATGAAACAATATTTATTTTCTCTCTAAGATTTAGAATCGAGTAAACAGGCATAATCTCTTCGTATGAGACAAAGTCTACAACATCTATGAAGTTGTGATTGTAGTAGGAGTCCTCTTTTTTGTAGTCTTTTATAATTTTTTCTCTATCTAGATTTGGCAGTAGTTTAAGAAGAGTATTTATCTCCTCATCGAAAATATACTGATTTTTTTTCAGAGTAAGATGTGGAGCTAGCTGTATCTTAAAACCAAGCTCGTTTATTGCGATTGGTTTATTGTTAACATCTAGTATCTCTCCCCTAACAGGCGCTATCTGTTCGGTTTTTATCGTATTGTCATAAGATAGCTTCTCATAATAGATATTTGATTCCACAGAGAGCACAAAAACTCTTACCAAGAGTGCTAGCCATGTTGCAATAAATACAAAAAGTATAAATTTTACTTTCATAATAAGCTCAATATTAAAAATTCTACAGCCACATAGTAAAGCACATAGTAGCTTAGGCTAGGCATTGGAAGCAAAAATATATTGGACAAAAGAGAATAGAAGAGAAAAAAACCAACGTATACCAAGAGTGAGATAGAGAAATTTACACATACGTTACAATTGAAATTTTGCTTTATTTTTGGGACAATATATCTATGTATAAATGCAAAATATATGATGGTGCTAAAGAGCATATAGCTATTTTGCGCTTCAAAAAAAAGCAGACATATCGCTACCAGAAAGAGCGAAAAAACATCTTCTCTCTTAATCGCTTTTGCGAAAAAAAGATAAATAAGTGCAAAAAGAGGGGGCAGAAAAACGTATATACCGCTTAGTGCGGTATATATAATAAACAACGCCGCGTATAGAAGCGGTGTTAAAGAGTTTTGATTAGAGATACTTCGTTGCATACCGGAAAGTGTTTACATTTAATACAGTCAGCCCAGATTTTATGCTCAGGCAGTGACTCTTTTGGAATTTCGACAAACCCGAGGTTTTGGAAAAACTGTTGTCTATACGTTAAACTTAGAACCTTTTGCAGACCGAGCATTCGAGCATCCTCTACTGCTCTTAGTACTAAATTTTCTCCGATTTTACGTCCTCTTCTACTCTCTTTAACAACAAGAGATCTAATTTCTGCAAGTGAAGGAGTGTGGATATGTAGAGCGCAAAAACCTACAATCTCCCCATCCTCTTTTGCAAGTATATATGATCTTATATTTGTCGCTATCTCATCCGAACTTCTAGCTAAAATAAGACCGGATTCTACTTCAGGGATAACAAGTGTTTGCATCATTTGTATATCTGAGAGCTTCGCTTTAGAAAACTCAACCTCACTCATCCGACGCCCCTTTTAAAATGTCGTATATTATGGTTACAATCTTTTGCATACCTCTTTTTTTGGAGCTTGAAACCATCAAAGCTTGAGGAAACTCTTTTTTAAGAGCATTTTGCTCTTTTTGATTTAGTTTGTCTATCTTTGTAAAAATCTGCATTATTTGTTGTGTTTCATCAGCATGTTCAAGCAAGAAATCGCTTACCGAATTGTCAATCTCTAGGTGTGGATGTCTGCAATCAATCAGATGGATAAAAAGTTTTATCTGCTTTCTCTGAGATATGTAATCAGTTAGATTCTTCTCCCAGTCATATTTTATTGATTTTGATACTTTTGCGTATCCAAAACCTGGCAAATCGACAAACTTTAGTAAAGTTTTTGAAGAGTCTTCTCTATCCATAAAAGTGACATCAAAATAGTTAATAAGTCTTGTTTTTCCCGGAGTGGAAGAGACTTTAGCCAAACCTTTATGGTTGCTAAGCGCATTAAGCAGTGAGCTTTTGCCGACATTTGAGCGCGCCATAAAAACAACTTCGTTCTGCTCTTCACTCTCGGGTGCCCCGTTTATATTTGCCGCCGATGTGACAAACTTTGCGTCAACTATCTCAATCATTTTTGCTCTTATTGCTATCTTGTGCCATATTAAATATCATAATGACCGGCTCTTTTTCTGCACCTTTTGCATAAGCTTTGCCCTCTATAGTTTTAAGGACAACTTCGTCTCCTATAATCTCTTTTTTTTCATTGATCTGCTTTAGATGAACCTCTTTAGAAAAGTGATACTCCTTCTCCTGTGGAAGATAGATCACTTTTTGAGCTTTTCCTTCATAAAGCGCACCATCTAGCGTCTTGATTTTAAAAGAGGCGTTACCTTCTGCAATAAATTTTATAGGCTCTTGCTTCTCATTTGTGTAGATAGTAACAATCGATGCGTTTAATTCATCGCTGCCTCTTATGATATTCACGTCACCTTCAAAAACAGACACACCTGTTTTTTGGTCCGCATTAAATAGCTTGGCTTTTACCTTTAGCTCTTGTGAAAACAGCGCTGCTGTTAAAAAAATTGTTAAAAAAATTGTTTTTTTCATCTCTTACTCTCTTCAAATTTATATATCGCGTTTACATTTTTTGACTCTATTTTTTCTAAAGAGTTATTATACTTTAACTTCTCTCCTGTTACTCTATTTGCACCCCTATAGAGTACAAAATCGCCATCCGCAGTAGCAATGGCCGTTTTTTTGTTATAGACCGCTTTTTGCGTCTCAAAAGTCAGACCGTCTTCTCTGACATAGAGTATCTCTCCATTTAGATGCACAACCTCGTTTTTGTAGACTCCGCTGTTTGCTTTCATATTTGCCATATACTCTTTTGAGTTGTCCGTATAGTCCATCTCTTCAACCGTATATCTATCTGTAAACCTAGCAGCTTTGCTCCCGTTCATCAATGTTACCAACCCTTTTTGGTCTAGCTCATGCATAGTAAAATTGGAGATTGTAAATAGCGGCACCTCTTTAAACACATGCTGTTTAATCTCCATCGGTTTAAACAGAAATAGAATCATCAGCAAGCAGAGTGAAAAAAATATAAAAAAGTAGTTTATATTCAAAATCTACATCCACATGGACAAAAACTCATCTTTTGCATCGTTCTCATCTACTAAAATATCTATCATCTCTCTTACAGCGCCATCCCCGCCATTTTGTGACAAAACAGTGTCAACAAGTTCTCTAACCTCTTTTACGCCATCTTTTGGAGTAAAACTTCTACCGGCAAATTTAAGCATCTTGTAGTCGTTTAGATCATCGCCTATAACTGCGACTTCATAGCTCTTTAACCCAAGTTTGCTCGCAAGCTCTTTTAGTGCACTCTCTTTATCTTTAACATGTTGAAAGAGATGCTTTATTCCGAGCTCATTTGCTCTTTTTTCAACTATTTTAGACTCTCTTCCCGTTATAATTGCAGCATGAAAGCCCATTTTTATCCATGAGCTTATAGCCAAGCCGTCTTTTACGTTGAAATGCTTAATCTCATCGCCGCCAGATGTGTATATAATATCTCCATTTGTCAAGCAGCCGTCAACATCTAAAACAATAAGCTTAATCACAGCATATCTTTCGTGCTTGGAATGCCCACTCTCTCATTGGTTTGCATCGCTCGACGAAGGGCAACTGCAAGTGATTTGAAAGCAGCTTCAATGATGTGATGCTTGTTTTTGCCTCTAAGAGCTACAATGTGCGTGCTTATTCTTGCATTTAAGACAAGGGCTCTGAAAAACTCTTCAACAAGCTCCGTATCAAACTGCCCCACTTTGCCCGCCACATTAACCTCATAAACCAAATATGGGCGATTGCTTAGATCCAAATCACAACTAACGCAAGCCTCATCCATGACAATATTGGCACTTCCAAAGCGCTCCATATTTTTAACCGGATATATAGCTTCTGCCAAAAGAGAGCCAAGAACAATCCCGACATCCTCTACGCTGTGGTGGTCATCTATATGCGTGTCGCCTTTGCATGAGATCTCCAGATCAATAAGCGAGTGCTTTGAGAAGCTCTCCAACATATGGTCCAAAAAACCCACGCCAGTACTTATCTTGCTCTTGCCCTCCCCGCAAAGTTCTAGTAAAATTTCTATATCCGTCTCTTTTGTTTTTCTGCTTTTAGTAATCATCTTTTAGTCCTCTCTAACAATAAATGAATTTTTAAAATTTCCAAGTGATTTATAATCCCTAGCCTCTTCTTCGCTTCTAAAGCCTTTAAGCCATACTTTGAACATTCTGCCGTTGTGTGTCTGCATATCTTTGATAACAGTCTTATATCCATCCGTATCGTCATACTTTTTCTGAGTTAATAGCGCGCCCTCAAATTTTGAAAACGATGCTATCTGAAGAGCAAATCCGTCTGCCTGCTGATCCTGAGGAGACTCTTTTAGCTGCTCTTGAAGAGGAACTTTCTTTTGATTTTTTGAGTGAAAACCAAGAATTTCAATTTCAACCGGTGCCGTTCCATCAGCAATCATATCTATTTTTCGTGCTGCAGTATTAGAGAGATCTATAATTCTTGTTGCAATAAAAGGACCTCTGTCGTTTATTCTAACGACTGTGCTTAAGCCGTTTTTCTTGTTTGTAACTTTTACAATTGTATTCATTGGCAGAGTCTTGTGTGCCGCCGTCATATCGTACATGTTGTACGTCTCTCCGTTTGAGGTCAGCTTGCCATGAAAATCAGGACCGTACCAGCTTGCGTTGCCGCTAAACTCATCACCTACGTTCACGACTGTAGGGTAATATTTTATCCCCCTTATAACATATGGTCTCATCGTCGGATGTTTATAATCTTTTTGATTGATTGCGGAGTTATGTGACCGACTATCGGAGGAGTATGTTTTTGTTTCGCCGAGGTTTGTATATGTTCTAGTGCCTCTTGTGCTACATCCGCTAAGCAATAAAAGAACTAAGAGAGCTACAAAAAAAGATAGTTTATTCATGTAGCTTTAGCCTCTCGCCTTCTCTGATTAAACTGCCTTTTATATTATTTCTAAGCTGTATGCTTCTCACGCTTATTTTATATGCTTGAGAAATCGACTCCAAAGTATCGCCTCTCTTAACTAGATAATAAATTTTTTTGTTTATTTTTTCGATATTTGCTTTGTTATCTATAGGAACAATAAGCTTTTGTTTCAGACTTAAAACATTGCTTTTAAGGTTGTTAAAATCCACAATCATTTTATGAGAAACGCCATACTCTTTGCCTATATCAAAAAGAGTGTCACCTTTTTTTACCACATGAACTTTGTAGATATTTTGAATGTTCTCTTCAAAATATTTCTGCTTAAAGTCTGAGAGTTTTATATATGGAATATATATGTCATAGCCCCCTAAATAGGGAGGAGCAAAATCATATTTGAGATGTCTGTTAAGTTTTTGAAGCTCTGAGAGCGGTATCCCGACAAGCTTTGAAACTCTCTTGAGGGACTCGCCTCTAGGGACTCTTACCGTAGATATAGAGTAGGCATTTGCTCTGTTTAAAAGGTGCTCATACTCACTCTTTAACAAAAACTGCTCATCGTTGCCCATTAGCGCAAGTGCTACAATTTTTCTGATGTAAAGCCTGCTCTCTCTTGGAATATACATCTTTTTTGGATCTAGCAAGATATGAAGTTCATCACTTTTTGCAGCCTCTATCGCTCTGCTGAGTCTTCCGCCGCCGCAGTTATAAGCAATCGCTGCCAAATACCACTTGCCGAATTTTTTATAAAGCCCGCTAAGATGCTCTGCTGCTGCTTCGGTTGATTTTATTAAATCTCTTCTCTCATCAACATACTCATCTATTTTAAGACCGTATATTTTACCTGTTGCGGGCATAAACTGCCATAATCCAGAAGCTTTTTTTACCGAATATGCTTTTGTGGAAAAGTGCGATTCTGCCATGGCAAGAAAGAGGAACTCAGCCGGTATGCCGTGCTTAGCTAAAATGCTCTTTATGGCAGGAATAAAGAGGTAGGCATCATTCATAGCCTGAAAAAAGCGCTTGTCTTTGTAGAGAGTCATGTTGATATTTTTCATATCGTTCATAATAGGGTCGTATAAAAATGAAGCTTCAATATCAAAAGACTCTAAAATAGCTATCTCTTTGGTATGGTTAGAGGTAAAATTAAGACTCGCACTCAACATAAACGGCAGTAAAAGCAGTAAGAAATATTTCAAAACGGCAACTCTTATTTTAAATTTTAGGAAGTTGATTTTATCTAAATCAAAATTAAATAGAGTTAATAGATTATGATATTAAGAAATATTAAAGAGTTTTAGGGCGTTTTTGGTTGTTGTTTTCTCTATATCTTCGAGTGAAATCTCTAAAAGTTCGGACATTTTTTTTGCAACAAAAGTAGTGTAAAGAGGCTCATTTCTCTCACCTCTGTGCGGAGTCGGTGTCAAGTATGGACCATCCGTTTCAATTAAAAGTTTTTCACTTGGAATTTTTGGCAACGCGTGAAGCAATTTTTTTGCATTTTTAAAGGTTAAAACACCGCCTATTCCAAAGTAAAAACCCTCATTTGCAAGGCTCAATAACTCCTCATCAGCATTATAGCAGTGAAGAACTCCTCCGACCTCTTTCGCATTGTGTGCAAGAAGAATCTCTTTTGAGTCTCTTGAAGCATCTCTAATATGCACAATAAGGGGCTTTTTATGCCTTTTTGCAATCTCGATTTGAGCTATAAAAACCTCTTTTTGTCTCTCTTTTTCTCTCTCTTTCTCTTCGTTTGTTCCCTCAAGTCTAAAGTAATCAAGTCCGCATTCGCCTACTGCCACACACTTTGGATGGTTTATGAAGTCGCTAAAATCCTCATTGTTAAAGGACTCCATATCATAAGGATGCACACCTACTGCGAAATAGACGTCACTGTTGTTTTGGGCAATTTCTGCGGCTCTTTTTAGGTTTTTTGGATCTGCTCCGGGAATGATAAAGCGCTCTACCCCGCTCTCTCTGGCTCTTTTGAGCACTTCCTCCAGATCATCCCTGTATCTCTCATCATCTAAGTGCACATGCGTGTCAATTATCATACTATTCTCTCTATTTTTGTAGACTCAGCAGCTCTTTTGCAAACTTCTTAGCCTCTTGCGTGATACTCTCACCGCTTATTATTCTTGCAATCTCATCAACTCTCTCATCAAAGTCAAGTTCTCTCACATATGACTCATCGCCTTTTTTATGTACCAAAAAGTGCTGGTCTCCCATGGAGGTAAGTTGCGGCTGGTGTGAGATTACAAATATTTGAAAATGGCCTGAGAGCTCTTTTAGCACCTTTGCAACGCTCATGGACTCCTCGCCGCTGAGATTTGCATCTATCTCATCAAGCATTAATACGCCGCCGTTTTTGTTCATAAACTCAGATTTTAGAGCCAGTACGGCAAGACGGAGCCTGTTAAACTCTCCAGTACTAATCTTTTGCAAATCGGTAGCATTTAGTTTAAGGAGCATCTCATCTTTTCCAAAAACCCCATACTCCGCGTCCCTTATCTCGACCTGAGCATCTCGAAGATAGAGCTCTTTTAGGTAGCTGTTTAAATCATCTCTGAAAAATTTTAGCTCATCCAAGCGAAGAGCAGTTATTTTATTTGCCAAATCTTTTACTTTTGCCTCAAGCGCCGCCTCTCTTGATGCCAAATCGCCTTTGGTTATCTCTATATTTTCATACTTTTGTAGCTCTTGTATCTTTTGCTCTTTGTACTCAATAGCCTCTTTAATGCCGCCGTATCTTCTTTTTAAGTCGCTTAACTCTTCAATGCGGTTCAATACCTCTTCGATATCTACTTCATCAAGCGCATTAAACCTCTCCTCTGCACTCTCCATGACGGCTCTGAGCTCATTCATGGCATCATTAAAAAAAGAGTTCTCTATGTTTAACACATCCAGCGCGCTAAATACGCCATGCTCATGCTCAAAAATTGCATTTGCATTGGTTATGGCCTCCAGTGCCTTCTCCTTTTTGGAGAGCTCTTTTTTAATCTCCAAAAGCTCTTCATCCTCGGATATTTTTGGGTTCACACTCTCTATCTTTTTAATCTCAAATGCCGCAAACTCTTTTAATTCAGTAACTCTTTTTTGTTCATCTTCAATAACCAGAAGCTCTTTTTTGACTCTTTTATGCTCTAAAAAAGCCTCTTTGTACCCATTTTTGAGGGCGTCTATATTATGGTTTTGTTTTTTTATTCTATTATCTAAAATTAAAAGAAGATTTTCGTTTTCAAAATCGCTAAAATCTCTTAAAGAAAGATGTCTTAAGTAGTTTGAAGAGAGGCTTGACATCACTTTTTTAGGCAGGCTTTGGTTATTTATAAAGTATCTTGATTTCTCTTTTTTAATATGTTTAAAAATATAGACATCATCATTTTCTATGCCATGCTCATTAGCATCTAAATCCCAAGAAACTGTCGATTCACACAGCGATGCGTCGGAAGATGCACTGCCAAATGATGATAAGATTGAACTCATTAAAATCGACTTTCCGCTTCCGCTTGGACCCGTAAAAACTACAAGCCCCGATTTCAGATCAAGTTCAACCTCTTTAAAACTGAGGTACTCTTTTAAGTAGAATCGCTCTATCATTCATATGCACCTTTTAAAATATTTCAAATTATACTTCTTT
>NZ_JACUTS010000126.1 GCF_014859695.1 Sulfurimonas sp. | reverse complement strand
TAGTCTCTTGGCTTGATGAGAGTAAAAATCCGATTTTAATACAGATTACGAAATCCCAGCTGAGGGAAGTCTTAAAACTCTACCCCGACCTTAAGGGCACCTCTAAAAACTCTAGCCACCTTCAGCGATAGAGAGAAGTTCACAATCAAGGCGACTCTTTGCAGCCCTAGCTGTAGCTAAGGCAAAAAGAGTCAACGCAGAGTGTGGGCTTCTCTCTATCGCCCTACGGGAGGGTTCAAAAAAACGATATGGCATAAAACTTTTTATCACCGTAGCTATGGCTACGCTTCAAAAAAGGTTTTACACCATCTCATCTTTTTTGATTCCCTCTGAAGGTAACTAGAATTTTTAGAGGTGCCCTTATGTTTTAATCTTCCTCTTTTGTCATGTAATCTTTTGCCGTTATCCCCATCAAAGAGAGCCCGGTGCGGAGTGAGAGTCCCACAACCATTAAAAGTTTTAGGAGTTTTGCTTCATCTTCTGTTCCGATAATTCTGCAATCATAATAGAACTTATGAAGTGATGCCGCAAGTGATTTTAGATACTCAGGAAGTTTTTGAACCTGTCTTGAGCTAAAAGCATCTTCAATAATCTCAGGCAAAAGCAGTGCGTCAAACATCAGCATATCCGCATTGTCATCCAAGTTTTTCAGAGTCGCAGACATAATCTCATCTTCACTCAAATCACTTTTTGAGAGAATAGTTTTGATCCTTGCATGCGCATACTGGATGTAAAAAATAGGGTTCGAGCTATCCTGTTTTTTAAATTCAGAGATGTCAAACTCTAAAGCGGTATCGCTCTTCTTTGAAGCAAAGATAAATCTAAGCGCATCGGAGCCAATCTCCTCTACAATATCGCTCATAAGTATAACATTGCCCGCACGCTTGCTCATCTTGTATGGTTCGCCGTCTTTTAAAAGACTTACCATTTGAGAAAGCTGCACTTCAAGCTTAGAGCTCTCGTATCCCAAAAATTCAACAGCGGCTTTTACCCTCGCTATGTATCCGTGATGATCCGCTCCCCAGATATTTATGTAGTGGTCATACCCTCTCTCAAACTTTTGGTTATGATAGACTATATCGCCGGCAAGATATGTAGGACGCCCATCTTCACGAACAACCACTCTGTCCGAGTCATCACCCTTTTGCGAAGATGCTATAAAGAGTTTGCCCTCTTTTTCATAGACACCCTCGCCCATTTTTGCCATGACTCTATCCCAGTCTGCATAAAGGGAAGACTCATAAACAAAGGTGTCAAAAAAGACTTTGGTATCTGCCAAATCATTTTTTATAATCTCCATGACACCATCTTTTGCCCAGAGTGCGAGCTCTTTTTGGCGAGAATCGTCACTCAGAATCTCTTTGCCGAATTTCTCGACTGCATTTTTTGCCAAAGGAGCCAAATAGTCACCTCTGTAGTAACTCTCCGGGTACTCGACACTCTCTTTGAGTATATTTTCACGTCCGTAAAGTTGAATGGAGAGACCAAGCAAATCTATCTGGTTTCCGGCATCATTTACATAGTACTCAGCCGTTATATCATAGCCTAAATGACGTGCTAGCCTATAAAGAGTATCTCCGTAAACTGCGCCTCTTGCATGACCTATATGAAGCGGTCCCGTCGGGTTTGCACTTACAAACTCCAAAAGGATTCTTTCATTTTTTTCCTGTTTTGCAAAGTCGTCGGGATTATCAAGCGCCCATGCGGCATAATCGCTTAAAAAATTTTCACTAAGACGAAAATTGAGATAACCTTTTACGGAATCAACACTGCTAAAAAAATCAGATTCATTAAATGAGGAAGCTAACTCTTCGGCAATTTTCATAGGAGACTCTCTGAGCTCCTTTGCCATAGAGAAAGCAATGGGTGTAGCAAAGTGACCGAAAGAGCGGTCACGAGGTTTTTCTAAAACAACTTCACGACCAAACTTTTCGCGCAAAAGCGCCGATACTCGTTGTTTCAAGAGTTACGCTTGTTCTGTAGTTTTTGGTGTTTCTTTTGCAGCGGTCTCTTTTTCAGACTCTACTTTTTTAGGAGCCTCCGTTGATGCAGTTTTTATCTCTTCATCATCGTCATTCTTCATCTCAGCTTTAAAGTTTTTAATTCCTTTTCCAAGACCTTTTGCCAATTCAGGTATCTTTTTTGCACCAAAAAGCAATACTACAATTGCTAAGATTATTAATAATTCTTGTCCGCCAGGCATTCCCATATCTATTCCTTATGTAAATTTAAGTCCGAAATTATAACTAAATTAGCTGTAACTTCTCTTATCACAACTATATTGTGAGCTTATTGTTATATATCTTCCCATTTTCTAGCAAAATCATTTATCTCGTTTGCCGGAATTTTAACTCTTGCCGCATTTGCTATTGTTTTTAGAACCTCTGCTGCATCTTCAAAATTGTCGTTTACTATAAGAAAGTCATACTCGCTGATTCTCTGAATCTCTCTTTTTGCCATATCAATGCGGCGGTCAATAACCTCTTTTGAGTCGGTAGAGCGCGCTTCAAGGCGCTTTTTCAACTCTGAGAGCGTTGGAGGGGAGATAAAGACCGAAGTTGTAATGTCTCCAAGTCTATTTATAATGGTTGCATTTCCCTGAACATCTATATCGAAAATTACAAGTTTGCCCTCTTTTAGAGCCTCTTTTACAGGCTTTATGGATGTTCCGTAGTAGTTGCCATGTACAAAGGCATACTCTAAAAAAAGATCATTTTCTATATCTTTTTTAAATTCAACCTCATCTACAAAGTGGTAGTGTACACCGTCAATCTCACCCTCTCTTATTGGACGGGTAGTTGTCGAGATTGAGAAGTAACACTCACCTAAATCACCTATAACTGCATTAAGCAGGGAGCTCTTACCTGCCCCGCTTGGACCTGAAAGAACTAGAATTGCTCCTGATTTATGGTTCACTACTTCTCACCCAAAGTTATATTTATACTTATCTTCATTCCCTTGAGCGATGCCGCAACATCTTCATTTGAGAGTGCTTTTAAAAGTTTTTTAAGAGCTTCCACTCCCTCATCTAAACTCTCCGTTGACTCCTCTTTTGCACTGGAGAGCTCTTCTTCTAAACTGTCCATTTCTTCAGAGCTCTCTTCTTCATAAAATTCATCTGACTCATCTAAGTTATCAACACTATCCTCTTCCTCAACCTCCTCAACATCTTCGCCTATTGCCAATTTTAAATCTCTGCTTGTCAAAGAGTCAAGATTAAGCAGAATATCTTCATCTATTTCACTCTCCAGGTCTGCAGTAGTTAGCTCCTGAACCGCTTCGTGAATCTGGGACTCTATATCGCTTTGGTCAAACTCTTTTTCTTCTTCATCAGACTCATCCTCTTCATCAGGCTCTATCTCGTCTTCGGGCTCATCAAGTTCAAGCTCTTCATCAAGCTCGAGCTCTTCAGATTGGGCTTCTTCGGGCTCCTGTTCTTCATCAAGTTCACTCTTACCCTCTTCAAAATCTAAATCTTCGTCTTCAAAATCGAGCTCCTTTATTTCCTCAAGCTCCAACCCTTTTTCAACTTCTAGATTCTCTCTAGATGCATCATCCTCTTTTTCGGTCTCTTGCAAAAGAGTCTGAACCTCTTGAAGCTCATCTTTATCAAGAACGCTTCTCTTCTCATCATCTTCAATCTCTAAGTCATCCGAGTCAACGCTCTCTTCTTCATCCGCAGAACCTAACTCTTCATCTTCGAGTTCTTCATCAAGCTCATCTTCGAGCTCATCAAATTCACCCTCTAGATCTTCATCAA
>NZ_JACUTS010000125.1 GCF_014859695.1 Sulfurimonas sp. | reverse complement strand
CTTTTAGAAGGAGGTATTGAGCATTTCGTGCCGCAAAGGCGCGTTCTTGCATCTGACGCATCCCATATTCATTAATGGAGGTGCTTTCTCCGGTTTGCGCGTAAGTGACATCGACGATATTTTGCATCTATTTTCCTTTTTTAATCTTCATGATTGTTAGAGTCAGTAGTCATTTCAAGGAAAGGCTTTTCGTTATTAGCCAATAAAAGTATGATCTTTTTGAATTTATTTAAGACACTTACTACCATGATTGATAAATAGAATAAAATCGCAAGATAAAAATAGAGTAAGCTATTGAAAAATATTCGATAATCTGTAGCAACGAGTTTTTCAATGACCAAAATCGCTATTGAAAAAATAAACAAGCTCATGAATCCAATAGCCAAATTGGCAACATCGCTGATAAACTTTTTATATCGTTCCGATTGCTTTAGCTTTTTTATTTTCCAATTTTCATCGGAAAGAGTCATTAAAATACTATATGCTGTTAGAACTAATCCAACAAAACCTATGCTTATCGCAAGTAATTCTTTGACGATAGATAAAATTTCTGTTTCCATCAGTCGTACCGCCCATCTCTTTTTGTGTAGGTATCAAGAAAATTTTTATGCTTATTGTACATTTCGTCGAAATATTTATTAGGATCCATAAGATAAGAGGTTATGTCAGTAAATGATCTCTGATCTCGTAGTTGATATTGTTCTAGCGATACCATTGCTTTTCGATTTGATAGTTTAGCTTTCGCATTTGTGATAGTCCCGCTATTAAGTACGCCAAATTTTTCTAAAGCTTTTTTTGTAAGGGCACTAACAAAGAAGCTCTTTTTCAAAAAGTGCTCATTTTCAGCCTTGAATTTAATTTGGCATGTTGTTGCTCCAGTATAATTCTCACTTTCAAATGCATCAAACGACCCTTGGGGAGCAAATCCAACTGTTAGTGAAATATTTTGAATTTCACCATTATCCAATGCTTGAAAGAGATCATCTAAATAGATTGGAACCAGCTCAATCGTATAAATATCCTTGAAATGAAAATGCAGATATTCTCTAAATTGCAACGCAGAATTGGCTTTTTGATTTTTTTGAAATACAACAATCCCATTGCAAAAAACTTTCACGCGATTATATTCTTTTAATGCAATATCATCTCGTTGTGTCGCTGCTTTTACTTGATCAGTGATACTGTAATCAACATCTCCATTTTTTAAAAAACTTCCCATTAATTCATCTCTATCATAACGTGCAAAACTAACAAGTACGCCATTATCATGTCGTTTAATATGTGAAAATGCTCTACTGCAAATGCCTTCCTTGCATTGATACCGATGATTCTCTTGGGAAATATCCAGCGGTTTTTTTTCGAGCGCTTCAATTAATGCTTTGAAAGAGACGACTAACTCTGTTTTTTTGTCAATCACAGTCAAGCGTAAATATTCATAATTCAATACTTTTGCCATTACTTGGATCCTTCCTTTGCCGTCATCTCTTCATAAAGCCCAAAAAGATACTCCAGCCGTTCTTCATCACTTTCAAACGGTTTGGCACGATAACATCGCTCTATCGCTAAATCGAGCTGATGATGAGCTTCTTTGAGACCTTCAGGCATTTTGTCGGGATTATAGAGCTGAGCTAGTGTTTTTTGGCTGTGTTTTTCTCGCTCATCTAAGATATTGAAAACCAATTCGGCAATCATCTCTTTTTGTTTTTTTGAGATAGTTGGGAATGGGAAGGTGTTGTAAACAACATCTTTTGAATATCTGTAGTCTGTTTTTAATCTACCACCGACTGCTCTCATCCAAATCATGTGCATTTTTGAACTTATAACGCCCATAGTCCAATGTTCTGCGTCGTAAATTGCTTGTGCTGAATCTGAAATAATTTCTTGATTATATAAAATTCCACAGGGGATATAAGGTCGTCTTTCAGATGATACTCTAGGAACTATTATTGCATGCTCTTTATAATCACTTAAATCTCTAAATTGATGCGAACGACTTGCAAGTTTTCTCGCTCCTTCATCTTTACTGTTCAAGCGATGTATTTTTGTTTTTTCTACTCTTTGTTGAATAAACGGAATTTGCATAGCTTCATTTAAAAACTCATCTTTAATCCATAAACAAAATCTTTCAGCTCCATTGATAAATTCATATGAGCCTAACAATTTTCTGATGAATTTTTCGGCATGTGGAAATTCATTTAATAAACTGTTTTTCTCTTCCGTGCTTAAAATCAATCCGCCACCGTCATTTGGCATGTTTCCGAATTGCATTTTAGAAATTTTTGAAAGAGGTTTACTCTGTTTATGAACAATAATATTCTCTGCATTTACCAAATAAGCATTAATGTTTTTAACTTCATGCTTGATATTATCGCTATAAAGATATTTTGGTTTGGCTGATGCATTTCTAAGCCCGATGATCACAACAATAACTGCGGCATTGGCCTTTGCATTGTTTTGCCACTTAAAAGACTGATATGCAAAATCTATCTCTATATTTTTATCTAAAATATGTGTCCATAGAATGCCGACCTGCTCCCCTTGGCTTATGGAGTTTGTACTAACAAAAGCAGCTTTGGCATTTATGTTTTTAATATATTCTGTTCCCTTAAAAAACCAACAAGCGATATAGTCAAGATTATTAAAGTTTTTAATACCTTTAAAAACTAAAGCCATGTCCTCTTTTTGCTCTTTGCTTTGAAGCCTTGCTCCCAAATACGGAGGATTCCCCAAAATATAAATCTCATCCTCATCTTCATTTTTTGGACAGACCTCTTCCCAATTCAGCCGTGTTGCATTCCCCTGAACGATATTTCCTCCATTTTTGAGCGGTAGCGGAGGATTGGTTTGACCGAATTCTTGAAAGAACGCTTTGTTCATCTGATGCTCTGCAAGCCACAGCGAGAGAGTAGCTACTTCATGCGCGAAGTCGTCCAGTTCTATCCCGTAAAACTGCGTTAATTCGATGCGAGAAGAGAGAGATAAAAAACTTAATTGCTCATATTTGGATTTTGAGTTAAAAAGTTCACCTTGCTTCATGTTGGAAACTTTATCTATCTGCTTTAAGATTTTCATCTCTAAGTGTCTTAGTTCTTTATAGGCAATAATCAAGAAATTGCCACTGCCGCATGCCGGGTCAAATATCTTTAGATTTGCGAGTCTGTCTATCAGGCTTTGCAGCTTTACTTTGCTCGTTTTTGCTTTTTCAAACTCTTCATAAAGCTCATCCAAAAACAGCGGTTCGATCACTTTCATGATATTGGGAACTGAGGTATAGTGCATCCCCATGCCGCCACGGTGTTCAGAAGTGATGACCGCTTGGATCATCGAACCGAAGATGTCCGGATTGATCTTCGCCCAGTCAAGAGAACCTATTTTTATCATAATACGTCTGGATTTTGCAGTAAAGCGGGGCAGAGGAAGCTTGTCTCTAAATAAGCCACCATTGACATACGGAAAAGCTTTAAGATACTCAGGCAAAGAGTTTTCTCGTGTTTGCGTGTTGAGCAGGTTAAACAATCTTTCCAAGTAGCTGTCCAAATCACTGCCATCATCTTGTGTGTGTTGGTCTATGGCATTTGTAAATTGGTTGTCTTCAAAAATATTGCTGTCTTCGGCAAAATAACAAAACAGCAAGCGTGTCAAAAAGACATTGAGTGCATGTACCTCTTGTTTGTTTCTGGTTTCATTTTCTTTAACGATCTCATCATAGAGCTTTGCCATTTTTTCAGCTGCTCTGACATCGGCAGGATTTTCATCTTTGTGCTGT
>NZ_JACUTS010000124.1 GCF_014859695.1 Sulfurimonas sp. | reverse complement strand
AAACCTTTGGCGAATGTATAGACTGCGGCGATGACATCGCAAAAGAGAGACTTGAGATAATGCCCGAAAACGGGCTTTGCATAGAGTGCGCTTCCGTTAAAAGATAGCCATACATATTGCAATTTGCAATATTTTCTTATAAAAATCTTTTTGTATGCTATAAATCAGAAAACACAATGGTTTTAGGTAAAATATAACATTGTAGGTTTGAGGGGCGGATGTTGAGTATGAATGAAATATCAGTTATTAATGAAGAGACTATAAAAAATAAAATCTATACGATACGAGGTTTTCAAGTGATGCTCGATAGTGATTTAGCAGAGCTTTATTGTGTTGAATCAAAAAGATTAAATGAGCAAGTAAAAAGAAATATTGATAGATTTCCTGAAAATTTCAGATTTCAACTTACAGAAAATGAGTTCAACAACTTGAGGTCGCAATTTACGACCTCAAGTTATCCAGAATCTTTAAGGTCGCAATTTGCGACCTTAGAAAATATGAGAGGAAAACATAGAAAATACATACCTTATGTTTTCACAGAACAGGGCGTGGCGATGCTCTCAGCCGTACTTAAAAGCCAAACAGCGGTGCAAACAAGTATATATATCATCAATACTTTTGTTCAAATGAGAAAGTTTATTTCAAACAATGCTATCATATTTCAAAGATTAGATTCGCTTGAGCAAAAGCAGTTTAAAACGGATGAAAAAGTGGATGCTGTTTTAAATGCTATCGAGGATAAATCTATCAAGCTTAAGCAGGGGATATTTTACGACGGGCAGATATTTCAAGGAAACTTTTTTACTAAAGTAAAAACCGCATTTGCTAGTTTTGACGCTTATTCTTTTGTAAGTGAGCTTGTCAGAAAAGCCACAAAATCCATCATCCTCATCGACAACTACTGCGATGACACCACGCTAACACATCTAAGCAAAGCAGACCCAAAAGTAAAAATCACAATACTAACAAAAATCATATCTAAACAACTCAAGCTAGACATAGAAAAATACAAAGCCCAGTACAAAAACCTAGAGGCAAAAGAGTTTAACAGCTCTCATGACAGGTTTTTGATACTAGATGAAAAAGAGATTTATCACATAGGTGCAAGCCTAAAAGACCTCGGTAAAAAATGGTTTGTGTTTTCGCTTTTGGAAGTGGAGAGTTTTCAAGAAAACTTTTTTGCTAAAGCAAAAACCGCAAGCGCTAGTTTTGGGTTGATGGGTAGAGTACGTGAGGTGGTTAGAAATGATTAATATGAAAAAGGATAAAAAATGTTAGAAAATTTTTTACAAGCTATCAATGAGAAAAAAATAGTGTCAGTTGCTTTTGTTGCTAAAGAAGATGGCATATTAAGAGTAAGAAAATGTGTGCCTTTTGATTATGGAGTAAGTAGAAAATATAAGGATGGAGAGAATAGATTTCATTTTTATGATTTAAATAGTCCAGAAGGTAAACATAATCTTTCATTGTTACCAGCGCAAATTCAAAAATTAGATATTTTAAATGAAGTTTTTAATCCAATATATTATGTCACTTGGACACCAATTAATTGGATTGTGAAAAGAGATTGGGGATTGTATTCATGAGTAAAATAAATATACAAATATGCAGATGTAATAGTATTGAAGCTGGACAAATAAAACTTGTTGAAAATTCTTTAAATATTAAATATGCAATAAATGGAACTGGAAAATCTACTATATCAAAAGCTATTCAATTTGCTATTAATGATAAAAATGTTGCCACCAATTATTTGATTCAATTAAAACCATTCAAGTATAGAACTGATTCAAATACAAATAACCCAGAAATTACGGGAATAGATGCCCTTGAAAGTGTGGCAATTTTTAATGAAGAGTATGTCAGTCAATATGTTTTTCAGCCAAATGAATTATTAAAAAATAGTTTTGATATATTTATTAATAACGAAGCATATAAAAAAGGGATGGATGAGATAAATGATTTAATAAAAGACATCTCTAAAACATTTGATGAAAATAAAGATATTGAAATCATGCTAAATGATTTGAATGAACTTTTTCAAAGTTTTGGAACTGCAAAAGGTTTTGCAAAATCAAGTACTTTTTATAAAGCAGTTGGTAAGGGAAATTTAATCGAAAATATTCCACAAGGGCTGGAAGTATATAAAGATTTTATCAAACATGATAAAAATACTACATGGTTAAAATGGCAAATGACAGGTAAGGATTATTTAGATATTTCTAATTGTTGCCCTTTTTGTACATCTTCAAGTATAGAAGAAAAGAAAGATACAATTAAGGCAATTGGTGACAATTATGATTCTAAGTTAATTGAACATCTAAATAAAGTGATAAATACTGTATCAAAATTAAGTTCCTATTTTACTGAAGACACTTATAAAAAAATTATTGCTATTTCAAAAAATATTGATGGATTACAAAAAGAACAAGAGACTTTTTTACTTGAGATAAGAGAACAAATTGACACTTTGATAAGTAAGCTTTCAAGTATTAAATCACTTGGATTTAAATCTTTAAAAGATTTTGATAAAGTCGATGCAGTTATTAAAGATTTTAAAATTGACCTTAATTACATTGGTCATCTTAATACCGAAGCTACATCTGAAAAAATTACTAAAATAAACAAGTCATTAGATGAAATTCTAGAAAAATCTGGGCAATTACAAGGGAAAGTAAAACTTCAAAAAGTTAGGATAGAAGATACTATAAAAACATATGAAAAAGAAATAAATGATTTTTTAAAATATGCTGGTTATAGTTATTCTGTTAATATAGAAGAAGATGTAAATAGCAATTCTTACAAAATGCAACTTACACACAATGATTTTGTAGAAAGTAATATTGATAATGCTAAAAACCATTTAAGCTATGGCGAAAAAAATGCTTTTGCTCTTATTCTATTTATGTTTGATACACTTAAAAATAATCAACAGTTAATTATTCTTGATGATCCAATATCTTCTTTTGATAAGAATAAAAAATTTGCAATTATAGAAATGCTCTTTAGAGGTGAAAAAAGTTTTAAGAATAAAACGGTTTTAATGCTCACTCATGATTTTGAACCTATTGTAGATATTGTGTTGCATCATTCCGATATTTTCAATATGGTAAAACCAAGTGCAAGTTTTTTAGAAAATATTGAAGGTAAATTGTCCGAAAAAGAAATCGTAAAAGATGACATAAAAAGTTTTATCGAAATAGTAGAAGAAAATATAGCTAGTTTAGATGAAACAATAAATAAGCTAATTTATCTTAGACGGTTATATGAAATAAAAAATAATAAAGGCTTGGCATACCAGCTGTTATCAAATGTTTTTCATAAGAGAGAAATACCTACACATAAATCTGAAGAAGAGATGACAGAAGAAGAGATAAATGAAGCTTCACGAGAAATTCAAAAAGCCATAAATGAATCTTTCCAATATAATACTTGCTATTTAAATATGAGTGATAATAATGAGTTAATTAGGCTTTATGAAAAAGCAACAAATAATTATGAAAAACTTCAAATTTATAGAGTTTTAAATAATGACAATCATGATAGTCGTACAATTAGAAAATTTATAAATGAAACTTTTCATATAGAAAATGACCATATATATCAACTTAATCCATGTAAATATCAAACTGTTCCACATTACATTATTAAAGAATGTAATCAAGATATAGAGTTATTAAAAGCAAAATGAAAATTAAGGTCTGACGGAGAAAAGCAGATGGCAAAGGTTTTGATTTTAAGCGGTGCGGGCATAAGCGCTGAGTCGGGCATAAGTACATTTAGGGACAGCGGCGGGCTTTGGGATGAGTACGATG
>NZ_JACUTS010000123.1 GCF_014859695.1 Sulfurimonas sp. | reverse complement strand
CAGCAAGGAAAATCATCTTATGCCGATATTTTTAAATTCAGTCCTAAAAACCTACAAACAAGATGAAGCTCTCATTGCTCAGAGGTGGGCAGCCTACCAAAACTTTTTGGCAAAAGTGGAGTTTGTAAAGAGCGTCAAAGAGGAGAAGTACCAAGACGGCTTCTTGCATGACATCTTTGAAGAGTGCTTAGGCTATACGCTTGACAACACAAACCCTCAAAACTTCAACCTTGAGCGAGAAAAAAAGAACGAAACGGACGCTAAAAAGGCAGACGGTGTTATCTATGTTAATGGCGAGGTAGTCGGCATAGTTGAGCTAAAAGACCAAAAGAGCAAAAATCTAGATGCCATTGAAGCTCAAGCCTTTAACTACCACAACTCACACTCAAACTCAAAGTACATCATTATCTCAAACTTTAACGAGCTGAGATTTTACATAGACAAAAAGACCGCTTACGAGAAGTTCAACCTCTTTTACCTTACTTATGAAGAGTTCAAAAAACTTCATCTACTGCTAAGCTATGAGAGCATAAAAGATGGCTTGCCGCTCAAACTAAAAGAGAAGTCGGCAAACTTTGAGCAGCAGATATCTAAAGAGCTATACCGTGATTTTAGTATCTTTAGAAACCATCTTTTTGAAAACATAGTAAAAAATAATTTTGTCATTGCGAGCGAAGCGCGGCAATCTCTAAACAAAAGCACTCTCTTAAGACTTACCCAAAAGCTCTGCGACCGCATTATATTTATGCTTTTTGCAGAAGACAGAGGACTGCTTCGACACAACACCATCAAAGAGATACGAGGTGAGTTTAGCGGGCAAAAGTTTACCTCTTACGCGCTTTACGACATCTACAAGTTCTACTTTAACGCCATAAACGAGGGAAATGAGAAGCTAGGCATACCAAAATACAACGGCGGACTTTTCGCAAAAGATGAGCTTTTAGACAGCCTCATCATAGACGATACGCAACTTGACATGGAGGCGCAAAAACTAAGCGACTACGACTTCATGAGCGATGTGAGCGTAAACATACTCGGGCATATATTTGAGCAGAGTTTGACGGACTTAGAGGAGCTTCAGGCAAACATAGATAACACCGACTTTGACAAGAAAAAATCCAAACGCAAAAAAGACGGCGTCTTCTACACTCCCGAGTACATTACCCACTACATCGTTGAAAACACTCTGGGCAGGCTTTGCGAAGAAAAAAGAGAACTACTGCAAATCGGAGGCGAGATTTTAACTCCATCAAATACGAAAAAACTCACAAAAGCCGAACAAACACATAAACAAAACATCTTAGACTACCGCGAATGGCTAACAAACCTAAAGATACTAGACCCCGCATGTGGAAGCGGCGCATTTCTAAACCAAGCGTTAGAGTTTCTCATAAACGAACACACCCTCGTGAGAGATATGCTTCTGCCCTTTGAGGACTTAACACTCGGCTACGAGATAGAAAAAGAGATACTAGAACACAACCTCTACGGCGTAGACATCAACGAAGATGCTGTTGAGATAGCAAAACTCTCACTCTGGCTCAGAACGGCTCATAAGGGAAGAGAGCTTACAAAACTGGCAGATAAGATACTCTGCGCAAACTCGCTTTTAGAGATGCCCTTTGATGAAGGCAGTTTTGATGTGGTTATCGGCAATCCGCCGTATGTAAGAGTTCAAGGGCTAAAAAGCAACTATGAAGATGAAGCAAAACTTTATGAAGCAAAGTACAAATCCGCAACGGGTAATTATGATTTGTACGCACTCTTTTTAGAGATGAGCTTTGGCATGTTAAAACCTACTGGAAAACTAAGCTATATCTTGCCTCATAAATTTCTCATATCTGATTTTGGAAGCGGTTTAAGAGGATTTTTGGCAGAGAACAGAGCAGTAGAGAGTCTGCTACTTTTTGGCAGTGAAATGGTTTTTGAAGATGCTTCAACCTACACATGCATCGTTACGCTTTCACATGACAATGAAAAGCTATATTTTAAATCACTCAGCCCAAAAGATATATTTGAACCTTTTAACTACGATGTCATAAGCTATGAAAAACTAAGCAGCGAAAAATGGAACCTTTCAAATCAAGATACAACAAAGGTACTAGAAAAAATAAAACAACAGCCTTTAGTAGTAAAAGATGTTTTTGCAAAGATTTTTCAAGGTATAAAAACTAGTGGCGACCCTATCTATTTACTTTTACAAGCAGAAGATGGACTTTATTCAAAAGCCCTTGACAAAATAGTAGAAGTTGAAAGTGGGCTTTTAAAACCAATGCTAAAAGGCGAAGATATAAGCCGTTATGCAAATTTGCAAAATAGATATTTTGTTATATTTCCATATCTTATTGAAGATGGCAAAGCAACACCAATGAGTGAAAAGTATATCCAAGAAAATTTTCCAAATGGGTACGAGTACTTAAAAGCAAATGAAGAGTTTTTACGAGGGAGAGAAAACGGAAAAATGGATAAAGATGGATGGTTTTTATATATTTATCCAAAAAGTTTAACTGAATATCAAAAAACAAAAATTATTCTTCAGGAATTAAGTTTTAAATCTAATTTTACATATGACAATGTCGGCATGTGTCACGCAGGTCAATACAGCATGGTCAAAAAAGCAGATGTTAAAGAAGATGATAAATTTTTTCTTGCTTTATTAAACTCTTCTTTAATGTGGTTTTTCATAAAAAATACAAGTACGGAGTTTAGAGGTGGTTATTTTGCTTATCAAACAAAATATATTGAACCTTTTCCACTTCCAAAACTAAAAAGCCTAGACGAACAAGCGCCATTTGTAGAAAAAGCCGACAAAATGCTCGCACTAAACAAACAATTCCAAGAGACAAAACAAAACTTTACAAATGAGTTGGGATTAGAAAAACTGACAAAGAAACTGCAAAATTTTGAGGAGCTGGAGTTTGAGGAGTTTGTGAGCGAATACGCAAAAGCAAAGAAACTAAAATTTGCCGACAAACTGGCAGAACGCAACTTCAAACAAGAGTGGCAAGCCATTTTTGAGAACGATAAAATTTTAACATGTAGATTAAAAGATGAGATAGCCAAAACCGACAAAGAGATAGACGAGATGGTCTATAAACTCTACGACTTGAGTGATGAAGAGATTAAGATTGTGGAGGGGAATTGATATGGATTTTTCACTGCTTTATTTATCTTCCCACTTAAATATATCAATGATAACTATGACATCATCGTCTATGATATAAGGTACGGTGTAGCCTTTGAAAACCAAATCTCTAACATTTATATCATCATAATACATTGACTGTCTGTATTTAAAAGGCATATTTACAAGAGCAGTTATTTTTTCGTCTAGCTCTTTTTTGAAGTTTTTAGCATTTGCAGGGTTATTGATGGCAATATATTTTAAAATTAAGAAAAGTTTATCGTTAAAAGATGGACTCTTTTCTATTCTCATTAAAGATTATTTAGCCACTTATCAATTTCATCCATACCTTTAGCATAAGGCACTGTTTTCATCTTTCCGCTTCTATATTCTTCTACTGCGACACTTACTCTTGCTCTTGCTTCATCTTTTGAGATTAATGGATACCCATCATCTTTTATATCTTCAAGTATGTTTACTTGGGGTTTGTTTTGATTTAAAAAAGATAGCAACTGGCTATAAAAACTGTCATCTACATTTAACACTAATGAGTGCATTTTAAATCCTTTAAATTTAAAATTTTATTGTGAAGCTATTATAACACACTGTTGCTAATGCATACTGTAAAATAACCTGAAATACACCATCCCACACAGGAGAGACTGTGAAAGAACCTCAAAAAAACATTTCAAAGAGTGCTTCAAGCTC
>NZ_JACUTS010000122.1 GCF_014859695.1 Sulfurimonas sp. | reverse complement strand
CATTTTCTAAAGAAACATTTTCACTTCGTGAAAACCGCATTAGCTTGTTTTAGTGTTTAACATCAATTAAAAAGCTCTTTGACATCTATATTTTTACGCTCACTCTCTACAATCTCAAACACCTCTTTTCTTCTGTAGCTCATAAGTGAAGCCATAAAATTTGTCGGAATCATCTCTATGGCATTGTTGTAGTCCGTTACCGCTTGGTTGTAGGCACGTCTAGCGGCTGAAATCTGCTCTTCTACTTCATGGAGCGTGTGTTGGAGATGCATAACATTTTCGTTTGCTTTTAGCTCAGGATAGTTCTCAACGGCAACCATTATGGAGCCAAGAGCCGAGGTTACTTTTGCATCAAGAGCCATTTTGTGTGCATCGCTGATATCTGGTTTTATTGCCTCTGCACGAAGCTTTGTAACCTCTTCTAAAAGCGACTTTTCATGCTCCATATACTGCTTTACAGATGCAACAAGATTTGGAATGAGGTCGTAGCGCTTTTTAAGAGTCGTATCAACACTTGCAAAGATATTTTCAACCTGATTTTTCTTCGCAACCAGGGAGTTGTACATCAAAATTAAGATTAAAACTAAAATAAGGAGAATTATAAAAGGCATTGACATATGGACATCCTTCAATTGTATCTAACAGTAGTTTACCTTAAAATAATTAAAAATGTTTTAAGATTTATTTATATTTAATTAAGATGCTTAGATGTATAGTGTTAGCAGATATGTTGTTAAAACTCCATACCTTAATATTGAATAAAAGGAGTAATCATGATAGAAATTATTGCTGTCGTGTTGGTTGTTCTTTGGCTTTTGGGATTGGTGACTTCTCATACTTTAGGTGGGTTTATTCACATTCTTTTAGTTATTGCAGTCGTGGTAATTTTAGTTCGTGTTATACAAGGTAGGCGTTTATAAGGTATTAAATTTATATTAGGAGGTTTTAGATGACAAAAAATATAGGTAAAGTTGACAAAGTGGCTAGAATTGTTATCGGAGTGATTTTCATTGTTCTTGGCATTATGACAGGTAGTTGGCTGGGGCTTATAGGAATTATTCCTATCGCGACAGCGGTTATAAATTGGTGCCCGCTTTATGATTTGCTCAAAATAAATACTTGCGAAAAGCCGTAGATTTTTTTATAATAAGCTCTTTGTAAATTAAATTCCCACATTCATGGGAATTAATATCCCAAAATCAAATTAAAATTTTTCTAGCGTGGAAATAAAAAGATGTTTAAAAAGTTACTATCAAATAAGAGATACTATGGCATTAACGATATAAGAGATGATGATGAACAGAACTATTATCGAAGCAGTTTTCATAAAGATTATGATAGGATAATTTTCTCCAACTCTTTTAGAAGGCTCTCAAAAAAGACGCAGGTGCATCCTCTCTCAAAAAACGACCATGTTCATAACAGACTCACACACAGTTTGGAAGTTGCAAGTGTCGGACGAAGCCTTGGGCTTAGGGCAGGGGAATTTTTAAGCAAGAAATACTCTGAAGTTAAGATAGACCCTTACGATGTGGCATATATAATTCAGACGGCATGTCTGGCTCATGACATCGGAAATCCGCCATTTGGACATGCGGGAGAAGAGGTTATAAAAGAGTGGTTTGAGAGTAACAAAGATAAAAGTTTTTTAAAAGAACTCTCAAGAGACGAGCTTGAAGATTTTATCCACATAGACGGAAATGCACAGAGTTTTCGGATTGTAAGCCAGATAGAGAACAACCTTTTTTGCGGAGGAATGAGACTCACCTTTGCAACACTCGGCGCTTTGGTAAAGTATCCTTACCCATCAGCTAGATGTGAACATTTGGGCAAATCTAAGTTCAACTTTTTTCAAAGCGAAGCGGAGTTTTTTAAAACTCTCTTTTTGGAGCTTGGGCTTGTCAAGATAGACGGCTCCTACAAAAGACATCCGCTCTCATTTCTTATGGAAGCCGCAGACGACATCTGCTACGGGCTGCTTGATTTGCAGGATGCTGTTGAGCTAAAAATCATTACGCTAGAAGATACAAAAAAGATTTTTACTCTTATTTGCGGCAATCAAGAGGTTGAGGAGATATACGCAGACGAGAACTATTCAGATATAAAAAAGGTCTCAAGACTCGTTGCAATCTCCATCCATAATCTGGCACTTCACACTATGGGAGTATTTGAGGATAATTTTGAGACGATTATAAGCGATAATCAGTCAAAGGATTTGATAGAGCTTTTTACAAACGAGGCATATAAGAGTGCAATGCAAGAGGCAAAAAGCCTTGCAAGCAAAAAGATATTTAACGAAAAAAGAAAGATAGAACTTGAACTCGGAGCATATAACATAATAGAGACTCTGCTTGATAACCTCATTCACGCAACTTACGATTTTTATAAAAAAGGTGATGAAACAAAATTACCCTTTAGATATAAACGAGCTTTGGAACTTATGGGAGAAGACAGACCCAAAAAAGGGCAGAGTCTGTATATCATGTACCAAAGAGTGGTCGACTACATAGTCGGCATGACTGATAATCATGCAAAGTATGTAGCAAATCAGCTAAATGGGATGGGGGTTTGATGTGCCATGATAATATAAGTAAATCAATCTCCGGTTATATGTTTGGCAGCCAAATATCCGCTAGCCCATGCAAAGGCAAAGTTATATCCGCCACGGCGACCTACTACATCTAGAACCTCTCCGCAGAAGTAGATATTTTTTTGTTTTAGTGATTCAAAAGTTTTTGGATTTATATCTGCAGTATCCACGCCGCCGCCTGCAACCTCTGCATGTCTGAAGCCGTGAGTGTCGCTTACATCAAAACGCCAATTTAGCATCTGGTTTGCTACCTTTTTGCTTAGTTTTATGCCGATTTCATTACCGCATGTTGAGTGTAAGATATCGAGTTCTTCTAAAATTCCTGAGACTATTTTTGATGGGATAAGCCCGATAAGAATCTCGAAAATCGTTATTTTTGGATCTAATTCAGCCATCTTGTTTATATGGTTTGAGAGTTTTTGCGCATTAAAAGCAGGAAGCAGATTTATAGATATACTGACATGTATCCCCTCCGCCAAAGCAACACTTGCACCTTGAGAAATATCTAAAATTGCAAAACCGGAAACTCCGTAATCGCTAAAGAGAATATCCCCCTTACATGTAAGCTCTTTTTTGTTGTTTATAAGCAGCGAGACTTCCCCCTCTGTTTTGGCTCCGCTCATTCTTTTCACTACGGATGAGTTTAGATGAAGCTGGACAAGAGATGGATATGTCGGGATTATATTGTGTCCAAAAATTTCTGCAAACTCCAAGCCGTCTCTGTTTCCGCCTAGATGAGGTGCCGCCTCTGAGCCTGTTGCTATGACAACCGAATCATACTCGCCAAGCAGTTTTTTTATATCTTTGATTTTTGTATCCGTGTGAATATTTACGCCTAAACTTTTTGCATGACCAAGAAGCAAAGAAGCAACACTTTTTGCTTCATTGCTAAGCGGATAGACACGTCCGTCATCTTTGGCGTCAAGCAAAAGCCCAATGCTTTGGCAAAATCTCTCAAACGCATCAAATCCAAACTCCTTAAGCGCAAACTCCACAAAAGAGGGGTTCTGGCAAAAGTAATCGTTTGAACTTAGGTTTTTGTTTGTAATATTGCAGCGACCATTCCCCGAAACCAAAATCTTTTTGGCGCATTTTGAGTTCTGCTCAAACAAGTCCACATGCACATCTTTCTTTGCACAAAATATCGCACACACTAAACCGCTCGCCCCACCGCCGATGATTGCTACTTTTTTCATTTTATTCATAAAGTGATTTTAGCACAATAAAATATCTATATAGTGATTT
>NZ_JACUTS010000121.1 GCF_014859695.1 Sulfurimonas sp. | reverse complement strand
TTTCATGCCTTAGATTAAGCAACTTTGATTCCTTGGTGCGTAAGGTCAGTTACTATATTTAAACAGTTTCGTTACTTATTTTCTTTTTCCATTACAAGATATGTATATTCTTTGATTACCTTTGTGCCTCTATATTGTCCACCTACTTCATACATATTGGTTCTGTAGCTACCTTTAAACTTCCATCCATCAGCATACATGTCTTTGATTGTGGTATCTTTTTCAAAAGATCCTGAACAAGTCATCTTATCTTCTGCAAAACCAGAATATTCTGTCTTAAATTGGCATATAGCTACCTCTGTAGCACTTGCAATCCCAGCGAATACAACAAAGGCTAAAAATATTTTTTTCATTACCATCTTCCTCCAGTAGTGTCATACATCACCCAAAAATTTGCTTGTCGGTTGTAATACGCATTTGTTCTACCATTTTTGGCTGGTTTGAACCAAGAAAATACAAACGGCATCCATACAACAATATGTGCAAAAGTATTGTCATGTACGCTGTTTATAAACTCAACCATTGCATTATAATCTTCGATAATCCAGTAACCTGCCAAAATAGATAATAAGATGGCTATAAATGTCAAATATCCAACAATCAGTCTTGCTATTACATTTGCGAAATACTCTGCCATTTTTTGCTCCTGAAATATTATTTTTACATTAAATAATAACTCAAATTAACTTACTAAACACTTATAAGTGTTTGTTAGATTTTAGCCATATAGCTATCATCTTTGAAAACTTATAGGTGTTTAGTATTGGAAAAAAATATAGATAAATTTTTAGATGAAATTGTTCTAAAAGTAAAAGAGGAAAGAGTAAAAAGAAATATTAGCCAACTGGCTCTTGCTCAAATTTTAGGACATAAATCTCCAAACTATATTGCAAAAATTGAAACTAGAAAACATGATGTAAGTTACAACCTCTCTCACCTATACAAAATAGCTTATGAATTTGGCATCGAAGTAACTGATCTTATACCTCCTATACAAACCCCGTTAAAATGATTTTGTCCGAGACTATTCACTGTCGTTCATATATAGGCTGATTTCATCCCCTGAAAGGGACAAGTTCTTTGTATTATATATTACTCGTTTTTGTCCCCTACGAGAAAATCGTTACAAAAGAACATCTCAAAGCACCTATTTTAAGGACTTTACTCAAAGTGTTCAAAAAAAATCCTTACTCAATTTAATAAAATTTGATAAAAAATTGTCCCTTGAAAAAAAATCGTTACTAAAATAGGCTCTACAAATCCCTTATTTATGGGCTTTTTTGAAGATTATCAAAAATTTCCCTTACAAAACAGATCATATTTTTAAAAAAAACTTTTTGCAGTATTTTTTATGTAAATCTAAATATATTCTTCTTGTTCTTTAGTCAATATTTTGACTAGCTTTTCAAACCATTCTAGGTCTTCATTCGTCGTATTAAACTTATCAATTATCTGCCCATAAGCAAAAGCATCTGCTATGTTTAGTTCTGGATACTTTTTTTGAAGTTCATACACCCTATCATTTTTTCTGCAACGATTAAGTCTTTTTTTAAATTTATCGTTATACTTTTCAAAGTATCTTGTACTTGAATACTTTAATCTTTTCTTTCCCTCATTACCATTTGTTTTTATGATTGTTGTCATAAATTTCAATAGAATGTTTCTTGAAACTGAATACCCTCCATATAGATGTTCAAAATATGCTTTTTTCAACCAAGTTTCAACTCGTTTTTCGTTTGGGCTTTTACTGTTTTGAGATTTTATGCCATCGATTTCATCCATTTTAGAAATGATTTTTCTTAGCTCTTCATCTTCTTGTGTAATATCCCATATTATTCCAGTTACAGCATTAATTGGCTTATCTTTTATGATGTATGCTCGCTTGAAATTTTCATCGGTTAGCTTGTCGTAGAGATGCTGAAACGCATCTTTTGAATATTTATGTATGTCAAGCAAAGAGTTACTACTTTTCATTTTCATCTTCCTCCTATATGGTTTTTTATAAATTCATCAATATCTTTAATTTTTACCTTTAAAATAGACCTGTCCTCTAGCTTTAGCGTATAAAAACCGTGTGAGGATTCTACGCTGCAAACAAGCTTATTAAAATCCTTATATGTAGTTTTTTTACCTATAAGGCTGTTCAATTTCTTGTCTTGTAAAAAATCTTTATAATTTTCAATTGATTTTGCATGATTATTTAAAAGATTGGCAAAAATCTTTTTTTTCCATATCCTTTCACTCTTGAGTGGTTTAAGACCATCTTTTTTAAGCCATGCTATAAACTCATCAAAATCTTCATACATTTGTTTCATCTTCTTCCTCTTCTTTATGAGTTATTGTTATTATTATTTATATATATGTCTAATTTTTAGACTAAAAAATCTAAAATTTAGATTTTAGAATATACTTTTTAGACACTTATCTAATTTTTAGACTCGCCCACAATCGTATTATTTACAAAATCGCTCCACCACAATTTCGTTGTTCGCAAAAAACCGCTTGTGAGATCTTTTTCTACCAAGCCTCTATCTATCAGTTTTT
This sequence comes from Sulfurimonas sp., assembly GCF_014859695.1. GTDB lineage: Bacteria > Campylobacterota > Campylobacteria > Campylobacterales > Sulfurimonadaceae > Sulfurimonas. The sequence continues at coordinate 1,300 of NZ_JACUTS010000121.1, read as the reverse complement.
GTACACTGTTATATGCTGTCGCTCGTGAAAAATCAAACATCTTGCCAAGCGTTTCAATTTTCCCGTAATACCAACCTCTAAACTCACTTTCTGGATTATTACTGAGATTATAGATGGCATTGGCTATACAATAATCATTATTACTAAGTCCATGTTTTATGCGATATTTATGGATTATAGTCGTGTACAACACATCAAACTTTTCCCTTTTCTTCATCGAAATTTCTCAGTATGTTTTGATTGTTTTTGTCAAAAAGTCGGCGACATCTAAAAGATTAAATACAACTTTTGCATTTTTAGCCTTACCTAGCTTTTTGTAGTTAGGTAATCCTGTACCTTTAGCGATGTAGAGATCTAATGTTGAACTACTTATACCTAGCTCACTTGCCATCTCAACTTTCGATATTACAGCTCTTTTATATTTTTTTAACAGATACTCATAGAGTCGCTCTTTTTGTAAATCTTCATCACTTTGCATAACTTTTCTCCTTTTTGTTTAACATGAGAAAAGTATAGATAAAGAGCCAAAAAATGGCAAAAATCTAAAGAAAGAAATAGCTGTATTTAGGCGTATTTAGCAACATTAACAATTTAAAACTTAGTGGATTTAGACGTACTTTAGAAACAAATAAACGCGATTAGGCGTAATTTTTCATTGAATTTAGCAAATCTGAGTATATTTGTACAAATGTTACTATTAGTAATATATTTAAGGAAGTGTTCAAAACTTTGTGTTAGACCGATAGAATACTAAATTCTAAGGGAATGACTTATGAAACAATAGTTCTCGATGCTGAAATTGAATCTCATTTATCTACGGAGATTAATAATCATAAAAACGGTAAAGTTCCATAATCTCTTAAGATTTGTGGAACTTTGCAGTTTTTACTTTTTGAACACTTTATGTAACACGGAAAACTAATATGACTACTTTGTGTTTCAAAAATAAGTGATTGTTGAACGACTGAAGTGAGCGAACAGGTTACCTAATAGCTGTTCAAAATACTTATTTATAACTTTTAAAATGATAGCTATGATGACTTTAAAAGCCTATAGGTAGTCTGTTCGTCTCCTCTGTTTTGTTAAGGAATATGCAACAAAAAGACCTATTAGTTTTCACGAAACTAAGTCTTTCTCTTGGAGCAAGAGTTTATTCTATTTTAACCATAAAGGTAAAAAACATAAGTTTTGAGCAGCAATCAATTACAATCATAAACCACAAAAGTAATAGAATTTACAATGGCTACTATAACGTCCCCATTTGTCAAGACCACTTAAAGCAACATTCTTATTTCACTCA
>NZ_JACUTS010000120.1 GCF_014859695.1 Sulfurimonas sp. | reverse complement strand
TTTTAGTGGCCGGATGCAAACGCGATTAGTGGCCGGTTTGGTGCGTTTTTTGCAAAGACCACTTATCCCTTTCTTAACAATATTCTCGTCGATTAGTATAAATAGAGAGCTTGTAAACCTTGAAAATTAGGTTCATTTGAAGCTATCTAAATTCACCAGCTTGAATTTTTGGGTAGTGTACTTCGGTATTTGCCCTTGGATAATTAATTCCGTTTATCCCCTAACCAATTTATAATACTCCCCCGATAACCATTGATCTTACTCTCCAATAAAGACAATTCTTCTATAATTACATCAAACTCGATGATTTCCCCAGCAAACATACTTCTCATTTTTTCATAGTCTGCTCTAAAAGCTTTTAATATTTCATCTTTTGGTACAATTTTTAATGTACCTGATTTAGCCTCATCATATTTGGCAGCGTTTGAGCGGTAGTAAAATGCTTTATGCTTAGCTACACTTTCTAACAAGCCTAAATCTGCCATCGCTTCTAAACCTATTTTATCCCTGCTTAACATGACGATATCATAAAGATGCCTGCTCAATCTCTCTTTAACACGCTCAACTCTATTAATATTATTCTCTGCATGGAGTATAGTAACTTTCTCCCAGAATGTTCTCTTTGGGCTTAGTACTTGAATCGTTGCAGAGGATTTTATCTCTGAAATTGCATCTTCTAATAATGACTTGATTTCCACTTGTTCAAGAGGTATATGCTCAGATTTGGTGCCCGTTTCAATAAGTACGACTGGTTTCACATATTGATTACCATATTCACCATCTTCAAGCGATTTTGGATAATAAAATAGAAGATTTTCAGGATTGTTTTCATCTATGATTAAACCCCAAGTATCTTGAGAATTAACATCTTCAGTTATAACACCTCTAAGCAACACCATTATTGTGCTTTTTAAAAACTCTTCTCCAGCTAGTTTAAGACTTTCTATTGCTTTTTTGGCTGCTGCATTTGATTCATTTTTAGCAACGGTATGCGGTGCTTTGTCTCCTTCAAACCCTAAATCAGCCATGTGCAATGACAAATCTATATCTTCCGAAAATCTATCTATTAAGCCATAACATTTTGAAAGTGAAGTGCCACCTTTAAACATAATTCTGTGGTTGTGTTGTATTCGATTAAACAATGTATCGAGCATATATGTAACCCATAAGTCTTTTTCTATCACATAAGCAGGAAAGCCTAATCTCTCAGAAGCAATCCTAAATGCTTGTGAACGCTCATCTTTGTTTAGTTTTATAAATTCATACACTATGAAACCTTTTGTAAAATATCAGCAACAACTTCGCGAACCCAAACTGCTCTGTTTTGAGAAGCATGTTTTAGCTCATCTATTTTACTTTTATCAAGAGTGCTGGCAACTTGAGATTTCACACTCTCTTGTAAGGTTTCTTCTTTGCCTAAGTACTCAATTGCACTGAGATAGACACCCGCTATGCTATCTGATCCAGATAATTTCTGCGGGGATACTTTTCTAAATTCAATATTCACCTTGCCAATAGATATGGTGCTTATTTGCTTGTCGGTCAGATAAACCTGTTTCATTGGAATCTGCTTAGTCAGTCCTAGCTGATGTAATGCATTAGCGCCATCCGGTAGAAAACTTACATTCATACTTTTAGCTAGAGCTTTAACAACATCCGATTGTGATGGTGGCACTTCTCCCCAGCGACTATGTTCAGGCACATAGTAAATTCCTCTTCTTATACGCTTTATATCTCCAGACTCAACCAATCTCGATAATATTCTCTCAATAGTAGACACATTACCTAATTCATTAAAATCCACATGAGTAAAGACCCAGCCAGCTTTATGACTAGAGATAATTTCTTTTACTTTATTTGTATAGTTACTAATCACAAAGGCTCCTTTTTTGTCTATATATAATATATTATTTGCAGACATTATAACATAAAATCTGAAAGCTTTATCTAACCTTTTTAAAAAAATCATCCAATGATTCAGCAGCAACTTCTTGTCGCACTTTAGAATAACGCTTGGTGACACTGATAGAAGTGTGTCCTAGTACAGAAGCAACTTGTTCTAACGTTTTCCCGCTTGATACAAGTGTCCCTCCGATTATATGCCTTAAATCGTGCATGCGTATATGTACACCTACTTGCTCCAAAACCTTTTCCCAATGATTGCGTACTGTTCCTTTATTCATCTTTTTATCTTTGTTAGTTAAACCACAAAATACAAATCCATTTTTTTGTAGACCTAAAACCTCCAGAGTTTTTAAAAGCTCATCGCTAAGTTTGTAGGTCATAGGCTTTCTTACTTTGTTATTTTCAAATCGAATAGTATAAGTATGATTGCCAATATTAATATCGCTCCACTCAAGGCTTAACACCTCATTGAGCCTTCTCCCATGTGATAGCCAAATAAATATACTTTTAAATGGTTCTAAAGGATAGTCGTACAATACACTATAAAGCTCTTTTGTCTTTTCATCTGTAAGGTCGATACTCATCTGATTATCAAACTTGGGAATCTGTATGAGGTCAGCTGGGTTCATACTTATTGTCCCATCTAAAACATATTTCTTAAGTAGTGGTCGCATGGTTTCTTTGACGGATTTTGCTGTACGAGGACATTTCCCTTGGTCAAGTATTTCATTGACTACGTTTTGTAGTTGTTTGGTCGTAATTCTGTCAATAGAAGTTTTTGAAAGTGCAGGTTTTGATAAAATCCACTTATCGGCAAACAGAGTATAAGATGCCAGCGTATTTGGCGATATTTGATTTCTCTTTACCTCTACAAAATCATCCCACGCTTGCTGAAGCGTTGGGATTTTTACTTTGAGCTCTTTATGTACTCCCTCTTGTAAGTTTTTAAGTATAACTTCTCTCTTTGAAGAGACCTCTCTAAGTGCTTGCAAAAAAGTTATTTTTTTAGAAAAGCTGAAACTCTTTTTTGTTTGCGCTCTTACACCACTTCTATTGACATTCGTTACCCGAAGCACAAGCTTGAAGTCTCTTGAGATATAAGTAGGTGCTTTCTCAATTTCACTACCACCAAAGAGAGTATCATTGTTAACAAAATAAATATTTCGACAATCAACTTTTGGGAGATTGACCTTTACAAGCATATCAGCCATAACAAACCTTGAAGATTAAATTAGGGTACACATTAGGGTACACATTTTTATAATTAATTGTATCTATTTGTAGCTTAGAAAGAGAATGGATGATGTAGTAAAACCCGTAAAATAGGGATTTTATAAGTACTTGTAGTTACCTGTATTTACTGCACATTCTAGACTTAGGATCTGGTGCCGTAAGGTGTGGAGGTTCAAGTCCTCTCATCCGCACCACCCTTTAAAATAGGGCTTCATAAGACTTTTTACAGTCACTTTAAGAAAACTTCAAAAACAACTTTTTACTACTTTTTTACTACAACTCTGAGTCTTGAGTATATATAAAATTTTACTATTAAATTTTTTTATTCAAAATAGCTCTTTAATTTTTGAAACTGATGACACTATATGAACTCCAATGAAATAATTTACTAAAAAATGACACCTTCTGAAAGGCAAAAAAGCCTTTATTAACATCTCTCTAGATTTTTAATATTATTACCCTGTTCAAATTATTCAACGGGGTACCAAGTGTTTTTCACTCCCAAAGTGAAGGAAGTCAGCTTTGGCTTCCCGTTGAGTAATTCAACCGGAGCATTTGGTACCTGTTCCTCACTCAAACAAATCTCATTGTTCAAAAAGTTGATAGGCGTATTATCAAGCGTCTGGTGAAGTAGATACTCTGTTTGTGAGCTATCATACTCAACTTTCGCACCTAAATCCAAGCAATTCTTGAGTTGTGCTTCGTAGTG
>NZ_JACUTS010000032.1 GCF_014859695.1 Sulfurimonas sp. | reverse complement strand
TGTGTGTTATAAGAAAAAGTGATTATTTACGCACCCAAATTTTTCATTAAGTCGCAAGTATATAGATAGCAGGTTGTTTTTGCAAGTGTTTGCCTTTTTGAGTTTTGTAAATTATAACAAAATTTTGGCTTGAGTTTATAAGGGAGATCCTTCGCTTCGCTCAGGATGACGGAAATGGGGCGTGCAGGATGACAAACGCTCGTCACTCTGAGTGAGCGTAGCGAGTGAAGAGTCCTATTCTTCAGATTTATAAAACCCTTTATACCACTTCACAAACTTCTCTACTCCGACATCCAAAGATGTTTCTGGCTTATACCCAAAGTCATTCATTAGACCGCTTACGTCTGCATAGGTAGAGACCACGTCACCGTCTTGCATATCCATAAAGTTTTTCTTAGCCTCTTTGCCGAGTGAAATTTCGAGTGTTTTTATGAAGTCTAGAAGCTGGACGGGTTCGTTGTTTCCTATGTTGTAGATTCTGTAAGGTGCAGTTGAGCGGTCGGCTGTGAGGTTTTTAGATTGCCACGCTTCGCTCGCAATGACAGCAGTTGCCGGGTTGTCTATAACTTTAATTATGCCATCCACTATATCGTCTATGTAGGTAAAATCCCTGCTCATGTTGCCGTGGTTAAATACCTTTATGGCTCTGTCGTTTAAAATCGCATCTGCAAAGAGCATAGGTGCCATGTCGGGTCTTCCCCACTCGCCATAAACTGTAAAAAATCTCAGTCCTGTTGCTTGAATGCCGTAAAGATGAGAGTAAGAGTGCGCCATCATCTCATTTGATTTTTTAGTGGCCGCGTAGAGGCTTATCGGGTGGTCCGTATGGTCACTTGTCTTAAAAGGCTGTGATTTGTTAAGTCCATATACTGATGAACTGCTTGCATATGCTAAGTTTTTTACGCCAAAGTTTCTGCAAGCCTCCAAAATATTTAAAAATCCAACTACATTACTTTGGATGTAAGCGTGCGGATTTTCTATGGAGTATCGCACACCCGCCTGAGCGGCAAGGTTACAAACTGCGTCGAATTTTTCGGTTTCAAAAAGGTTATTTATGGATTGCGTGTCTTCAAGACTAGCTTTGATAAATTTATGCTTTGAATACTTTGAGGATAAGATTGCCACGCTATGCTCGCAATGACCATATATCCCAAGTTCAGCCAGTCTTGCATATTTTAGGTTCACATCATAATAGTCATTTATGTTGTCAAGACCAACAACTTCATCGCCACGTTCAAGCAGTTTTTTTGCAAGGTGAAAACCAATAAATCCTGCCGTTCCTGTTACTAGTATCTTCAAATCAAAATCCTCTCAACTATCGCTATTAAATATATCTCTGGTATAAACTTTATCTTTTACATCCATAATGCTCTCACTCAATCTGTTTGCAACTATGACGTCGCTTATCTTTTTAAACTCGTCCAAATCTTTTATGACTCTTGAGTTAAAAAAGTCATCTTCTTGACATGCAGGTTCATAGATGACGACCTCTATCCCTTTTGCTTTTATACGCTTCATAATGCCCTGAATTGCAGAGCTTCTGAAGTTATCCGAGCCTGTTTTCATAACAAGTCTGTATATTCCAACTGTACCAGTTGGAGTTGATTGTTGATGGTTGATAGTTGATAGTTTCTTTATGATTGAATCTGCTATAAAATCTTTTCTCGTGCTGTTTGATTTTACAATCGCCTCTATCAAATTTGATGGCACTTGAGCATAATTTGCAAGGAGCTGTTTTGTATCTTTTGGCAGGCAGTATCCGCCGTATCCGAAACTTGGGTTGTTGTAGTGTGTGCCGATGCGCGGGTCAAGCCCTACTCCCTCTATGATCTGCTTTGTGTCAAGTCCATGCGTCTGCGCGTAAGAGTCAAGCTCGTTAAAATATGCAACTCTCATGGCAAGGTAGGTGTTTGCAAAAAGCTTTATCGCTTCGGCTTCGGTGCTGTCGGTAAAAAGGATGGGAATATCTTTTTTGATGGCACCCTCGGCTAAAAGATTTGCAAATATCTCAGCTCTTTTGCTCTTCTCTCCGACAATAATGCGGCTTGGGTAGAGGTTGTCATGAAGAGCCAAACCCTCTCTTAAAAACTCAGGCGAGAAGATGATGTTGTCCGTTTTAAACTTCTCCTTTAGGCTCTTTACGTAGCCTACTGGAATCGTTGATTTTATGACCATTGTCGTATTTGGATTTATGCTTAAAACATCGGCGATTACGTACTCAATACTCTTTGTATTGAAATAGTTTGTCTGTGCGTCATAGTCAGTCGGGGTAGCAATGATGACATAGTCGGCATCTCTGTATGCCAGCTCTTTGTCCAGCGTTGCAGTGAAGCTTCCAGCTTCAGTCGATGGTGGATAGTTGTTAGTGGTTAGTTTTGTAAGGTACTCTTCTATCTCTTTGTCTTCTATAGGCGACATACCTTTGTTTAACATCTCTACTTTCTCAGGAATTATGTCAAGTGCAACCACTTCGTTATGTTGCGCTAAAAGTAGTCCATTTGAAAGACCTACATATCCTGTTCCCGCTATTGCTATTTTATAACCCATTTTATACCAAAACCTTGTTTATTGTTTTATGAAAAGGATTATACTAAAGGATGACTTAAACTCGTCTATTTTTGTATTATATTGTAAAACTAGATTCTGAATAATCAGATGGCAAACGCTCGTCACTCTGAGTGAGTGTAGCGAGTGAAGAGTCTCTGCTGAAGTTCAGGGAGATCCTTCGCTTCGCTCAGGATGACGGGGAAGGCGCTCAGGATGACGGGGAAGGCGCTCAGGATGACGGGGGAGGCACTCAGGATGACGGGGGAGGCGATTAGGAAACGGATAGAGCTCTATTTATGTTAGAATACCAAAAAAATTCTGGTCGGTCTGCTTATGCTATTTAAACTTTTTATCTTTTTTCTCATCAGCTTCAACCTCCACGCAAACATCGAACTTGAGGGTGTTTACTATGTTGAGAGTAGAGAGGTAAACTCCTCGGTTGTTACGCAGGATGAAAAAGGGAGTTTTCACATCTTGACCATTACTGAGAGTGACTACTTGGCAAAGATAAAAAGCAAAGATTTAGTAGAGTTACTTCATAAAAACGGCTATAAAAACTACAAACACAAAAGCAGCTACGTCAACTTTGTTTTAAAGAGCCCAATCGATACATCTTTGATAAAAAATAGGGTTCGTGAGTACTACGAAAAAAAGTATGATGCCATAGAGATAGAAGATGTTGTCATAGAGCCAAGAGCCTACATGCAGAATCTTCCCGATGAGTATGTCGTGGAGATTAGAGAGCGGGATTATCTCTTCAAAGACGGCACCATTAGCATTAAAACTCCCCAAAATATGAAGTACTTTTTCAACTACTACATAAAAGCTTATCTTAGTGTATATGAGAGCAGAGAGATCATAAAAAAAGATACCAAAATCTCGCCTCTGCACTACATGCAAAAAAAGGTTCTCCTAGATAGGTTTAGAGCAAAGCCGCTTCAAAACATTGACAACACCCAGTTGCAGGCAAAGCGCCACATACCAAAGGGTAGAGTCATCACACACAGTGACGTTGAGTTGTTTGATGTGGTTAGAAGAGATGCTATGATAAACGTGAGTATGTTTAAAGATGGCATGGTCATAACATTTAGTGCAAAAGCACTTCAAGACGCTAAAGTAAATGATATAATAAAAGTCCAAAACAGCAACGGAAAAATTTTAAAAGTAAGAGTTACAGGCAATAACAGAGCGGAGCTAGAGTGAAAAAACGTAAAATAGTAGTGGCAACCAGCGGGGCAAGCGGAGTAAATCTCGGCTTAAAGATAGTAGACCTGCTCCCAAAAGAGATAGAGAAGCATTTCATCATGACAAAAAACTCCGAAGTGGTTTTAGACAAAGAGATGGGTGCGACCATTCATGACAACGCAGATATATCGGCTAGCATATCATCTGGCTCTTTTGGGGTTGATGCTATGATAATAGCGCCCTGCAGTATGAACACGCTCGCAAAGATAGCATGCGGTATTGCCGACAACTTGGTAACTAGATGTGCGAGCGTTATGATAAAAGAGCATAAAAAGCTCATTTTAGCCCCTCGCGAGATGCCCTTTTCTGCAATAGCACTTGAAAATATGCACAAACTAGCAACTCTTGGCGTCATTATAGCACCTCCTGTTATGGCGTACTACTCAGAGCAGCAGACGCTTGATGAGATGGAAAACTTTCTCATAGGAAAGTGGTTTGATCTTCTGGATATAGAAAATAGTCTTTATAAAAGGTGGGAGTAGTGAAAAAAATAGCAATCTATCCGGGAACTTTCGACCCGATAACAAATGGACATTTCGACATCATTGAGAGAACACTTCTTCTTTTTGACAAGCTCATAATCGCAGTGGCTCTCTCAGAGGATAAAAGACCGATGTTTACGCTTGAGCAAAGAATTGACATGGTTAAAGAGTCTGTAAAAGGCATAGATAATGTCATCGTCGTTGGGTTCGACAACCTAACCGTCGAGCTTGCACGCACCTACGATGCAACCGTTCTAATACGCGGTTTGCGTGCGGTAAGTGACTTTGAGTATGAACTCCAGCTTGGGTACCTGAACAACTCGCTTGATGATACCATAGAGACCGTCTACCTTATGCCAAAACTACAGCATGCATTTATTAGTTCTTCAATTGTGAGAAATCTTCTGAAATTTAATGCAAAAACAGAACATCTCCTGCCAAAAGAGGTTCAAAACATCATAGGAAATATGAAATCATGTACATTGCGATAGAGGGAATCGACACCGCCGGCAAAAGCACGCAAATAGAGTGTTTGCGTTCACATTTTACAGATGCAATCATTACAAAAGAGCCCGGTGGAACTGAAGCCGGAAAAGAGATAAGAGAGATAGTTTTAAGCGCAAAAACAAAGAGTAAAAAGGCTGAATTTTTGCTCTTTTTAGCAGACCGCGCAGAACATATGAAAGAGGTGATTGAACCAAATCTGGACAAGATGATAATCTCCGACAGAAGTGTGGTAAGCGGCGTTGCCTATGCGCTTGTACAGGGCGAAATCAGTGAAACAGCAATCGTGCACTTAAACAGATTTGCAACAGGCGGCATCTATCCGCAAAAAGTTTTTTTGCTTTATCTTACAAAAGAGGAGCTAAAGTTCAGACTCTCTCAAAAAAAACTAGACGGCATTGAGCTAAGAGGCGAAGAGTACCTTTTAAAAATTCAAGAAGCACTAATTACCTCCGCAAAACTCCTAAATATAGAACTTGTCACGGTTGATGCGACAAAAAACATAGATGAAATAACTCAAGAGATATTAAACAATATGAAATAGGGAGTGCTAATTAGATGAGTCAAAAACTAGCAAATGTCTTACAACTAAAAGTTGCAAAAGTCACAAAAAACAAGAAACTCGACAGCAAAAAAGAGTTTGAATCTGGCATAAAAAAGTACCCTCTAGATAAAGCGTTTATAACAAAAACAGGCTTTCGCGGAGATGAAGTTGCAGACCTTATACATCACGGCGGAGAGACAAAAGCGGTTCTTTTTTTCTCTAGCAAGACATACGAAAAACTAAACAAACTAAGCGGCAATAGCTTTGAGCATGACGACATGGCACACTATGGAGAAAACCTTTTAGTCGATGAGATTGATGAAGCGGATATCTGTGTCGGCGATATTCTTAAAGTCGGAGAGGCTACTTTTGAAGTATCTCAGCCAAGACAGCCATGCTGGAAACTCTCTGCAAACACTTCTACTAAGCCCATGACCGGCATTATCTACAATAACGGTTTAACCGGATGGTATGCAAGGGTAGTCCAAGAGGGAGAGGTCAAAAAGGGCGACGATGTTATTCTTGTAAAAAGAGCCTACCCGGAACTTACTATAAAGGCGCTAAACAGAGTTATCGTAGATCCTCTTAGTGACAAAGAAGTGACGCTTCAAGCCATGAAGTGCCCAGTTTTGGGGGAACAGTTTAAAGCTTCACTTGAAGGAAGAGCAAAACTGAGAGAGCCAAAAAACGAACCGTTTCGCTACCATAACGAGCCTCAAGAATAAAATACAAAGTTGATATATATCAACAAAACTTACTTAGAAAATGCTTATCATACGTCAAATTTAATTTATAAGTGAGTGGCGTTTGAAAAAATACTTTGCAAGAATGCGATCAAAAGAGAGACGTCCGGCAAGAAAAACGATGAGTAAGATACTTTGGTCGACTCTTGGCGCTTTTGTAAGCATCTATCTGCTCTCTTTGTTTAGTCAATATTTTTCGCCTCAGGACGGTTTCTTTCTGCTTGGTTCTTTCGGGGCTTCGGCAGTACTCATTTACGGTGCGCCTGATGCCGCTTTTTCGCAGCCTAGAAACCTGCTTGGCGGTCACGTACTCTCTGCGCTAATATCTGTTTTTTTAGTAAAATTTTTCGGGGATTCACTAGAAATTGAGCTCCTTTGTGCTCTGAGCGTCTCTCTCTCCGTTTTAATAATGCACTTCACTCTAACCATGCACCCTCCGGGCGGTGCAACGGCTCTTATTTACATTATAGGAAGCGAAGAGATAAGATCTATTGGGTGGTTCTACCCAATAACACCTATTGCTGCAGGAGCGCTTATAATGCTCCTTGTAGCGCTTATTATAAACAATCTCTCGAGCAACTCTAAGAGGCACTATCCACTTTATTGGTACTAACTCCAACTATTTTTTTTACGCCTACCAGCCAGTAAGAGACTGCAAGTGCCACTATAACAGCGCCTATTACCAAAAGCTCTTTGCCGCTCTCCGATGAGAGAGAGTAGATAAGCACTTTACGTATGAGAGCCGCCATAGCAAGCATAATAAATGCCCCGATGGCAAAGCCTTTGCCTTGAAGATGCTCTATCTCTTCATGAATGAGCTCTATTGCCGCCCAAAGAACAAGCAGACTTCCTAGAACCGTTAAAATACCCTTCTCTATCCCTATATCTGAAAAAAAGAGAAGATATATATCGTATCCGAAAAGTCCTATGGCAAAAAATGCTACCAGTGCCAATGAACCGGCTAGAAAAAAGTTTACGTAAGAGTTAAATCTTTTAAGACCGGAGAGAACTGTTTTTTCAAATTTGGACATAGAGAGAAACTTTCCAAGCTCCTCCTCTCTGTATGAACTGGTAAGTGTGTCTAGATTTATATCTATGATCTTTTCTACTGCGTCTATCTCCATCATGCTTCGTCTATCATCTTGAGAATTCTCATGAAGGTTTTTAATGACAAAGGTTCTAACAAAAGTAAATGCAGAGTTGACGTAGTGTGTAGGAAGCCCGATGCGTACATGTATCTCTCCTATTTTGTAGAGATATGTAAAATATTCAAGATCATATTTTCCGCAAAAAAGATTTACAAACCATGCTTTTATCTTTGTTCTATGATAATCAATAATCTTTTGATTTTTCAAAAACTTTGCAGTTGATCCAAACCCCCAAATATAGTCATAAAACTCCTCTATAAATCTGTTTGAAAGCTCCTCCATTCTAGGTTGAAGCTCTTTTAAGATTAGAGCCTCCTCTTTTGTAAACTTATAGTGCTCTTTTAAGCTCTGATGCTGCTGCATATTTTGCCCTTTTATGATGTTACGCACTAAAACGAACGCGTCCGTTTTAGTGGCAGGGACAAAGGTCCCTACAACCCCCTTGTCATGGAGTATGCCATTGGTTAGCATACCTAAAAGCTACGAAAAACTTGGTTTTTCGAGAATTACAAGGTGTTTAACGCACTTTTCATAAAAGTGCGTAATGTCAGTTAATAAGATGGATTATAACTAAATATAAGATAAAAATGGTATCCTTTCATTTAAAAAAATAACTACACTTTATGACAAATAAGAAGGACATAGATGATTGCTTCACTCAGGGGAATGAACGATATTTTAAGCGAAGATTATGAGAGATTTACATACTTTATAGAGACAGCCTCAGAAATTGCAAAAAACTATGGCTTTCATTTCATTGAAACTCCGCTTCTGGAAGAGACTGCTCTTTTTAAACGCTCTGTCGGCGAATCAAGCGATATTGTCGGCAAAGAGATGTACCAGTTTATCGACAAAGGCGAGAATGATGTCTGCCTTCGCCCTGAGGGAACTGCAGGAGTCGTTCGGGCATTTATACAAAAAAAACTTGACCGCGCAGGCGGGATTCACCGTTTTTTCTACCATGGGGCAATGTTTCGCTATGAGAGACCGCAAAAAGGAAGACTGAGACAGTTCCATCAGTTCGGAGTGGAGAGTTTCGGCGTCGATAGCGTTTATGAAGATGCCGCTATGATTATGATGGTCAGCGATATTTTAAGCAAGCTTGGAATCAGCTACAGACTACAGCTCAACTCTCTTGGTTGCAGCGAGTGTATGCCTAGCTACAAAGAGTCTCTCGTTGATTATGTCAGAAAATGTCAAGACGGTATCTGTATCGACTGCCAAAGAAGAGTGGAGACAAATCCCATAAGAGTGCTTGACTGCAAAAACGGCTCATGTCAGGAGCTTTACGTTGAAGCTCCAAAAATTACCCAAAATCTCTGTGCGTCATGCAGCAGCGATTTTTCTGCGCTACAGAGCATCTTGGACGATAACTCGATTGCGTATGAGGTAGATTCGAACCTCGTAAGAGGACTTGACTACTACTCAAAGACCGCATTTGAGTTTATAAGCGATGAGATAGGAAGCCAAAGCGCGATTGCCGGAGGCGGAAGATATGACAAACTTGTAGAGTTTTTGGATGGTCGCCCTACTCCTGCTGTGGGTTTTGCCATGGGAATTGAGAGACTTATGGAACTTATAAAGATGCCTGAGCCTAAGAAAGATGGCTACTATATGGGTGCGATGGATGATGAAGCGTTGCAGAGCGTAGTCAAGATTGCCCACAAAAAGAGAAAAAACCACACTATTCTCGTGGACTACAAATCTAAAAACCTTAAAAACCATCTAAAAGCGGCAGATAAACTTAACGCAAAATATTGTGCCGTTATAGGCTCAGACGAGATGAAAAACAAAACTATCTGGGTGAAAAATCTAGAAGATAAAACCGAAGATACCATGCCGATAGCGGAATTTTAATGGAATTTATTCACTCTTTTTGGAGTTTTTTCATAGATTTTTTTGAGTTTTTTATGCTCATTCTCCTTCTCTTTTTAGTACATCTCTTTATCTATGACAAATATGTACAAAGAAACCACGCACTCCTCATAAACTACCCTATCATCGGGAGAATGCGTTACCTTTTTGAAGCGCTCAGAGAACCGCTGCGCCAATACTTTGCAGATGAGTCGTTCTATGCTTCGCGCGACAAAATAGAGTGGGTATACAAGGCCGCAAAGGATGTTCCAAACTATAAATCATTTTCCGTATCTCAGCCGTTTGAAGGCTCAAGATTTATCATAAAACACTCTTCAAGCGTTTTAAATGAGGATGAAGTCAGCGATGACGTAAGCGTGATTTTCGGAAAAGATAGGGAAAATCCGTTTATATCCCACTCCCCCATTATCCGTTCTGCTATGAGCGATGGAGCACTTAGCCCTGAAGCTACCCGTGCGTTTTCAATTGCAGGAGCCGCAACAGGACTTACTATTAACACAGGAGAAGGCTCTCTTACCTCCAACCACCTATTTACTCATAAACCGGATTTAAAAAACTGCGGATATCTGGAGATTGTAAAAAGCACTACGCTCTCAGAGATAGCTTTTAAAGTAGTCGAGAAACTCTTTAACCGTGCTCTTGCCCTAAAAGCATACAGAACGATTTTACTTCATGAAAAGACTCAAAATACCTACATCTATGACAAAGCTTCTCATGTGCTCTTTCGCGTAAACTGGGATGCACCTATAGAGACATTCCCAAAAGAGGTTCCATCAGACATACCAAATATGACCTTTCAGATGAGCTCCGGTCTCTACGGAGTTCGCGACAAAGATGGAAAATTTGATGAACTGAGATATCAAAAAGTTATGAAGTTTTGCCGCATGACGGAGATTAAGATAGCCCAAGGCGCAAAACAGACCGGCGGAAAGCTTGCAGGTTCAAAAGTATCGGCAGATATAGCATACTACAGAGGCGTAGAAGAGGGAAAAGATCTCTTCTCTCCAAACCGTTTTCCTTATGCAGATTCGACTGCGCATCTTTTGGATTTTGTGCAAAAACTTCAAAATATCTCTAAAAAACCCGTCGGCTTTAAGATAGTTATCTCGGATGCAGCTTCTGTTGAAGAGATAGCAAAAGAGATTGCAAAACGAAAAAATGAGGGAAAATCTATACCCGATTTCATAACAGTAGACAGCGGCGAAGGAGGAAGTGCCACGGCTCCTCTTGAACTTATGGAGTCCGTTGGTTTAACTACAAACAACGCTCTTTATGTTTTAGATACAATTCTCTCAAAATATGGCGTTCGCGAAGATATAAAGATAATAGCAAGCGGAAAGATTCTAACTCCAGATGATATTATTATCACTATGGCTATGGGTGCGGATGCCGTAGGAATAGGCAGAGGGTTTATGATGAGCGGCGGCTGTATCCGTGCTCGCATGTGTTCAGGCTTTGGCTCACATGTCTGTCCAGTGGGAATGGCAACACAAGACCCAAAACGCAGAGCCTCTTACCTCGTTGTCAAAAAAGGTTTGGAGATAGGACACTATCATAAAAATCTTGTTAAAAATATAAAGGTTCTTTTATCGGTTATGGGTATTAAACATATATCCCAGCTCGATAAAAAGCATCTTACTTTTAAAAACAGAAGCGGTGAAATATATTTTGATATAGATAAATATTTTCATCATAAATTACATATATAGGTGGATAAATTTGAAAAATTTCGGTCTTAATATCTGGTCTAACAACAATTTTATTATTGAAGACGGTCAGATAAAACTCAACTACAAGTGTATGCCTTCGCTTCTTCAAATCGTTGAAGACATTCGTGCGGATGATGTAAGAGGTCCTATTTTGCTTAGATTTCCGCATCTCATCAAGAGCCAAATCAGGACCCTTTATAGTTACTTCGACAAAGCCATACAGCAAAACAACTATAGAGGAAGCTTCAATGCCGTCTTTCCTCTAAAAGTAAATCAGTTTCCGCATGCAGTCGATGCCGTAACATCTCAGGGAGCGCAGTATAACTATGGTCTTGAAGCGGGTTCAAAAGCGGAGCTTATTTTAGCTATGAGCAAAACTCCAAGCGGTGCAAATATTACCGTCAACGGTTTCAAAGACAAAGAGATGATTACTCTCGGTTTTATCGCTGCGCAAAGCGGTCACAATATCACTATCACTATTGAGGGTTTGGGCGAGCTTGAAACCATCATAGAGGTGGCGCAAGAGTGCAATCTAAAAGTTCCAAACATTGGCATAAGAGTAAGGCTTCACAGCACAGGAAGTGGTATCTGGGCTAAGAGCGGGGGGATGGATGCAAAGTTTGGTCTTACCTCTACGGAGATTATTGAGGCAATCTCACTTCTAAAAGATGCGAAACTGCTTAACAAACTCAACATGGTTCACTTCCATATAGGCTCGCAGATGTCAGACATCGCACCGCTTAAAAAAGCTCTTAGAGAGGCGGGAAATATCTACGCAGAACTCAAAAAGATGGGAGCCGATTCACTAAAGAGCATCAACATCGGCGGAGGCTTGGCGGTAGAGTACGACCAGCATGTTATGTCGAGTGCAAGAAACTACTCAATCGATGAGTTTTCAAGCAGTGTTGTCTTTTTGCTCGGCGAGATTATGAATGCTAAAAATGTTGACCATCCAAATATTTTTACAGAATCAGGACGCTTCATAGTAGCTTCTCATGCTGTTTTAATCACGCCTGTTTTGGAGCTTTTCACGCAGGATTATCAAGAGAAACTCATAAACTTTAAAGAGGTAAATCCGCCTCTTCTTGTTGAGCTTATAGAGCTAAACGACCTCTTAAACAACACGAACTGTATCGAGTATCTGCATGATGCACTTGACCACATGGAGTCGCTGCTTACACTTTTTGATCTAGGTTATATAGACCTGCAAGACCGCTCAAACGCAGAGATTTTGGTGCACAATATTATAAAAAAGGCGCTCTATCTAAAATCTTCAAATCCGACAGACGAGCTTGCACAGCTTCAGGTAAAGTTGCAGGAGAGATATCTTATAAATGCATCCATATTTCAAAGTCTGCCTGATTACTGGGGATTGGGACAGCACTTTCCCGTTATGCCTCTGCATCATCTCAATACAACCCCGCTAAGAGCTGCTTCTTTGTGGGACATCACTTGTGACAGCGACGGAGAGATAGGCTTCAACCCTGATAAACCTCTCTATCTCCATGACGTAAATCTTGATGAAGAGGAGTACTTTTTAGGATTTTTCAATGTCGGAGCATATCAGGAGACTTTGGGAATGAACCACAATCTCTTTACCCATCCAAGTGAATACACCGTCACTATTGATGAGTACTCTTACGAGATTAAAAATGCGGTTGAATCCAAAAGCATACTAGATATTTTGGATTCCATAGGTTATGATGCAAAAGAGCTCTCAAACAAACTTAAAAGTGATCTCTCTGGCTCTGATTTTATTACAGGACAAGAAAAAAATGATACACTTGCAAAATTAGAACTTTTTTTACATCAAAATGGTTATTTAAGAACTACAAACTAGGAGTTAAACGTGGGAATTTATGCTGACATCAAAGAAGATTTTTCAAATGCTTACAAAAATGATCCGGCACTAAACTCTAAACTTGACTTTTTGTTTAACTACCCCGGCGTTTGGGCTGTAGCTTGGTACAGAATAGCAAATAGACTCTATAAAGCCAACTTCAAAAGTCTTGCAAGAATCATCATGGGCTTAAACCAATTTTTAACAAACATAGATATTCACCCCGGTGCGGTAATCGGCAGAAGGGTTTTTATAGATCATGGATTTGGTGTTGTTATAGGGCAAACTACCGTTGTAGAAGACGATGTGCTTATTTATCAGGGCGTTACTCTGGGCGGAGTTTCGCTTACGCACGGTAAAAGACATCCTACTATCAAAAAAGGTGCTGTAATAGGCGCCGGAGCAAAAATTTTAGGGAATATTACAATCGGAGAGTATGCAAAGATAGGCGCAAACTCTGTTGTTGTAAAAGCGGTTCCTGACAATGCTACTGCAATTGGTATACCTGCTCATGTTATAGAGAAAGGGAGATGTAGAGATCCGCTAATGCACAACCTTCTCCCCGACATTAACAAAGAGATGTTTGAGTATCTTCTTAAGCGTGTTGCCGTCCTTGAGCATATCTTGGTCAAAGATAATAAAGAGCTTCTTGAACAAGACCTTCAACTTGAAAACATTTACGAATCTTTTATCCGCGCTATGAAAAACTAAAAATATTTTAGTATAATTCCGCAATATTCTCAAAAAGGGTTTAATATGCTAACAGACCGTATTAACACGCTATCCGAATCGATCACAATTGCAATCTCGACACTTGCAGGCGAGCTTAAAGCTCAAGGTAAAGATATCATCAGCTTCTCAGCAGGTGAGCCTGATTTCGATACGCCTCGCGTTATCAAAGATGCTGCCATTGCAGCTATCAATGAGGGTTTTACGAAGTACACCGCGGTTGACGGCATCCCTGCTCTTAAAGTGGCAATTGCAAATAAGCTCAAAAGAGACAACAACCTCATGTACGCTCCAAACCAGATAATTACCAACAACGGCGCGAAGCACTCTTTGTTTAATCTCTTTGCGGCAGTTATCCAAAAAGGCGACGAGGTAATCATCCCCTCACCGTACTGGGTAACCTACCCTGAACTGGTTCTCTACTACGGCGGAACAGTTGTTGAAATCGAGACACATGATGACAATGCGTTTAAGATAACTCCAAAGCAGCTCAAAGATGCTCTTACACCAAAAACAAAGATGATAGTTTTAACAAGCCCTTCAAACCCGACGGGTGCTGTTTACTCAAGAGCAGAGCTTGAAGCCATCGGTAAAGTCCTAGAGGGAACTGACATTATTGTTGCAAGCGATGAGATGTATGAAAAACTTATCTATGAGGGCGAATTTACATCCTCGGCAGCTGTAAGCGAAGACATGTACAAACGTACGGTTACAATCAACGGCTTAAGCAAATCTGTTGCCATGACGGGCTGGAGATTCGGCTACATGGCAGCGCACAATACGGAGCTTATCCAAGCAACAAAAAAACTTCAAAGCCAAAGCACATCAAACATCAACTCAATCACGCAAAAAGCGGCAATTGCAGGCTTGGACGGTTCAGCAGATGCCGACATCGAGATGATGAGAGTCGCATTTAAAGAGCGCCGCGATGAGGCTGTAAAGCTCATTAACGCAATTGATGGACTAAGTGTCTATAAACCTGACGGTGCTTTTTATCTTTTTGTAAACATAAAAGAGCTGAGTAACGACTCTATGGAGTTTTGCAAGCAGCTTTTAGAGAAAAAAGGCGTAGCGGTAGTTCCGGGCATCGGTTTTGGAAGCGATGGATACTTTAGATTTAGCTTTGCAACCGATATAGAGAGCATCCGCAAAGGCATCAAACGCATAGAAGAGTTCGCACAAGAACTGAAGGCTTAAAGATCAATTTTAAGCTTTTTTCTATTTTATCTCTGCCATTACGATGCAGAGATAAATCCACATTTGTTTTAAATCGCTTTTTAAAAAAACTAAAAACTAAGGATAGAGAATGTGAAAACATAATCTTACACTGGATAAAAATATAAAAATATAAAAAGGATAAGTTTTGTTACAAAAATATTTTAAAAAAGAGGAGTGGTTCTCAAATATAAAAGGAGACTCACTTGCAGGAATCGTAGTTGCGCTCGCACTTATACCGGAAGCTATAGCATTCTCGATTATTGCAGGAGTCGATCCCAAAGTAGGACTTTACGCATCTTTTTGTATTGCAGTAGTCATAGCATTTGTGGGCGGTCGTGCAGGGATGATAAGTGGGGCAACCGGTGCGATGGCACTTTTAATGGTAACTCTTGTAAAAGAGAACGGTTTGGAGTATCTTCTTGCGGCTACCGTTTTAACGGGAATACTGCAGATGATTGCAGGGCACTTTAAACTCGGGCAGCTAATGAGCTTCGTCCCCCGCGCAGTCGTTGTAGGTTTTGTAAACGCACTTGCCATACTTATTTTTATGGCTCAGCTTCCGGAACTCACAAACGTCACTTGGCATGTATATGCGCTCACAGCCGCAGGTCTTGTCATTATATATCTCTTTCCATATGTCCCAAAAATCGGAACCCTCCTCCCGTCTCCTCTTATAACCATCGTCGCTATCACGCTGGTGGTCATACTGTTTGATATTGACGTAAGAAATGTCGGTGACATGGGCGCTCTTCCTGATACGCTTCCGATTTTTCTAATCCCTCAGATTCCATTTAATCTTGAAACTCTGATGATAATTTTGCCATACTCAATCTCTTTGGCTATGGTTGGTCTTTTGGAGTCTCTGATGACGGCTACAATCGTAGATGATCTAACGGATACAAAGAGTGATAAAAACAGAGAGTGCAGCGGTCAGGGCATGGCAAACATAGCATCCGGATTTATGGGCGGAATGGCAGGTTGTGCCATGATCGGTCAGTCTGTTATAAACGTAAAATCGGGCGGACGAACAAGACTCTCGACTCTTCTAGCAGGTGTGTATCTGCTTATTATGGTCGTCTTTTTAAGCAATCTGCTCTCTATAATACCAATGGCGGCACTTGTCGCAGTTATGATAATGGTTGCCATCGGTACGTTTGACTGGGGAAGCATCAAAAAACTAAAAACTCTTCCTATCTCTACAAATGTTGTTATGGTGGCAACAGTAGTTGTCGTTGTCTGGACACACAACTTGGCTCTTGGGGTATTTGTAGGCGTTCTTTTGGCATCGCTCTTCTTTGCGAACAAAATCAGCCACTTTATGTACCATGAGACATCTTATGACGAAGCAACGGATACTAGAGAGTATAAGATAATCGGGCAGGTATTTTTCAACAGTGCCGATAAATTTGTAGAATTTTTTGATTTTAAGGAAGTTGTAGAGAATATAACGATAAACTTATCCAGAGCTCACTTTTGGGATATATCTGCAGTTTATGCACTCGACAAAGTGGTTATTAAACTACGCCGTGAAGGTGCCAACGTGACGCTAATAGGTCAAAATCAGGCAAGCAGCACCATTATAGACAGATTTGGTATACATGATAAACCGGAAGAGATAGAAAAAGTTATGGGAGGACACTAAGATGCAAGATATAAAAAATATAGAACAGGCGGTTTTTGCCTGTGTTGACGGTTCAAAATACTCAGAGGCGGTATGCGATTACGCTCTTCATATAGCAAAAGAGCTGAGTCTTACTCTAGTTTTACTAAATACTATTGAACATCCGAATGCCTCATCAGTGACTAACTTGTCTGGAAATTTAACTCTTGGAGAGAGAGATGCACTGCTTGATGAACTCTCAGACGAGGATGCGCACAAGAACAGAGATACGATAAACAACGGAAAAGATCTCTTAAAAGAGCTAAGAGAGAGAGTTACTTCTAAAGGTTATACAGACGTTATCATCTCCCAAAGACACGGTACTCTTTATGAAAACCTCAAAGAGTTGGAAGATAAACTAAGGGTGGTAGTATTTGGATTCTCAGGCATGGGACATATGCAAAAAGAGGATGAAATAGGCTCTTGCGTCGAAAACATTATAAGAGATGTCGATGCTCCTATAATCTTGGTAAACAAAGAGTACACCCCGATAAAAAACGTAATGATAGCTTTTAACGGTGAGAGCGGCTCTACAAAAGCGCTAGAAGAGCTCTCCTCTTCGCCTATGCTTGGGCGTGAGATAAAAAGATACATTGTAAATGTAAACAGCAATCAAAGCAGATCCGATGAGCTGATAGATCATGCAAGAGAGATTATCAAAGATGAGACTCTTAATTGTGAATTTATCCAAAAAACCGGTGAAGCGCTTGAGAGCATCTTGGAGTGCATCGGTAATAACGATATTGATATGTTGGCAATAGGCTCATACAGCCATGGGAAACTAAAGAGCGCTCTTTTTGGAAGTTTTACGACAAAGCTTATTCAAAACGTAAAGATTCCTCTTGTTATTTTAAAATAATCTCTCTGGAGTGACCTATTTTTTCGTCACTCCCCTAATTTAAAATCTTTTATATAAAAGATGCCCACACCCTGCCCCGTCTCTTTTACATCCACGTCTATTCTTACCGATCTACTGAGGCTGTACTGCAGCGTCAAACTTGAGATGTCATCGTTTTTATATACAAGACGTACTTTTTTGCCAAAACGTTTTCCTATCTCATACCCAAGTGTTCCATCTTCGTTTGTTAAAATATTTAGCGTATCTATTTTCAGGTTTGCCGACTTGTCTAAAAGCCCCTTTAATCCTGCACCCAATGCCAGTGTGCTAAGAGAGCTTCTTGACGCCTCCTCCGAGGTGTCAAAAGCCGATGTCGCGCTGCTGCCAAAAAGAATATAAGAGATTATATTATCCTGGCTCATCTGCGGGTTGGATGAGAGTATAAAGACCGGCGACTCCACTCTGTTTGTTATATATATCTCTATGTCGATATTATCGAGCGTATAGTAGTGAAGATTTAGATTAAGATATGGGTTTGTGTACTCTTCATCATAAAAATATATCTCACTCTCCTCAAACTCAAACTCTCTGTCGCTTATGGTTACAGCTCCGCTATGGATTTGAAGCGTGCCCAAAATCTGCATCAATTCGCCAAACTCTTGGTATATGACTAAATTTGGAGTAACTAAAAGCTCCACATCTTTTATCTTGTACTCTATGGGTTTTGATGAGTGTACTCGAATATTTAGCTCTCGTTTCTCATGCTCTTTTTTCGGCGGTTTTATATCTTGGATGATTATAATATCTTCATCTTTGATTGCATACTCTTTTTTGGGAACATAGGTCACGACTCCCTCTAAGATGTCGATATCACCGCCAATACTCTGCGTACCGTTACTATCTACGACCGCTTGAATGTCTACCTTGAGAGTCATGTTTGCATCAGCTGATTCATAGCGAAATTTATCACTTTTTAGAGTAACATCCGCACTCATATCGGAGTAGTTTAGCTCTCCGCTTAAAAGCAGGTTATCATATATCCAAAACTCTTTTAACTCTACTACGCCGTCTTCGCCAAGAGCAATTTTGGAAGCTTTTTTGGAGAAAATTCTCTTCTGCATCACTCCAAAATTGTACTTTTTAAGTGTGACCTCCTCATCTGCATAAAAAAATTCAAAATAGGCATCTCTCTCCGTATAGATATTTTGGGTATCAACCTCTAACCTATACCATGGAATATCAACTCGTGCCTCTACTTCAACCCTGTCTTTAAAGCCTATTTTTGCGCTTATAATTGCAGAAGCATCAAAAAGCAGACTCTCATCTATAAGGTTTAATTCAAGCTCGGACAAGAGAGTCCTAATAGACTCTATATTTGCCTCCACCGTAAACTCTCTCTTTTGGATGCTTCCTTTTATATCAAACTTGCTCGAGCCCGCTTTTAAGACGCCCACAAGACCTTCTTTATCCTCAAACAGCGTTAAAGAGAGTTTGTCGGTGCCAATGCTTGCTCTAATGCTCTCTTGGTTTTTTAACACAAAGAGATTGAGTTTAGAAAACCTCTGCATATCGTACTCTTTTAGATATGGTGCATCGCTTTTTGGGTAGAGTTCGCCGACAAGCGTTACGGCATTGCTCTTTAACTCAACCTTTGCATCCAAGTCTGCATAGATGCTCTTTACTTTGAGTGAAAAATCTTGAAAATCTTTTGTCTGCGCATTTATAGCCAGATCTTTTGCCGCAAAATCAAACCTTGTAAGATTTTTATCTCTTTTTATATCAACGCTAAAGCTCTCAAATGGAAGATTGAACTCATCTTGAACTATTTTTGCTTCTATGTTTGATATAACCTCTGCATCAAACGTTACTCTGCTTTTTTGCTCAACTGCAATCTCATTATTTTCATAAAGGGCACTGTAGTTGGAGAAGAGCATAAAAAAATCATCATCAAAATTATAAGTTGCATGAAGCTCAACACTCTCTAAAACAAGATCTTCTACATCTTTAAATGCAACGCTTTTTATTGATGTTTTTAGATCTGCTTCTTTGCTTGATACATCAAAAAAGAGCTCCAGTTCACTTGGCGTATATATTAAGAAATCAAGATACTCATTATGCGTCTTTTCACTCAACAAAAGCGTAGATTTACCTTTGGCTCTGTTGGCTTTAACGCTTCCCTCAAGAGCAACTCTTGCATAAGGAGTTTGTGCCTCTAAAGTAATCTTTTGTATATCTATTTTATCTCTGAGGCTTACATCTAAAGCAGTGAGATTTAATGTGTACATCTCCTCTTTATAGGCTACTTTTACTCTTTGCAAATCTACTTTTGAGATATTAAGAGCAAAGACTGATGATTCGTCTTGGCTCTGCATCTCTAGAATCTTGTCTGCATCAACAAAAACTCCCTTGGCGCTTATGTAGCTTACTCTTGGAGTAGGATTTAGAAGCATAAGAGGATTGTACTTGATCTTTAGCTCATCAATCTCTACGCTTTGTTGATACTTCACTCCTCTTAAAACAACTCCGCTAAATAGCGTTCCTTCTACATCTTTATACTCTATGCCATACTCTATTAGATACTTTTGCGCCAGATATGGCACCACATCTTTTTGAAACAGAGCCGTAGACAAAAGAGCCGCTGCGAATAACACAAACAGAGCTATAAAATAGAAAAAAGTATAGATTTTTTTTATCAAAACAGCTCTCCTATGTGGAAATGGATTGCATACTGTTTTGTAGGATTTTCTATATCAAAACCAACATCGATAGCTATGGGACCGATTGGCGTTTTATAGCGAAGACCAAAACCGGCGCTGTAGTATCCGTTGTCATAACTCGGCATACTCTCATTGCCCAAGAATGTGTTGTCGCTAAATAGAACCCCTCTTAAATCGCCGTAGATATCAAAGCGTATCTCAGCTGTTGCCTCCAAAATAGAATTTGATCCTATCGGGTTATTTCTACCGTCTGTCGGACCTAGCTTTCTATAGGCGTATGCGCGATTACTGTGCATACCGCCTGCAAAAAAACGATACGAGGGAGGAACATCGCCCTCTTTTACGTCTAACGTTCCAAAGGTAGCTCTAAAACCCGCAATATAGTCATATATCGGTAGAATATAGCCTCCCTTGGCCTTAAACTTGTAGTATGTAGCATCCGATATATCGCTCTTTAATGAACCCATGATTTGGGAGCTTATAAAGTATCCGCTTGTTGGGTCTAGTATCTTATCTCTGGTGTCATAGCTCCACTCCAGCTTAGGGGAGATTAAAAAAATCGTATACTCCGGGGTAAGAACCAAATCTTCACTATCGTATGTTTTTGATCTCTCAAAAAGAAGGCTCTCTTTAAAGAGATGAGGAGTTCTCTTTTGCAAAAAGTAAGGCTCTGCGAAGACTCTGCTCTCTTTGAAAGCAAAAAAATCCTCATTTTCATAACCTGCTTCCAAACCTGTTGCATTTCTATTTAAAAGAGGCATGTCAAAATTTGCTTTTATGGACTGCTTTATTTGAGTTACTCTTGCCTCAATGCCTGCGGTCTTTAGGTTGCCAAAAATATTTCTATGTTTGAGACCAACCATAAATATAGCACCCTCATCACTGCTTGCCCCCACACCTGCTTTAAAACGAATAGGCTTTTTATTCTCCACTACACTCAAAGCTATATCGACACTGTTGTTTTTATTGATATTTGTGTCTATTATAGCTTTTGATATACCCTCATATCCGTACAGGCTCTCATAGCTCATAGCAATTTTATCTGAAGAGAAAAGTTCACCCTCATCCATGTATAAAAGAGACTCAAGTATCTTCGCATCGATATTTTTAGAGGGCATAATCTCTATCTTCCCAAAATAGCACCTCTCATTTTGCAAAACTTCATAATTCAAATATGCACTGTTTTTCTCGATATCTATCCACGCTTTTGCATTTAACTCCGCACGGCAAAAACTGCTGTTAGCATAGAGAATCTTAATATTTTTTTTGCTTTGTGTAAATTTGTCGGCATCAAAAATATCTCCATCCTTAAAAGGTATCTGCTTGCCTATGTCTAGTCCCGCATAATATGTAACACTTCTGACAATTATGGGTTCATTCTCTTGTATAAGAAAGGTTATGGAGTTCTCATCACTTACGTAAGATATATCCGCATGATAAAAGCCTCTCGATTTGTAGTAATCTTTTAGTGCCTGCGTGGTTAGTTCTATATCTTTTACATCTAAGGTCGGCTCGTCGGCATAAAATTCGAAAAAGTAGGGTTTATGTAGCTCTAGCGCATCATAAAGTTCTCTTGATGAAATCTCTTTATTTTGGCTAAAAAAAAGCAGAGGAGTATTAGCAAATAGAAGTGTAGAAAAAAGCAGAAAGATTAAAATTTTCTTTTTCAACTACACTCCATTATTTATAACTATTTTAACTCTTTAAGAGCCTCTATGACTTCATCTAAATTTGCAAGCGGGATATGCACCTTCCACTCAGGCTCATTTTCGTTTCCAACTAAGGATATACCGATACTTGCTACACTTGAACTTCCTGCGCCATAAGGCTCGTCTATCTTGGTTACGCTAATAACACCTTTTTTTGTTCCGTTTAATTTAATCGTTTTTGACATAAATAATCCTTTGTTAGCTTTTTATAAGTCTAGCAATTTTACCCTGAAGTTTCAACCATGATCTATGTTCCATCAATGGAAACCCGGCAAATGTTAAGCCGCTTTGGGTAATGCTTTTTGTTACACCACTTCTTGCTGCCATGGTCGTAAAAGGAGCAATGCTCAGATGTCCTGCAGTAGCACTCTGCCCTCCCAAGACAACATTTCTTCCCAAGGTAGTTGAGCCTGCAATGCCTGATTGGGCAACTATAACAGAGTATTCGCCTATAACGCAGTTGTGCCCTACCTGGACAAGATTGTCTATTCTTACACCGCGCTTTATAAGAGTTGTTCCAAAAACCGCTCTATCAATTGTAGTTGAACTTCCAATCTCCACATCATCTTCTATAACGACATTGCCGTTTTGGTATATCTTTTTGTGCTCACCCATCTTGTTCGTTGCAAAGCCAAAGCCGTCGCTTCCTATGGTAGAGTTTGCATGAATAATACACTCACTTCCGACTCTGCAGTCTCTGTATATTACCACGCCTGGATAAATAACAGTGTTATCACCTATTTGTACATTCGCACCTATATAAACATGCGCCATAATTGTACAGTTTTCGCCGATAACCGCACCCTCTGCAATCTCTGCTTTTGGCGAAACAGTGGTGCCTTTGCCTATTTTTGGCTTCTGTAGAGTTGCATCTTCAATAGGAGGTGCGAAATATTTTGAAAGCGCTGCCATCTCCCAGTATGGATGCTCAACAACCAAAGCAACACAACCTTCAGGGACAAGCTCTTCTGTAGATTTGTCTACTATTATTGCGCCCGCATTTGAGCCCTGTATCTCTTTTATATATTTTAAATTTGAGACAAAAGAGAGCTCGCTTTTTGTCGCATCCTTAAGGGTATTCATCTTTGTTATCTCAAAACTCTCGCCGCTAAAATCACACTTTAAAATCTCTGCAATCTTTTTTAAATCCATCTTCTTGCTCCTACTTGTTTAACTGACCTTACGCACTTTTGCAAAAAAGTTCGTAAATACCTCTAAT
>NZ_JACUTS010000119.1 GCF_014859695.1 Sulfurimonas sp. | reverse complement strand
AAATAGAATCAAGCTGTTCATTTAAGTACTTCTCGCCATTGTAAGTTGCCATTGCTACTGAGATTAAAGGCATCAATGGTTCAGACATTTAATTTACCTAATTTTTTTTGTTTTGCATGGATATATCCCAATAAAATATAATACGTTTTTTTAATTTTTTCATCTTCTAACAATATTATTCGCATAAACTCTTTTAAAAAGTTCATTTTATCTATGCGGATAAACGTATTAAAAATATCTTTATACATATAGTGTAAAGAAAAACGATTCCTGGTTCTGTAATAAAGCCTTAAGGCCGAGTGGTTCGTCGTGTAAAATACTTTGCCAAAAAGTACATGTTGCGTTATCTCACCAAGATTATGCTCTAAAACAGCATTATTTACTTGAATTATTTTATATCCTTTTAGCTTGCTTCGCAAACAATATTCATTATCTACATAGTCGATAAAAAAATCATCTTTAAATGGTCCTATATTATTATAAGCGCTCAAATTTAGGAGGTTGCCTGATGTCATAGCAACTATGATTTCATTATCAATATCCTTAGACTCGGTTTTTGGAAAATAAGAATTGGCATGATAAGGAGACACTATGCTTATAGCTTCTCCGCATCTGGTCACATTTAAAAATTCTATCATTCTCGGAAGCATTGATCCAGTTATTTTGCTATCTTGATCCATTGTAAGAAGCCAATTGTACCCATCTTGAAAAGCTTTAGCACACCCTATGTTTAAGGCTCGGGCAATCCCTAAATTGCCACCATTGTCTATATACTGAACTTTAGAGTTCACTTTAAACTCATCTACCAAGCTACTATTGTAATGCTCAGAGTTATCAACAATGTAAAGCTGTTCAACATTGTCAATATATGAATATATATTCTCAGAAACATGTTTATCAGGATTAAATAATACTACAACAGCCGCAATTCGTAAATTCATAATTTATCGGAGGAAAAAGGAGATTTGTATTTATCCGATCTTACATGCTCAAGAAAGCTTTCATTATTAGGGCTGTTGTTATCTGATAATTTTTGGACGACAACCAGTATATGCATAGGAGCAATCGCTTCAATAGCTTTTATTTGAAGATTAAGATAATCCATAAGCTCCGCGACAAGAGGCGAATTAAAAACGTGGTGATGCCAACATCTATTTTCATAATTTTTTTCAGATCGTTCAGAAAATTGCTGATGGGTACCGGCTTCCAAATCCCTACTAAGATCATGTAATTCTAAAATCTCACTCATATGTGTTAGATCTTTTTCCGTAACATCATTTTCATAATCTTGTATGAGATGATCTAATGTTGTAACTGGATGCTTATGATCAAATGTACCATCTTTATGTGGGACGAGAACAATAAGATGCCCTCCATCCTCCACTACTCGCATCCATTCTTTTAGAGCCTTTATGGGATTGGCCGTATGCTCAATCATATGAGAAGAGAGTAAAAAATCATATGTTTCACTCTCTATTTGATTCAAGTCAGTTGCTTCAAGGACATATTGTCTTCCTGGAGCATGTGCCTCATCATAAAAATATTTCAGGCCCTCGCTTATATTTCCTTCCCAAACCGTATGGCTTGCAAAATTACAATTATCTAACAATTTGATGTGCGTATAAATAGGAATAACATTTTTTTGTTGAAAGATTGAGCTTAGACCACCTACCTCCAGTCCTTTTCCTGCAGAAACAATCTCTTTAATTAAAGAATATGCTTTTGCTTTCATAGGAAAAAGAAACCCGTATATTGCGATAAGAAGATTAATTAAACCTTCTTTTTTATATATAAATATTACACTTTTAATCATTGTCTCACTTTTTTTAATACTAATTTTATCTTATAAATAAAAATCTTGGTGCTAAGTCCAGTAAACTACACGACAATTTTGGCATTTTCTTCCAGTTTTACATCTATCTGTTTGTAAAACCACCAACTTGTAAACCATGAACTTGTTAACAAATGGGCTAAAAAAGTACCCATTGCAACACCAAGCAGACCATAATATTGAAGCAATATTACAGAAAAAAATACATTTAAAAATGCATCCAGCATTGTCATGTATGAGGTTTCTCTATGAGCTCCCATTGCTACAATAAAGACAGCACTTACATGAACTCCCGTATGTAACATACCAAAAGCAATAAAAATTCTTAAAATATTTTCATCCAATACATACTTTGGTCCTACCCACCACTCAAGTATAGTACTTCCATATATAAACAAAAATCCATATCCCGCGAATCCCAATATAAGCGAAAATAACAAAGTTTTATTGTGAAGTTTTAAAATCTCTTTGTATTTACCTTCTTTATCCAATCTTGCTATATCTGGTATCATAATATCCACAATCCTAAAAAGTAAACTCTGAGAAATTGCTACCAGTTTATATCCTATGGCATACACCGTGACACTTCCGACTCCTATAAGAGAAGAAATTACTATATTATCACTCGATAAAATTATCATAGCTGATGCCGTTATAATAAAATAATGCATACTTGGTTTTAGCATTTCTTTTAAAAGAGACAGATCAAAATATCTTAATGATATAGTAAATGTAATTTTTTTGTTTGCCATATAATAGATGTAAATTGCCGAAGCAATACTCATAAATAGGTTTATTAGTGCCAGAGTGATCAACATATGTCCAAAATATAATGCCACAAACATAAGTACTGCAGTAATAACGCTATTTACAATCAAAATATAATTATGTATATACAACATGTCTTTTGCAAATAACAATGTTCCAAAAAGGCTACTTATAAAATTAATAAAAAAAACTATAAAAAATATACTAAAAGCAACTTTTGCTTCAAAAAGAAGTACGCTCCGAATTAAAAATATTGTCTCTAAATTTACAAGTAAATATAAAAACACAAATATCACTAGCGCGCTTATAGCAAGATAAAAAAAGAGCGTACTATTCAAATACCTACTAATATATTTAGCATCGTCCTGCTTGCTAACTTCTTTTAAAAAAGTGGTGCCAAAACCAAATCCTGTCAGACCAAAGTAACCAATAAGCGTAGTAAATAAAATCCATAAGCCATACAAGTCTTCTTGAAGTTTTTCTACCATGTATGGAATCAATAAAAGAGGGATGATGATTTGAACAAACATTTGTAAATATGTTGTTGCTATTGTATTAATATATTTTTTACTGAACATGAATAATAAAAGCTATTTCAACTTGACTCTAAAGCCAAATTGTAAAAATCTAGTGTCTTCTCCGAGAAACAATTGCAATAACATTATTTTTAAGTTGCTTAATTTTCTTTTTGAAAAATACACTTTATTAATTCCACATAACTTTTCTGTTTTAAACTGATGCTTCAAAAAGTCTTGTTTGATGCTCTTAAGAGTAAAAAAACGTAAATGCGTTTTATCTAAAATTCCTTCTTCTGTATATTTCCAATCTTTTTTAATTAACAAATCATACAAATTCCTAATATATCTAACATTCGGGATACTACCGATCATGCAAGCATCTTTGGCACACTTAGCTTTTATTCGATTATAAAACATGTGATGATCTACCATATGTTCAATAACATCATTACAAATAACTAGATCAAAATAATTGTCAGGCAAATCATTAAAAGCATCATCAAATGTTCCGATTATTACTTTATTTAATTTCGTTTTTGCAATATTTGCAACCTCTTCATTTGGTTCTACTCCCCAATATTCACAATTGTCAGAAGCATTTGCTCTAAATCCCCCTTTACCACATCCTATTTCTAAAACTTTAGAATATTTTTGTGGTATGAACTCAGCTACTTCTGCTCTAATGCCTTCATAATATGCTGATGACTCAACCATTTACAAAACCTTTAATACTTTAGGGCACCTCTAAAAACCCCCAACTGCCTTCAGAGGGAAAAAGAGAGATGAGATTGTGCAGAACTTTTCTTG
>NZ_JACUTS010000118.1 GCF_014859695.1 Sulfurimonas sp. | reverse complement strand
CACTCCAAAACAACGAAATACAGCTAAAAAAAGTCCAAACCAAAAAAGATGATTTGGTTGACTACGAGAAGATAAAAACAAGCCTCTCAGAGTTCAAAACCCGCCTCAATTCTAAAGTCGCACCGCGCATTTCAAGCATCGCATCTGACATGTATGCGACCATCACAAAAGGCAAGTACCAGCATATAGAGGTCAGCAACGACTTCGATTTTTTCATCTACGACGAGGGCAAAAAATACCCTATAGAACGCTTTAGCGGCGGAGAGATAGACCTTGCAAACCTAGTTTTAAGAATTGCCATCTCAAAAACTCTCACGGAACTCAGCGGTGCAAGCAGTATCGGATTTTTGGCATTTGATGAAGTTTTCGGAAGTCAAGACGAGAGCCGACGCATGGAGATACTTGAAGCCTTCCACACCATCAAAGAGCAATACAGACAGATATTTCTCATAAGCCACGAGATGGAGATAAAAGAGATGTTTGAGCGGGTTGTGGAGTTGTAGAATTAATCAGTTCTTTTATCTATTATTCACAATGATTTTGATAAAATCACGCATCAACTTTTTACATAAAGTTATGCGGAGAAATAAGTGAAAATAAAAGCAATAGACCTATTTTGCGGCGCAGGCGGAGTAACTAGAGGACTCCTTGATGCTGGGATAGATGTAATTGCCGGATTTGATATAGATTCTTCACTTAAAAAAGTTTACGAAGAAAATAATATTAGAGTAAACGGCGAAAAAGCTAAATACTTTAATAAAAAAGTAGAATCAATCACCAAAAAAGACATATACAACCTTGTAGGAAGTAAAACAGCAAGAAAAATAAATAAAGAAAAATTCTTGCTTGCAGGCTGTGCACCTTGTCAGCCATTTTCCCTTAAAAACAAAAACCGTTACGATAAAACTGACCATAGAAGAACCCTAATAACTTACTTTGCAGATTTAGTCAAAGAAACAAAACCCGACTTTGTATTTATGGAAAATGTTGCCGGACTTCCAAAACTTGAACCTGATAATTTAAAATATTTTACAGATATACTAGACGAAGATGGTTTTTCGTGGGACACACAAATAGTAAATGCTCGTAACTACGGAGTACCTCAAAATCGAAAAAGATTTGTTCTTCTAGCATCAAAAGAAAAAAAAGTGCAAATTCCGGAAGGTGAATATGACGGCGTTGTAAAATCATATAAAACAGTTGGAGATACAATACAAAACTTACCATCACTCAATCCAGGAGAAGAATATTTAGGTATTGCTAATCATAAATGTGCAAATTTAAGTGACCTGAATAAAATACGACTCAAAGCAACTCCAAAAAATGGCGGAAGCAGAACAAGTTGGAAAAAAAATCTTTGGTTAAATTGTCATTTAGATGAGAACGGCAATCCTAAGCAAGGGCATGGTGATGTGTATGGAAGAATGGCTTGGGAGAAACCAGCACCGACTCTTACCACTAAATTCAATAGCATTACAACAGGAAGATATGCTCACCCTGAACAAAATAGAGCCATCTCACTTAGAGAAGGTGCTTTAATACAATCTTTTCCTGAAGACTATATCTTTTACGGTAATATGCAAGCGGTAGCTAAGCAAATAGGTAATGCTGTTCCACCTAAAATGGCGGAAGAGTTTGGAAAATTTTTTCTTGATGCAATTAGCTAATCGGTGGTTTTTTTCGTTGGTCTAGTTTAGTTAGTAAATATGAAACAATACTGAGAATATCTAAACAATCATTGTCATTAAATACATGAGGATAAAGATCAGTTTTTGGTTCATGTGAAGTTGGATTTCTAAATCCTGCTACAACACCTACAGACATATTTTGTTGACCGTCCTCAATATTTTTTTGCGTATCAGTAGTGCACTCTGTAATATTAATTGGTTTAGCACTACAATCGCTGCCAAAAGACCTACGCATTAAATCAACACCCATTTTATCAGTAATTCCAGAAATTCTTTTAACAATATTTTCATACTCTACAGCTGCTTCTTTGGCAGCTCTTAAGTAGTCTGCCTTTTCATAATCTTCTTTTGATACCCGTTTAATAGAATTATGTAAATGTCTCCAATGGTATTCAGGGTATTCAGGAACTAAAGCGTGCACGGCATCAACTACTTCAGTTTGTTTAGCTGTCGAAAGTTCACTTTCGTCTAGAACAGCATCTACAATAACACTCAAATATTTTCGTGTATTTTCAGATGTTTTATTAAACCAATCTACAGTATCAATGCCAATAACTTCACGAGTTTTTGCCCTTTTTACTTCACTCCTTTTTTCTCTCCAGTCTTTTTCTAAAGCTTTTAAAAATTCTTGCAAAAATATTTGCATCTCTTGTAAATTAACATTTTCCCAATCTAAGGATTGCCTATCCGTTGAAATAACATCTTCTTCCCATGTATCGATAAAATCAACATCTAAATATCCGCTCAAATATGAAAAGAAGTGACTTGATTCTGTTCTACCAAAAAATTCAGGTAAATTGACCATTCTACCGTTTGCATAAAGTGTTATTCCTCTTAATCCTGGTTGCAAAGGTTTTTCACTTGTAAACATCACACCATTTATTAAATCTTTATTTTTATATTCGGCTTCAGTTAACTCAAACAATTTTGGAAATTTCCATTCAAATTGTTTATCAATATTTTTAAATTTCAAATCTCTATCGACGACAAGTGGTTTGCCATTATTTAAAATAATATTTATTTCAAAATTAGCATCATTAAAGTTAAAAAGTTTTGAAATAGAATGTGCCATATCATCACGATTAAAATTTGTCTTTCGCTTAAGCTCATGAACAATTATTGTTGTACCTATATCATCGATACTACAATCATTTATTTTAAATGCTGGTTCATAATCACCTTCTGCATTCATAATATTATCCCAATCCATTAGAAAATTAATTTCTTTACCATCTTTTTTTGTGATAATTTCTACTACTTTGCCTATTCCAAATAAAGCAAGTTTACCAAGACCTTTTTTTCCTGTCGGCAGTCTTTTACAAGGTGGTGCTTGTTCTTCAACTCGTCTATTTCTTCCGATTCTTAAAAAATTAGTATTAATTTCTTCAAAGGTCATTCCAGTACCGTTGTCAATTACTTCTATTTTTTTAGGGTTGTCACTAAGCTTAACAGTCACATTCTTTGCACATGCGTCATAGCCATTAGCAATTAATTCAGCTATCGCTGGAGGCAAAGTTGAATACATTTTAACGCCAAGATGCTCTATTGTTCTAGGATCAAATGTCATCATTAATTTTTCATTATCACTCATATACTATCCTTCAACTTAATTTCTATCAATGAAATACACTCATTAATATTATTTTTAATGTCGTCGCCCCAGAACCTTAAAACTAGCCAACCGTCAGAGATTAGTTTTTCATTCACTTCTTTATCACGTTCAATATTTCTTTTTATTTTAACTTCCCAAAACTCACTATTTGTTTTAAATTTTTCACCGTTAAGAAAGTTCTTACCGTGCCAGAACTCACTATCACAAAATATAGCTATCTTTTTACCTTTAAAACAAAAATCAGGTTTACCGAACACACCTTTACAGTTTTTTCTGTAACGCAAACCTCGTGCCCACATAGTTTTACCCAAGAGCATTTCTATTTGAGTATTTTTAGATTTTATATTTTTAGCAGTTTTAGAATCCATAAAATTATCTTTAAAAACAAATGTAATTGCTTAGATTAATTAATTTAATGTTAATACTACATTAATTCAATTTTTTTAAGACTAATATTAAATCTAAAACAATAATTTTGTTTTTCAGTAGTAAAACTATTTCAAATTGCCATATTTTTAAATAAGCTTTCTATTTTTTAATACACTAAAGTATATTTTAAATAGGACAAAAACTATGCTTATTGATATACACAGATTGACAAAAGTTAACTTCTATGTTAACATATTGCTATGAAAGAAATTATCTTTT
>NZ_JACUTS010000117.1 GCF_014859695.1 Sulfurimonas sp. | reverse complement strand
GACCGCACCGTTAAACCAAGCCAGCTTTACAAAGTATCAGCCGTTTATAAAATGGGTTGGCGGCAAAAGAGGTCTGCTATCTCAAATTATCCCGCTTATTCCAAAAGAGTTTAACAACTATTTTGAGCCTTTTGTCGGAGGAGGCGCACTCTTTTTTGAACTCTACTCACAAGGTATCTTAAAAGATAAGCAAGTTTATCTTTTTGATATCAACTCAGAACTTATCAATGCCTATAATGTTGTAAAATACAATCCATCTGAACTTATAAAAAATCTAAGAGAATTTAAAGAAAAACACTCTAAAGAATTTTACTATGATATAAGAGCTTGGGATCGTGAAGAGGATTTTTTTGCAAAAGGCGATGTTTTAAGAGCAACAAGATTTATATATCTCAACAAAACATGTTTCAATGGACTCTACAGAGTAAATAGCAAAGGCTACCATAATGTACCGATCGGGAGTTATAAAAACCCAAATATTTGTGATGAATTTGTCATCTACAACGCTAGTGAAGCTCTGCAAAAAGCCACCATTTTAAATACTTCCTACAAAGATGTTATGGAACATGCTTCAAAAGATGATTTTGTCTATTTTGATCCTCCATATTACCCATTAACACAAACATCAAGTTTTACATCATATAGTGAGTTCTCATTTTTAGATAAAGAGCAGAGTGAACTTTTTGAAGTTTTTAAAAAGTTAAATAAAAAAGAATGTAAAGTCGCGCACTCAAACTCTGATACGGATTTTATAAAAAAACTATATGATGAATTTCATATTGAAGAGATACAAGCGAATAGGTTTATTAATAGTAAAAGCAGTGGTCGTGGAAAGATAAGTGAAGTTTTGGTAAGGAATTAATTTTGTGTTCAATTATTAAAAATGGATTTAGTCATATTGACAAAATAGGTGTGTTTCAGCAACAAAAAATAAATGGTTGCACTCATGAGCAAAATCGTAAAAAGATAAGAGATGAAATAGTAGATTTATTTAAATCTGAACAGGCCGGCACCGGTAAAGCAGAAAATTCTACAAAAGTTATTTATTGTGTTGAACAAATTGATGATGAAATAATTTATTTGCAAAGACCGGCAATTTTAAATAAGGGATTTGATTTCACTGTAAACACAAAAACATATTCATTTTTTTCTCCAACTGATAAGCAACAAAAAAGATATACTAAAACACCAAGTCATAAAAGCATAGAGATATTACTAACTAGTCTAAAAAATCAAAATGCAAGTGACTTTAAAATAGTAATGAGTGCTATTGCGGATATCTATTTCTGTACAGATCCTAGTGCTATTATATTGACTAATTTAACTAACGATTCAATTGGCAAAATCAAAATAGAAACCTTTTTAAAAGTTATTAAGTGGCTTTTTATTGAACAAGATATTACTTACTGGAGCTTTTCAGGACGAGCAATGCTTTATAACGGACTTCAAAATGTATAAATTTGAAACCTTAAAAAACACACTTCAAGACTCTATACTTACATGGGATTATTTTACAGACTTTGAAAAAGTGAAAAAGAATGTTAAAACAATAGAAAAAGAACTCAACCTCCTTAATTATCTTATCGGAAAAGAGAACCTTGAAGAAGAGTTTTTATCTTTGGTTGAAGAGTATCCAAAAGTTAGAAAAATACTTCCAATATTGATTGCGATTAGAGATGATAAGCTATCTTGTACTCCTGTTATAACTGATATAGAGACTTTAGTGCCTGAAAATAAAAAATATATTTTTCATGATCCGATTGATGAAAACATAAAAAAAGAGCTGCTTATTTTTTTTAAAGAGAGTGGATTAAAAGATATTTTTGAAAGTAAAGTAATTAAAAATTTAGTTGATTACTGTTTTGGTGTTGAGGTCGGTTTTGATACAAATGCGAGAAAAAACAGAACTGGCAGCATCATGGAAAAACTTGTGTTTAAGTTTTTAGAAGAGTTTTGCGAGGAAAACAAAAACCTGCAATTTATAGAGCAAGCAACGCAAAAAAGGATAAAAGAATTTTTCAACTATGATATAAAAATTGATAAAAATAGCAGAAGATTTGACTTTGCTCTGTTTGATAAGGCAAAAAATAAGCTGTTTTTAATTGAGGTAAACTACTATAGCGGCGGCGGTTCAAAGCTCAAAGCAACCGCTGGCGAATATCAATACTTAAATAATTTTGTAAAATCTCAAAACATTGATTTTATCTGGATAACTGACGGCAAAGGTTGGCTTACTTCACTTAAACCTTTAGAAGAAACTTTTATACATAATGATTATGTAATAAATTTAGATATGCTCAAAAATGAGATTTTAAAAGAAATAGTAAGTTAATTAACTTACTTTTAAGTTTTCAAAGGCTAAGATTATGATTGAAAAACAGTTAAAAGAGATTTTAAAAAAGAGAAATTTAAAGCCTGTTGATGTTTATAAGGCTTTAGAAATTGACAAAGTTGTCTTTTATCAGTCAATACGAACAAGCAATCTAAACAATAAAACTCTGCATAAGATTTTGAGATATTTAGAGCTTGAAATAGAGGTGCTTTTACATGAAAAAAGAGTTAGAGGTGTTCAACCTTAATTGCTGTAATCCTACTGTGTTTTCAATGAAAAAGTACATCAAAAAATATAAAAAAGTTTGGGTCGGTTTTCATGAGAAAAGATATTTTATATTAGACGCATTCTTATTTGAGAGATTTGTTCAAAATTTAAATCTTGAAGATGATGATCTTATAGAGGAAATTTTTTAAAAAGTATGACAATTAGCCATATTTTTTAAATTTTTTCTTCAATCTGCTATTATATTAGTAATTTAATTTGAGGACAAAGTTATGATAATGGAAAATTACAAAAAACTTTATATAGCAGAAGATAGTGAATTGGTGACTGATTATATCATCGATAACTATATGGTTTGGCGTAGTAAGCATTGGGAATGGTTGTATTTACAAAAAGGTAGAACTTGCAAGTTTGACACATTAGAAGATTATTCTCTTGTTTGGTGTGAATCGGACGATGAATTTGAAGAGATAGATAAAAAAATAGACCCTAAACATCCTGATGTATTTGACTACTCATTTGAATTTGATTATCCGAGTTTACTTATTAAAACAGAGTATTTAGAATTATGTCTAAAATAAAAAAACTCCAACCTGAAAATTTCGAGCAGGAATGTACAACTGTCTGGAGTTTTGCTCGTCGGGGAAAGTGGGCTACGCATAATTCAAAGTACAGAGGAAACTGGGCACCTGAAGTTGTGAGAAATCTTCTTTTGAGATATTCAAAAGAGAAAGATTGTTTACTAGACCCTATGATTGGCGGCGGAACAACTGCTATAGAGTGCAAACTTTTAAATCGCCATCTTTTAGCCTTGGATATAAATCCACATGCAATAGAATTAACGCAAAAAGCACTTGAATTTGAATGTGAATACAACCCTAAAATAAGAGTAGAGCTTAACGACGCAAGAGATTTGTCGCTACTAAAAGATGAAAGCATTGATTTTATTTTAAATCATCCACCTTATGCGGATATTATAAAATATAGTGAAAAACAGATTGAGCAAGATCTCTCAAACATACATGATTTAGAAAAGTTTTGTGACGAGATGGAAAAAGTAGCAAATGAGCTTTATAGGGTTTTGAAAAAAGATAAATATTGCGCCATTTTAATTGGAGATACGAGAAGAAATAAGATGTATCAACCTATGGCGTTTATGGTAATGCAGAGATTTTTAAAAGCAGGATTTGAGCTTAAAGAAGACATCATTAAACATCAGCATAATTGCAAGGCTACGGGGTTTTGGGTAAAGAAAAGCAAAGAGGCAAATTTTTTACTTATTATGCATGAGCATCTCTTCATATTCAAAAAAAGCTAAAAATTCTTAAAAGTAGTGTATTATTCGGAATACATTCTTTATTTAGGATATAAATATGGATTCAATTCTTTTAGAAGATAA
>NZ_JACUTS010000116.1 GCF_014859695.1 Sulfurimonas sp. | reverse complement strand
CTTATCATGCTCTAAATGACCACTCTGTTGTAAAAAGTCAAAAACAGCGATTGAGAACTCGTTTAGCATATTTTCAAAACCTACATACTCTGCTTCTAGCTCATTTGCTCTTACCTTTAGCGGTGAGAACTCTTTTTTTTGCTTCATATCCAGATTTAGATTGCCGAGTTTGCTTATGGACTTTAACGAATTAAAATCCGAAAAATCAATAACCGCATCATACGATGAGAGGTCTGTTTCCATCCCCTCGGCTATGCGGTTTATGTCGGCATCTTTAACGCCTATATAATCTACAAAACCCATCAACTTCTCTAGCTCATCATAGAAGTAGCTTATCTCAAACTCTTTTGCCGCGAAACAAAATGCTTTAGCTCTGCTGCTGATTCCCAAAAGCGCCACTTTCTTGCAACCTCTCTCTTTTAAAAAGTCACAAAGCACTCTCATCCCTAAAATATCGCCTACAAGCTTCTGCTCATCTCTTAGCAAGATATCGCACATGCCCGAGAATCTGACCGCCTCACTTGCTTCATCAAGCACCTCTACTACGTTTTTTGCATACTCGTTAGCTATCAAAGCGCCGTTTACGTGAGACTTTTTCATATTGAGTGCTGTAAAGAAAAAATCATCCTCTCTAATGTTCATAGGAATCATCATGGCATCTTTACTATTTGCCTTAAAGAGCTTGTTTAGCGTAGCTGAAATACTGCTCTGCCCCGCAAACTCTCCTATAAAGCCGTAAAGCTTCGTGTGATGGGATATCTCATTGGCGTTATTCATCATGTTATATATCTCCTTTTATTCCCCAAAGTTCTCTCGCCTCTTCTTCCTCTGCCTTACATCTGTAGCAGAGTCTATCGTTGGAGTTGCTGCTAAATATAGTATTGCACTCATCACATCTTCTGACATTAAACTTTATAAGGTTGTGAACCTCAGGCTCAAAAAATTCTTTTATTCTGTATGTGGGTGAGAGAGTGATTGCCTCCGGCTCACAAACATCGTGACAAATATGGCACTTTATGCATAAAAACGGATCAAACTCTATTTTAGAGTTTTTAACATCTGAACTCAGCGCTCCACTGGGACAAACCCTGTAACACATCTGACAAGCCGTGCAGGCATCTTTGTCAATCTCTTTTGAAGAGGTGAACGTTAGTTCACCCGCTTCAATAATATGATAAGCAGAGGGTTTTTCAACCCGCTTAAGTGCCGTAAAAAAAAGCTTTCTTCTATCTGTAATTCGCTTCTGTTTCAAAAGAGCAATATCGCTTTTTTGCAAAGTGTGCTCGACAAGCTCATCTGTTGCTTTTTGAATCTCTTTTTCAAACTGCTGTTTTGCCTTGATCGCGCCCGCTAAATTAACCTTGCTAAAAAACTCTCTTCTATTTGCTGTGCTCTCTTCGCCCGAACTCTCTTTTTCGTACTTCACATCTTGGAGCTTTATAACCGCACTGCTCTGCATCGCTTCGAGTATATAAGAGGCCTCTTCATGATTTCTCTCGATTTGGGGCTTGCATTTATGTGCTATTGCACACTCTTCGCAGTGCCCCATATCAAAAACAACCTCTTTTTTAAGAAGCGTCATGGAGATAATATTTTCAATATTTAAAGCAGCTATACATGGAACATTTTTTCTGCACGATATAAGATTCTCACTATCTTCTATAAAGCTAAAAAAGAAATCCGTCGAACTAAAATCATCCAAAGTGAGCGCCTCATTTGGACATACCGCATCACATGCGCCACAACCCACACATGCGGAGAAGTTGATTGCGGGAAGCGGGTTTGAGCCCACAACTATAGCTTCGGTTGGGCAGATAAGTTCACATTTGTTGCACTCGCTCTCACGTGAAAGTGAGCGGACACAACGGCTAGCTTTGAGCTGTATCATTTAAAGATTGAGCTCCTTGGTTAAATACTCATTATCACTAAGTATAAACTCCAAGGCCATATCTGCAACATCGTAATACAGAGGTGTTCTTGCCTCATATTTTACATTTATAAGATAGAGCGGTGCCCACTTTAAAAGATGTTTGTTTAAAAATTCGCTCTGAATCATTTTAAGATCTTTTACTGCGTCTAAGTCCTCTTCTTCAAGAGCTTTTATCTCCGCCTCAGCGAGGTGATGCATAAACTCAAGCTCAACCCCGATATGATCGGCAGAGATTGTACGTGCAACCTCAAAGTCAACCATAAAATTGTATGCGCTGTACATATCAGTTACCGGATTTGCGCCGCCTGTCTCTATCTTCTGGTCTTCTCTAATATAAAAAGTCTCATATGGGATAAGATGCAAAAGAGACAGATTGACAAAATCTGGGTTTAAATACTCCTGCAGAAGCTTTTCATTCGGCACTTCGCTAAGAGGTTTCCACTCTTTGAGCGTTGGGAAAAAATCCAAAATATTTTCGTCGTTTTTTATCATATTTAACATATTTTCATCCAACTCTTGCAACAAGACGCGGGATAGTAGTGCGTAGATATTAGATCTTGCTTTGGTGTTTTGCATATTTTATATTCTTTGTATTAGTTTTTGGGTTTGTAATTTTATCGCAAAAGTCTAAATGTATGGTTAGGGCAAGTTATTAAAAACTATATCCCCTCTGCAATCATAGCATCTGCTACTCTTTTAAATCCGGCTATATTTGCCCCATCTACATAATTTCCCTCAACATTGTAATCTTTTGCCGTAAGCACGACTCTTTTACAAATCTCATCCATTATAAATTTGAGTTTTATATCTACCTTTTCAAAATGCCATCGCTGCATGGAAGCATTCTGGCTCATCTCAAACTCACTGACCACTACACCGCCGGCATTTGCAGCTTTTGCAGGAGCAAAACAGATATTGTGGTTTAAAAGTGAGTCAATGGCTTCAGGGGTAGATGGCATATTTGCCCCCTCGCTCACACTTACACATCCGTTGGCTATCAAATTTTGCGCATCTACTTCATTTAGCTCATTTTGCGTAGCGCATGGAAATGCTGCATAACACTTAATATTCCACACGGCATGTCCACCCTCCGGATAGTCACAAACAGGTATATATTTTGCATCAGTATGAAATTCTAAATAGCGCTCTAAAGAAGCTCTTTTTTCAAACTTTAACTCTTTTAACAACGTAATATCAACTCCTCTTGAGTCATATATCGTTCCTCTTGAATCACTACATGTAACCGGAATAGCACCGATTTGTAAAAGTTTTTCTATTGCATGAAGTGCGACGTTTCCCGCCCCGCTTACCGTACAAATTTTTCCCCTTAAATCCTCTTTCTTCTCCAACTCAAGCATAGTTTGCGTAAAATATACGACGCCGTATCCGGTAGCTTCAGGTCTCATCAAAGAGCCTCCAAACATATAGGGCTTGCCTGTTAAAACACCGTCGTACGATGATGTTATTTTTTTATACTCTCCAAAAAGATACCCTATCTCTCGTGCTCCCACCCCGATATCTCCTGCAGGAACGTCAATACGAGGACCTATATATTTATGAAGCTCCGTCATAAAAGCCGAACAAAACTTCATTATCTCAAAATCACTCTTTCCTTTTGGATCAAAATCGCTTCCCCCTTTTGCCCCGCCTATCGGCAAACCTGTAAGCGAATTTTTAAATATCTGCTCAAACGCCAAAAACTTCAAAACACCCTCATTAACACTTGGGTGAAAACGAAGCCCTCCTTTATAGGGTCCAAGAGTGTTGTTAAACTGAATCCTATACCCCGTATTGACTCTTATAATATTATTGTCATCAAGCCAGCTTACTTTAAATTTTATGACCCGATCAGGCACAATCAATCTCTCTAAAACAGAAAATTTATTATACTTTTCATCAGAATTCAAAAGCGGCGTGATAGAAGATATAACCTCTTGAACCGCTTGAAAGAAAACATTGTTTTGAGCACAATCACCGACTAAAATTTTTTTTATATTTTCATTAGATATATCCATGTTTTCCTCATCTTCAATCAATTGAGCGATTATACAAAAATATCCCA
>NZ_JACUTS010000115.1 GCF_014859695.1 Sulfurimonas sp. | reverse complement strand
AAGAGAGCTTGAAACACTCTTTGAAATGTTTTTTTGAGGTTCTTTCACAGTCTCAATACCTTAAGAATCAAGTAAAATCTGCTAGCATTGGCGTTGCTTCCGTAAAATAATGTGCTTCAT
The DNA here is from genome assembly GCF_014859695.1 of Sulfurimonas sp. Taxonomy (GTDB): domain Bacteria; phylum Campylobacterota; class Campylobacteria; order Campylobacterales; family Sulfurimonadaceae; genus Sulfurimonas. The sequence goes on along the minus strand of NZ_JACUTS010000115.1, from coordinate 3,908 downwards.
CTCCTACTTTATACTCGTAGTACTCGCTCCAAATTTTTAAAAATCTCTTTCTACTTTAAATATACGAGATAACATATTCATGGAGTACATGTGCACCGCCTCTTGTACAGTATCAAAAATTTGAGTTTGTTTTACTCCTAAATCTTCAAGTTTTTTGACATCCTCAGCTTCAATTTCTTCAGGGTTCTCAACAGCTTTTAGAGTAAATTTCAATAGCTCTTTATTGCTATTGCTTAGCGGAGCCTTTGATAAATCATTTTGGATTGACTCCAACTCTTCTTGGGTAATGCCATAGTTTCTATTTATCATCATGCTAATTAAAGCAGAACAGTAGGTGCATTTATTTCTAACCGACATTAGATATCTCATGATGCTGATCAATTTTTTACTATCTTCTTCCATTGAAGATATATACTTTACTTTATTCCACTGAGCTTCTAATATATCTGGATTAACGCTTAAAAGTTGTAAAATATTTGGTACCATACCTACAGCACCTTCTATCTCACCGTATACTTCTTTTACCTTGCCTTGGGCTTCTTTTACATTTACAGTTTTTAATAAACTCATTTTTTTTATCCTTTATTGAATTTGGGTTAAGAATCAACAAGCATATACTCGTTGATTCAGACTTCAGCTAACTTAAAATAACGACCGTTATTTGGATTATACATAACCATCGTTATCTTGTCAAGTAAAATTAATAAAAAAGAATGTTATAATTTCAAAATCAAGCGGGGGAAGGCTTATAGGAAGGCTTATAAATGAATAGTAAAAAACAACAAAAAGAAGAAACTAAAAACCGCATCATAGAAGCGGCAACTCGCACATTTAAAAAAAGTGGATATAGCGGGATAGGAGTCGACAGTCTTGCTAAAGAAGCCGGTGTGACTTCGGGTGCTTTTTATGTGCATTTTAAATCTAAAGCCGAAGCATTTAGAGCTGCCGCTATCTCCGGGTTAAAAGATGTTCAAAATGCGATTATCCAATTAAGAGAAGCTCATCATGAGAACTGGTGGAATGCATTTGCAAAGCTATACATGGGAGATAAACGAACATGCGACTTAAATGAAAGCTGCCCATTACAAACTCTAACCCCAGAAGTAGGTCGTTTTGATGATGACACAAAAGCTGCCTATGAAATTGAATTAAAAAAAGTCATAGAACTGGCTAGTTCAGATAGCACAGAAGAAAACAAAGATAAAATATGGACCAATATTGCTATGTTAATCGGGGGAGTCACTTTAGCCCGTGCCGTTAAAGATGAAACAACAGCAAACGAAATTGCAAAAGCTATAGAAAAGAATATTTATCAAATCTAAAATTTATTTCTAAATGATAGTATCTAGCAAAAAGGGGAGTGTTAGAGATAAAGGGGTCAGGTGATAACAATAACATTTCAAATTATTTCTATTTTGTTATCCTTATCACCTGACCCATGCTGTTCATAAAAAATGACGAAGTAATTATCTAGCCTATTTTAATATTTTTGCCAACTCTTTCTTGTAAGCTTTTATATCAAAATCTTTCATAGCAGATGCCCCGCTATCTACAGCAGCCTGTGCTACTGCACTGGATATTTCGACTATAAGTCTTTTATCAAACGGCTTAGGAATCAAATAGTCTTTACCAAATTTTATCTTTTTTCCATATAGTTCACTCAGATATTTCGGTACTTCACTACGTGCCAAATCTGCTAATGCATAGGCTGCTGCTATTTTCATTTCATCATTTATTTGGCGAGCACGAACATCCATCGCTCCTCTAAAAATAAACGGAAACCCCAAAACGTTGTTTACTTGGTTGTCAAAATCACTGCGCCCCGTTGCTACTACTGCATCCGGTCTTGCTTTTAAGATTTCTTGCGGAAATATCTCAGGTGTCGGATTTGCCAAAGTAAATACTATAGGCTCATTTGCCATAGTTTTAATATCTTCTACGCTAAATGTTCCAGGACGAGATAAGCCCACAACTACGTCAGCACACTCAAACACTTCTGAGTGAGTCATATACCTTCCGGCACAGAACTCTCTCTTATAATCATTTAAATCACTCCGTCCATTGTGAATAACACCCTTAGAATCAAGCATATATATCTCTCTTACTCCAAGCTTTCTGTAAAGTCTCGCACAAGATATTGCAGCAGCACCTGCACCGACAACAACGATTTTCAAATCTTCTATTTTTCTGTGTGTGACTATACAAGCATTGATAATTCCTGCGGCAGAAATAACTGCTGTTCCATGCTGATCATCATGCATTACGGGGATATTTAACTCTTCTACTAAACGTCTCTCTATCTCAAAACATTCAGGTGCCTTTATATCTTCTAAGTTTATCCCGCCAAAAGTTGGAGCAATAGCAGTTACAACTGAACAAAATCTATCTATACTCTGGGTATCTACTTCTATGTCAAAACAATCAAGTCCCGAGAAGTTTTTAAACAATACGCTCTTACCTTCCATAACAGGCTTAGATGCTAATGCTCCGATATTTCCAAGTCCAAGAACTGCCGTTCCGTTTGAGATAACTGCAACAAGATTCTTTTTAGCTGTATATCTGTAAGCATCCTCAGGATTCTTCTGTATTGCTAAACATGGGATCGCAACACCTGGAGTATATGCCAACGATAAGTCTTTTTGAGTCTCTACAGCTTTTGTAGCCTCAACCGATATTTTTCCGGGTCTTGGAAATTCATGATAATCCAAAGCTTCTTGATCTGTAGTTGATTTTTTAGACATTATTTATCCTAAGTATATTTTTAAAAGTATATCTTAACACAACTCAAAACAAATACATCAGCTTTCTCAGAGACTAAAGAACTTTTAACCGACAATTTAGATAACATATAATAATAATGCAAAAAGGAATGCGCTTGAGCTACAATATTGATAATGATTTAATACTTAACTCCTTGGGGATAAAGGGGTCAGATGATAACAATAATATTTCAAATTATTTCTATTTTGTTATCGTTATCACCTGACTCCGTTGTGCGAGTTTAAAATCATTACTGTATCATTTCACTAAAAAAGAGTTTTATGAAACTGTTGCTGCCATTTTTGCTATCACTCTCTCTAACAAGCACTGCATCTGCAAATGAGAACTGGATTCCCATAACACCTGTAGATAAGCCTCAATCTTTAAAACAATCTGCTAAACTAGATGTTAATCTGTCTCAAGTTGGACCAGTGAAGAAAATAATGAAAACTGCCACTGTCATTAAACAACTGATTGATACAACTAGTAAAAAAGAGATAGTAACAACTAAGGACAAAAATTGGTTTGTGCTGGGCAGTGAGGAAAGTAAGTGATTATCTTAGATTTTGAAACAAACTCTGCCAATGTTCATGATGTCATAGAGGCAGCCGCATTTCGTGTTGAGTTTATAAATAATGAGTACAAAGTTATAGACACTTTCCATCGTTACTATTTATCTGAGTATGAAGTAAATCCTCATGCACTGGCAGTACATAAACTCTCTCCCGATAGGATAGAGAGACTTAGAAAAGATGTGGAGTATGAAGAGTGCTTTGAAAACGACACAGACTTTATAGAGTTTTGTAAAAATGCTAAAACTCTTGTAGCTCATAACATCTCATTTGAACTTCGTCACATTGGCGAACTGCTCTCTTTTGAGAATCATTTTTGCACTATGAAAGAGAATAAAAAAATTGTTAAAGCTACTAATGTTAGAGGCAATCTAAAAAACCCAAAACTCGTTGAGACTTGTATACACTACAATATCGAGTTTGATGACGAGCAGTACCATAGTGCTATTTATGATGTCACAAAAACTTTAGAGATTTTAAATATAATGAAACATCATAACCAAGCCTAATTCAACGCAGTCTTACATGTCAAATCGACATGCAAAACCACGGAGAATCAATCCTCTTCAAATCCAA
>NZ_JACUTS010000031.1 GCF_014859695.1 Sulfurimonas sp. | reverse complement strand
TGCTTTTGTTTAGTTTCGTAACACTAGTGTTTTACTGTTTACATATTTAGTTATAATCACTCATAAATTTACAAATAGGAATAACAATGGCATTTATAGAAGAGTATAGAGCGCATATAGCTGAGAGAGAGGCACTTGGTGTTCCACCGCTTCCGCTTTCTGCTGAACAAACTGCTGCATTAATTGAGATGATCAAAGCCGGACAAGGCGATATGGATCAGAATATAGATCTTCTTACAAACCGTGTTTCGCCGGGTGTTGATGATGCTGCGTATGTAAAAGCTGCATTTTTAAATGATGTTGCTTCTGAAAAAGTCAGCGTTAGGGCTATTTTACCTGCACATGCCGCGAAAATTATGGGCATGATGCTTGGCGGATATAATGTAAAGCCTTTAGTCGATGCGCTTACTTCAAAAAACTCTGAAGTAGTTGAAACTGCAAAAGAGGCTCTAAAGCACACTCTTCTCGTGTATGATGCTTTTAATGATGTAGAAGAGCTTCACAAAGCCGGAAATGCACATGCTACTGAGGTTATGACTTCGTGGGCAAATGCTGAGTGGTTTACTTCAAAGTCGGCTTTGGCAGATGAGATTACTGTTACGGTTTTTAAAGTTCCGGGAGAGACAAATACAGATGACCTTTCTCCTGCTTCTGAAGCGTTTACGCGTTCAGATATCCCACTTCATGCAAACTCTATGCTTGTTTCAAAAATGGATGACCCGATTAACACTATCAAAAAACTAAAAGAAAAAGGCAACCCTATTGCTTACGTCGGTGATGTTGTAGGAACAGGAAGCTCAAGAAAGTCAGGTGTTAACTCTGTTCAGTGGCACATGGGCGAAGACATTCCGGGTGTTCCAAACAAGCGCACCGGTGGTGTTGTTCTTGGCGGAATTATTGCTCCTATCTTTTTTGCTACATGTGAAGATTCAGGCGCGCTGCCTTTAGAGCTTGATGTTACTCAGATGGAGAGCGGTGACGTTGTTACTATCTATCCATATAAGGGCGAGGCTCATAAAGATGGCAAATGTATCGCTACGTTTAAACTAAACCCAAACACAATTACGGATGAAGTTAGAGCAGGCGGTCGTATTCCGCTTATCATCGGTCGCGGTTTAACTGCTAAGGCGCGCGGCGTTCTTGGTATGGGAGCTTTTGATGTCTTCCTAACCGCAGATCAGCCCGCAGATAGTGGTAAGGGCTACACTCTTGCTCAAAAGATGGTAGGTCGTGCTTGCGGCATGACAGGAGTTCGTCCTGATATGTATGTTGAGCCGGTAACTTCAACTGTTGGAAGCCAAGATACAACCGGACCAATGACAAGAGACGAAGTTGTAGAGCTTGCTGCACTTGGTTTTAGTGCTGACTTGGTTATGCAGTCTTTTTGCCATACTGCAGCGTATCCAAAGCCTTCAGACGTTGTAATGCACCATACGCTTCCTGATTTTATCTCTAAGCGCTCAGGTGTTGCACTTCGTCCTGGTGATGGAGTTATTCACTCTTGGTTAAACCGTTTAACTCTTCCCGATACTGTAGGAACCGGTGCAGATAGCCACACACGTTTCCCAATCGGAATCTCTTTTCCTGGTGGCTCTGGAATCGTCGCTTTTGCTGCTGTTACCGGTTCTATGCCTCTTACTATGCCTGAGTCTGTGCTTGTTAGATTTAAAGGCGAATTGCAGCCGGGTATCACACTTCGTGACCTTGTAAACGCTATTCCTTATTATGCAATCAAGCAGGGTCTTTTGACTGTTGAGAAAAAAGGTAAGAAGAACATTTTCAACGGACGTATTTTAGAGATCGAAGGTCTTCCTGATCTTAAAGCAGAGCAGGCATTTGAACTTTCAGATGCATCTGCCGAGCGTTCTGCTGCTGCATGTACCGTACTTTTAAATGAAGCACCGGTTATTGAATATCTAAAGTCAAATGTTGCGCTTATAGAAGCGATGATTGCTGATGGCTATCAAGATGCTCGTACCTTGCAGCGCCGTGCAGATAAAATGAAGGAGTGGTTAAGTAAGCCGTCTTTAATGCAGCCAGATGCTGATGCAGAGTATGCAGCAGTTATAGAAATCGACCTTAATGAAGTAACAGAACCGATAGTTGCTTGTCCGAACGATCCTGATAATGTTAAACTTTTAAGTGAAGTTGCAGGCGAGAAAATCGATGAAGTATTCCTTGGTTCTTGTATGACTAACATAGGTCACTACCGTGCTGCGGGTGAAGTTATGCGCGGTGAGGGCAAAGTTGCAGTTGAGAAATTCTGGATAGTTCCGCCGACTCGTATGGATGAGCAACAGTTGATAAATGAAGGGTACTATGATGTTTTTAAATCCATAGCTGCGCAAACTGAGGTGCCTGGTTGTTCACTTTGCATGGGTAATCAGGCAAGTGCTCGTCCAGGCTCGACAGTTTTCTCTACATCTACTCGTAACTTTGACAACCGTTTAGGTAAAGGTACTCAGGTTTATCTTGGTTCTGCTGAACTTGCAGCGGTATGTTCTAAGCTAGGCAAAATTCCTACGGTAGAGGAGTATATGAGTATTGTACCTTCAAAACTTGCCGGAAAAGAAGCCGATGTTTATAAATACCTAAACTTCAATGAGATTAAAAACTACCATCTTGAGGATCGTAGCGTAGCTGAAGAGAAATATGGTGTTAAAATTAAAGCCGTATAAGCTCTAAAACAGTGCAGAAAAGGTCTATAACCTTTTCTGCAAAACTTCACTTACTCGTTAAATCAATCTTTTATAATATCGAACTCTATAGGGTATTTTGGAATAAAAATCGACTTCTTTATTGTATGGTTCTGTTTCTGGTTCTCAAAAGTTATCTTTACTCTGTTTTCAAACTCATCCAGATATGATATAGACTCAATAAAATCGCCATTTTTAACTATGGTAAATTTCGTCTCTCTATAAAATGCCACATAGGTATTTTGATCAATTTTTTTTGCACTCGATACTATTTTGAAGAAGTCAAAGTTTGACTCTATCCTTTTAATAATTACCTGCTCAATTTCAGGCTCGACTATCGTCACTTGAAAGTCATTTATAAATACATCTTTTTTAATGGGCTCTATATAGCTCCATCTAGCATTTTGTGGCTTTAGAGCTACAATTCGCCCATGATATGTCAGTACCTTCTCTTTTTCATCGGTAATGCTCTGCGAAAAATCTGCTTCAAAGGAGGTAAGCTCTTGAAGTGATGCAAAAAGTTGCACGCTTATAAAAGTAGCAAGAAGGAGTTTTTTCATTTTGACCCTTGTTTTTGAAAAATTATATCTAAGCGATTGTTTACATATTGTTTAATATTAAATCTCTCTGCACATTTGAAAAAATCATTTTACTATTTATGCAAAATGTAATTATAAGTATGATAAAATAAAAAGAATTTCAGTGACATATGCCCGAAAGAGGGTGTTTGTCTATAATAAGGTTGCGGATGCTACAAGCATTATTCGGTAAGATATTTGGCACGACAAATGATCGTGAACTAAAAAAATATGTAAGAATTGTAAATAACATAAATATGCTGGAGAGTAAATATCAGGCTCTGAGTGATGATGCGTTAAAAGGTGCTTTTTCTGAGCTAAAAGAGAGTGTTTTAAGTGGAAGCAGAAGCTTGGATGATGTTTTGGCGGACTCTTTTGCAATAACAAGAGAGGCAAGCGTAAGAACGCTGAAGATGAGACACTTTGACGTTCAGCTCATCGGTGGGGTTGTTCTTCATGAGGGCAGGATTGCCGAGATGAAGACAGGAGAGGGAAAAACTCTTGTAGCAACTCTTCCTATTGTTCTAAACGCCATTACGGGCAAAGGCGTGCACCTTGTAACCGTAAACGACTACCTTGCTTCTAGGGATGGGAATGAGATGCGCCCTCTTTATGAATTTTTGGGTTTCAGTGTAGGCGTAATTGAAGAGAATATGCACAACCCATCTATAAAAAGAGAAGTCTACAATGCAGATATAACATACGGAACAAATAACGAATTCGGCTTTGATTACCTAAGAGACAATATGAGCTACTCGAAAGAGCATATGGTTCAAAGAGGTCACAACTTTGTTATCGTAGATGAAGTTGACAGTATTTTGATTGATGAAGCAAGAACTCCGCTTATTATCTCCGGACCTACAAACAGAACACTTCAAGATTTTGCAGATGCAAATAAAATTGCTCTGCAGTTAGTTAAAGATGAGCACTTTAGTGTCGATGAAAAAGACAAAGTAGTTCTACTAAGTGAAGAGGGTATAACAAGGGCAGAGGAGTTGTTTAAAGTTGAGAATCTTTACAGTCCTGAGAACGCTTCACTTTCGCATATATTAGATCAGGCGCTTAAAGCAAACTACCTTTTTGAGAGAGATGTGGACTATGTCGTAAATAACGGCGAGGTTGTAATCGTAGATGAGTTTACGGGTCGCCTTAGCGAAGGACGCCGTTACTCCGAGGGTCTGCATCAGGCACTAGAGGCAAAAGAGGGTGTTGAGATTAAAGAAGAGACGCAGACATTAGCCGACATTACGTTTCAAAACTACTTTAGAATGTATGGCAAACTAGCGGGCATGACGGGAACTGCACAGACCGAAGCTACGGAGTTTGCTCAGATATACTCTCTTGATGTTATCTCTATACCTACAAATATTCCGGTTGTAAGAAAAGATCTCAACGACCTTATTTATAAAACAGAAAAAGAGAAGTTTGAAGCTGTTATAAAAACAATAAAAGAGCTCTCAAAAACAGGTCAGCCGGTTCTTATCGGTACCGCTTCTATCGACAAATCAGAAGTGCTTCATGAAACACTCAAGAAAGAGAAGATAGCGCACACGGTGCTCAACGCAAAAAATCACGCGCAAGAGGGTGAGATTATTAAAAATGCGGGCGCAAAAGGTGCTGTTACAATTGCTACAAATATGGCAGGACGCGGCGTTGACATTAAAGTTAACGATGAAGTAAGAGCTCTTGGCGGTCTATATATTGTAGGAACAGAGAGACATGAGAACCGCCGTATAGACAATCAGCTCCGTGGAAGAAGTGGACGCCAAGGTGACCCGGGAACTACACAGTTTTACCTCTCTCTTGAAGACAATCTCCTTAGGATTTTCGGAAGCGATAAGATTAAGAGCATCATGGAGAGACTCGGCGTTGAAGACGGCGAATATATAGAGTCTAAGATGGTTACTCGCGCGGTTGAAAAAGCACAGAAGAAAGTTGAAAACATGCACTACGAGGGTAGAAAGCATGTCGTTGAGTATGATGATGTTGCAAACGAGCAGAGAAAAATAGTATATAGATTTAGAAATCAACTGCTTGATCCCGAGTTTGACATCTCTACAAAAATCAATGAGATTAGAGCAGAGTATATAGCGCATATATTAGGTAGTTGCGATATATTTGAGGGAGGAGAGAAAGAGGATTTCAATTTGGAAAAAGTCTTTAAGCTTATCCATGAAGAGTTAAATATAGAGCTTGACACAAAAGATTTCGCTTCTTTTGAGCATGAAGAGCTGGTGCAAAAGATTATAGAGAGCGTCAGAAAAGTATATGATGAGAAGATGAGCGTGCTTGATGAGAGTATCCGCAGTGAGATAGAGAGAGAGCTGTACCTAAAAGAGCTTGACAGTGCGTGGAGAGAGCATCTTTATGCTATGGATAATATGAAGACTGGGATTAGACTAAGAGCCTACAACCAAAAAGATCCGCTTGTTGAGTATAAAAAAGAGAGCTTTAACCTCTTTACGGAGCTTATATCCGATATTAAATTCAATACTATAAAAACGCTTCACATTATACGCTTTAGAGTTGAAGACCCAGAAGAGGAAGCAAAGAAGGTTGCTCAGCAGATGGATATCCAGAGAAAAATAACTGAGGCGGCAAGACAGTTTAATCTCTATAACGAAGAAGAGCAAAACAGCGAAAAAAAGGTCTCTAGAAATGACACTTGTCCATGCGGAAGCGGCAAGAAGTATAAGCAGTGTTGCGGTAAAAGCGGTCCTAAAAAAGGTGTATTTGCTTCTTGAAAACATCAATAGTTCCATATTTGGTAAAGCGCTTTTTGCGCTTTGACAGCGAGCAGCCATTTATCTTTTTGTCTGCATTATTGGCATTTTTGGGCATTACTCTGGGTGTCATGGTTCTTATAATCGCTATGGCGCTTATGAACGGTTTTGACAACGAGTTTAGAAAAAAACTTACCATTATGAACTACCCGTTAACCATTATTCCAAAATTTTACGGCTCCGTTAATGAAAATTTGCTCTTAGAGTTGGAATCAAAGTTTCCTGATCTTAAATTCAGTCCTTATGTACAATCCTCTGTAATGGCAAGAAGCGGTTCAAAACTTGAGGGCGGCTATATATTCGGGGTTGATTTTAAGAGTGAAGCCAATGTAAACAGCGTACTAAGAGAAGCAATTAAAGAAAACAGCTTTGATAAGTTTGATGTTTTAATAGGCAAGTCTCTTAAAGAGGAGCTTAATCTCAATACCGACGATAAACTAATGTATATATTTACGCATGTAGAGCCGGGCGGAATGTCTGTTACACCTAAGATAAAAAGATTTAACGTCAGCGGCGTATTTGATTCGGGACTTTCTGCTTACGATAAAGCGTACAGTTACACAACACTTGCTTCACTTCAGGCGATTATGAATATACCAAGTAATCAATATAGCGGAATCCATATCTTCTCCGCTAACCCACATGAAGATATACTTAAAATAAAAGAACATCTTCCAAGAAGCGTAACCATAAAAGGGTGGTGGGAAGACAATGTAAACTTCTTTGCGGCACTCGAACTTGAAAAGGCATCGCTCTTTATTGTTTTAATGCTTATTATTCTTATTGCTGCGATTAATATTATATCTTCGCTTTTGATGACGGTTATGAATAGAAGAAGCGAAATAGCACTGCTTCTTTCACTCGGTGCGACCTCTGCCGAGGTTAAGAAAGTGTTCTTGTACTTAGGCATTGTTATCGGAATGAGTGGTATTTTAGCGGGTATAGTCTTGGGTTTGAGCGGATTGTGGGTGCTTAGTACATTCGACATAGTAAACTTGCCAAAAGACGTTTATCCTACATCTACTCTGCCACTGGATTTAAGTCTTAAAGATTTTCTCTTTATTGTCATCGGAGCATTTGTTATTGTTGTTCTCTCCTCTTTTTACCCTGCAAAAAAAGCGAGTGAAGTAGATATCTTAACCGTTCTTAGAAATGAGTAGATAGAAGACTATCTCTATTTATTTTTTTTATCTTCGCTTTTAAATATTTCAAATGGGAACATAAAAGTTCTTTTTATTATGTTAAAAGGAGCTACGGCAATATCTTTGGCAATCTGAGTCGTTACATCCGGGTCATCTAGTTTGCCGGTAACCTTGAGTGTGATTGAAATATTCTCTTTTCCAAGGAGAATATAGCCGACAAGCGGTATTTTCGATACCGAACTTCCAAGATCCGTTTTTAGATTTAAATCCATATCGATACGGTTCTTCTCTATACTTGCTTCTCCAACTCCCACTATTTCAATCTCTTTTGATTTAAGATATATATCACTCATCTTATAAACGTCGTCTTTAAATTTAAAATTGATATAGGCTCTCTCGGCGGCAATTCCTTTTTTACTATATCCAGGAAGGGAGAAGGTAACGAGTGATGGGACGGTGTTTACAAAAGCGAGTATGTTGTTCAGTATCTTGTAGTCAAGTATGGTTGAATCCTTGATGTTTATCATTCCGTCAAACTCTTTTAGAGAACCGTTTATAAAAAACTCTAAAGAGCCACCCTTAAATTTAGAGAGAGCAAAAAGTTTATCCATAAACTCATCCCCAAACTCATCTCCGTAGAGATAGATTTTATCATCCCTTAGGGTAAAGATGGCGCGACCTCTGTTGTGCAGAAGCTCAGCGGATATGGTTCCATCAATATACTTTAAGTCGATTCTATCTGAGACTATACGTCTATTTTCTGCCAGATATAAAAATGAGTTTTGTGTTTCAATGTAGAGCTTTGTTTTGCTGTTCAACTCTTGTGTGCCCTCTATTTTTGTAAAGTAGCTAATAATCTCTTTTATATTTATCCCAATGTTTTTAGCGTTAATTTTAATCTCGTCCATGATTTGCACATCAACCACGTTGTTGATTGTAAAGTCTGTTTTTTTCGTATCTAAATTATAGCTGCCCTCTGCCGTATAGCTCTCGATTTGCTTATCCAGTGTTGTTAAAAATTTATATTTATACTCACTTTGGAGCAAAAACCCTATGCTTCTTTGTTTCTCTTTTTTTTCTATCTTTAAGCTTCCATTTGTCAAATCATACTTTTTTAATATTTTTGAGTGTTGTGAGATTTTTTCAAGAGATTTTGCATCTACTCTCCACCCATAGTTGTCGCTAATATACTCAAAATCATATTTTTTTGAGCCTATAACCGTCTTCTGCTCCTTATGGTGCAGGAGAAGCTCTATATTTTCATCTGCCTTAAACAGCTCATTAAACTCGTTGTCATACATTGCAAAATCTTTTAAAATTACTTCTGCGCTTGAGCTTTTTGGATTGTAATTAAGGCTTATTTTCGATTTAAGCGTATCGTTGTAGTTTATTACTATATTATCTGCTTTTATTGAATCTTGTGTGATGTTAAATGCTACATTTTGAAACATTGCTATTTTTTGATCTATCTTTATAGAGATTGCTTTTTTCGATGATATGGTTATTGCACCTTTCTCATAAAGCAGCTTCAATGCAGGAGTAGGCTTGCTTACTTCCATACCCTCTTTATTTATTTTTATTATATCAATATCTAAATCGGCTCTGTTTGATTTAAAAGAGATATCTCCCGATAGCAAAGCCGATCCAAATTCAGGAACAACTACGGAAGTGACGGGTAGATGAGCTTTTAACTCATTCATCTTAAAAGGCACTTTTATGGCACTGACCTCTATTCTCTTTCCTTTGTACTCCCATGTTGACTTCCCGATTGAGATATAGTCCTCTTTTGGCAATATATTGTAGACGGCAACTAGTTTTTTCTTGTTTGCAAGTGCCAAAGAGCTCTCTTTATGAGCAATCCTGTCAAATTTTAGTGTAAGCTTGCCTTTTGACTCTTTTGTGTCAAGCTCCATATATGCATCTGCAGAGGCAATATCTTTGTACTTTGCAGAGATATTCTCAACTTTGACATAGCTATTTTTTAGAAACATGTCGGCATTTGCCACATCAATATCCAACCCAAGATAGTTGATTTGAGCATTTCTTACATAGAAACTTCCATCTGCTTCAACATCCAATGTTCTTAAGTTTACACCAAGTGTTAAATCAGTCTCAACCTGACCTTTGTTTTGGATAAAAGGGAGTTTTATCTCATATCTCTCAAGCAAAGAGACTATATCTTTATTTGCTTGAGCTTCAAAGAGAAGGTGTAGCGTTAAAAGCTCTTCCTTTTTGGCAAAATCAATCTTTAACCAGCTTCTATCCAGATAAAAATCGTATGAATATGCCTGTTTTGGTCTAATGTAAAGCACCCCATCTTTAAACTCCAGATCGGTTTTAGCGGAATTGACGGGTGCGAGTTTTTGGTCATAGGTGTATTTCAGATTATTTGCAGTGGCCTTAGCATGAAGGTTCAAATATGCCTTTTCAAGGTTTTTATACTCAAACCAGCCGCTAAAACTCTCAATAGACAAGCTTGACATCTCTATAGCGTCATCTACCCAATACTTTATATTTGGCTCTAGGGCAAAAAGAGTGACTATTTTTTTTGCATTTTTTATGAGCTGTTCTGATTCAAGTTCGTAAAAGAGTTTTTGAGTATCTCCGTGAAGATGCAGGTTGAAGTTTGTCTCATCATCCAAATATATATTTAAGAGCGCCGTAAAACTAAGCTCCTTCTTGGCCTTTAAAATAATGGAGCCGTTAATGTTCAAGCCCTTTTCAAAAGCTTTTAACTCCTCAATTGTTATGTATAGCAGACCGCTGTTTGGCAGAAGAGAGCCCTTTAGAGTAAATGTATTTGATGCAAGATAGAGATAACCTTTTTGATCATCTATATATTTTACCTTTCCCTCGATGCCATCTAGGGTAATTTTTTCAATTGCAAGCTCTTTTAGCCAGTCTGTAAAGGGGAGCATCTCTTTTACTATTTGAAGGATTTGTTTATATTGGATTTCAGAGTTTTTATTGCTACTGTTTTTAGCAACAGTAATCTCATTTGCACTGATGGTTATTTTTTCGTCCCATTTAATGTATAATTTCTTAACTTTAATATTTTGGAATGATATATCATCTATATAGAGTCCATTTTGCAGAAGTACAAACGCCCAAAAGAGTAGTATAAATATGAACGACAAAACAGTTATAAGTATAAAATGGATTTTTGAGATTGTGCTGATTATTATGTTGTCGTTCATGTATTACCTAAATAAGCCTATAAAATCCCCACAGGTAATATATATCCCCACAGGTTCTATTAACAAGATTATAACACATTTGAGTGATAAAAATTTCAATGTAGGCAAACTGGATTCACTGCTGTTAAGGGTGATGGGTTCTCCTCAAAGCGGCTGGATAAACGTAGGAACTACACTAAGCACTAGAGGCGATTTTTTATACAAACTCACAACTGCAAAGGCTGCGCTTCAAAATGTTACTTTAATACCTGGTGAGACAACATATATTTTTCTAGACCAGTTGGCAGAGGAGCTGAATCTTCAAAGAGATCTCTTGCAAAAAGAGTATGAACTTCAGAGTAAACATATAGAGGGCGCATTTGTGCCCAATACATACAGTTTGCCGATGGGTATAACAGAAAGTATAGCGATAAAGATACTTTTAAACGAATCGCTCTCGCAGATGAAGAGTTTGTCAATGAAGATTTTTGGAAACTATAATGAGAAGAAATGGTTTCATTTTGTAACAATCGCATCTATTATTCAGAAGGAATCTGCAAATATAGAGGAGATGCCTCTGGTTAGTTCGGTTATATATAACAGGCTAAAAAAAGGTATGAAACTGCAGATGGACGGTACCCTCAATTATGGAAAATACTCACACATCAGAGTCACTCCAAAGATGATAAAAGAGGATAGCTCATCATACAATACTTACCTGCACAGCGGCATTCCTACGGCTCCCGTCTGCAATGTGAGTTTTGATGCCATAAAGGCTGCAATCTTTCCTGCGCAGACTAATTTTCTCTATTTTATGAAATCAAAGAGCGGTACACACAATTTCTCGCGTAACTATTCTACACATTTGCTCAATATAAAGCGCGTTACCAAATGAAACAGTTTTATGAAATAAAGTAATCTTTACATCTGCTTACCTCAGATTATTACATCTTAGTGATATCATTGACTTTGTAAATTTTCATACACTTGATGAAAATAAAAATATAAACTTGAGGAAACACAATGTCGAAAATTATTTGGTCAAAGATTGATGAAGCACCGGCTTTAGCAACTTATTCGTTATTACCAATCGTAAATGCTTTTACTAAAGCAGCGAGTGTTGAAGTGGTTTTAAGTGATATTTCACTGGCGGGCAGAGTTTTAGCTACGATGGGTCTTGCAGAAGACGAGCTCTCAAAGCTTGGCGAAGTTGTTTTACAAGAAGATGCAAATATTATCAAGCTTCCAAATATTTCAGCTTCAGTTGGTCAGCTTAAAGATTGTATTGCTGAGCTTCAAGCTCAAGGTTATGATGTTCCTAACTATCCTGAAAACCCGGCAGATGATGCCCAAAAAGCTATTCAAGCTAAATATAGCACATGTTTAGGTTCAGCAGTTAACCCTGTTCTTCGTGAAGGTAACTCTGACCGTCGTGCTGCAGTTGCTGTTAAAAACTTTGCTAAGAAAAATCCTCACAGATTAAAAGCTTTCTCAGAGAACTCAAAAGCTTACGTTGCACATATGGAAGGAGATGGCGATTTTTATGGAAATGAAAAATCTGTAGTTTCTGATAAAGATCAAAAAGTGACAATCGCACTAAACGGTAAAGAACTAACAACCATTAAAGCATTGGCCGGCGAAGTTCTTGATGGTACGTTTATGTCAATCAAAGCTCTTCGTGCATTTTATAAGCAAACAATCGAAGATGCAAAAGCAAAAGATGTTATCTGGTCACTTCACTTAAAAGCGACTATGATGAAAATCTCTGATCCAGTTATGTTTGGTCATGCATTTGAGATCTTCTTTGGAGATGTTTTTGCTAAATACGCAGATACATTTAAAGAGTTAAATGTTAATCCTAATCAAGGTATGTCCGACTTAGAGAAAAAAATCAAAGGTCACGCTAAAGAGGCTGAGATTAAAGCTGCATTTAAAGCTGTACTAGATTCTGATGCACCAAAACTTGCAATGGTTGACTCCGAAAAAGGTACTACAAACTTCAATGCATCTAACGATGTAATTATCGATGCTTCTATGCCTGTAGTTGTTCGTGAAGGCGGCAAGCAGTGGGATAGAACTGGTGCAGCGCTAGAGACTGTTGCGGTAATTCCTGATTCTACTTACGCAATGTTCCATGCTGAAATGGTAGCTGATTGTGTTAAAAACGGTCAGTATGATGTAACTACTATGGGTACTATGCAAAACATCGGTCTTATGGCTCAAAAAGCTGAAGAGTACGGTTCTCACCCAACTACATTTGTGCTCTCAGAAGCGGGTACCGTAACGGTTACAACTGAAGATGGTAAAGTATTGATGAGTTCTGAGTGTGAAGCCGGTGATATTTGGAGAATGTCTAGAACAAAAGATATTCCAATCAAAGACTGGGTTCGTTTAACAGTTGAGAGAACAAGAATTGAGGGTATCCCTGCAGTATTCTGGTTGGATGAAAACAGAGCTCACGATGCTGAAGTTATGAAAAAAGTTAAAAAATATTTAGCTGATTTTGATACAACCGGTTTAGATATTCAATTTATGAATGTTACTGATGCAACTAGATTTACAAACACTAGAATCAGACAAGGATTAAATACAATCGCTGTAACTGGTAACGTTTTACGTGATCACTTAACAGACATGTACCCGATTTTGGAGCTTGGAACATCTGCGAAGATGCTTTCAATCGTACCATTATTAGCAGGCGGTGGTCTATATGAGACTGGTGCGGGCGGATCTGCGCCTAAACATGTTGAGCAATTTTTAGCAGAGGGTCACTTAAGATGGGATTCTCTTGGTGAGTTCTTAGCGCTTGCAGAGTCTTTAAGATTTTTAGGTCATAAACACTCAGATGCTAAACTTTCAGCTTTAACAGCAGCTTTAGACAAAGCAAATGAAGGCTACTTGGATAACTCAAAGGAGCCTTCAAGAAAAGCCGGAGAGCCAGATAACAAAGCTTCTCACTTCTATTTAGCACAATATTGGGCAAAAGCATTAGCTGAGGGTGAAAATGCTGAGTTAGCAGCTAAATTTGCTCCTATTGCGGCTGCTCTGGAGGAGAATGAAGCAAAAATTATGCAAGAGCTTTTAGCTGTTGAAGGTAAGCCACAAGATATCGGTGGTTACTTCCATCCAAATGATGCAAAAGCTGAAGCTGCGATGAGACCCTCTGCAACACTAAATGCTATAATAGACAGCATCTAATTATCTAACAATAAAGAGTTCTTCTCCTGCATGCAAGCCATGCAGGAGATGCTCTGTTTTTCTTTTTATGTGAAACCCGTTGGTTCTACACAAAAGGCAAAAAAGTCTTTACATGATAATTTAAAGATACCTAAATAGTATTTGATTAAAATATCGTAATAATTTACTCAAGGAGTGCGTATGAATCAAGGAAAAAGAGTAGGAATAGTAGGCGCCGGAAATGTCGGTGCAACAGTAGCTTACTCTCTGGCAATGCTTGGTTCTTGTCATGAGATAATTCTTCGTGATAACAAGATTGATGTTGCCAAAGGAAAAGCGCTCGATATGAGTCAAGCTGCTTCAGCCGTAAGAAGTCACACTATGGTTAGTGTAGCTGAAGATATGTCTGATTTGACAAACTGTGATGTAGTTGTTGTAACCGCAGGAAGCCCAAGACTTCCTGGCATGAGCCGCGATGATTTGCTTATGATAAATGCAAATATTACCAAAGAGGTTGTTCAAGGCATTGCGAAATACTCTCCCGATGCAATCATAATCATGGTCTCAAATCCGCTTGATGCTATGACTTATGTAGCGCTTAAGGAGAGTGGTTTTGAGAGAAGCCGTGTTATCGGAATGGCCGGTATTTTAGATAGTTCAAGAATGGCTAGTTTTATACAGGAAAAACTCGGATACGGCGGGGGTCAGATTCGTGCGTCAGTTATGGGCGGTCACGGTGATGACATGGTTCCTCTTCCACGCTACTCGACTGTAGCAGGCGTTCCTCTTGCAGATCTTTTAACATCTGCAGAGATTGATGAGATTGTAATTCGTACGCGTAACGGCGGTGCTGAAATTGTTAGTCATCTTAAGACGGGTTCGGCATACTATGCACCGGCAAAATCGACGACTATAATGGTTGAAGCTATTTTAAAAGATACAAAACAGATTCATCCATGCGCGGTATATCTAGAGGGTGAGTATAGCTACTCTGACGTAGTTTCAGGTGTGCCGGTAATGCTTGGCGCAAACGGCGCTGAGAAAATTATTGAGATAACTCTTAATGACACAGAGAAAGAGATGTTTAAAAACTCATGTGACTCTGTTAAAACTTTGATTGACACGTTAAATAGAAATAAATTTTTTGAAGGAGAACAAATTTGAACACTCGTATTGAAAAAGACACAATGGGTGAAATAGATGTCCCAATGGATGCCTATTGGGCGGCGCAGACTCAAAGATCGATAGAGAACTTTGCTATCGGCGAAGAGACTATGCCTTATGAGATAACAAGAGCGTTTTCGTATCTTAAAAAGGCTGTAGCACTTGTAAATAAAGATTTGGGCAAGCTTGATGCAAAAAAAGCCGATGCAATTGCGCAGGCTTGCGATGACATGTTAGCAGGCAAACTTGATGGAAACTATCCGTTGGTTGTTTGGCAGACGGGCTCAGGCACACAGTCAAATATGAACAATAACGAAGTTCTTGCAAACCGTGCCACAGAGATATTAGGCGGCGATTTTAGAGTTAAGAAATTAGTTCATCCAAACGACGATGTAAACAAATCACAAAGCTCAAACGATACCTATCCGACAGCGCTCCATGTAGCGGCTGTTATTGCAGTAGAGACTCGTGTTTTACCGGCTATTGCCAAACTAAAAGCTACTCTTGCGCAGAAGTCTGCTAAATTTGAGTCAATTGTAAAAATAGGGCGTACGCATCTTCAGGATGCAACTCCTTTAACTCTTGGTCAAGAGATTAGCGGCTGGGTTGAGATGCTAAACAAGTGTGAAAAAATGGCTAAAGATTCTCTTGAAGCGGTTCGCGAGCTTGCACTTGGCGGAACAGCGGTTGGAACAGGTCTTAATGCTCATCCTGAACTTGGAGAGAGAGTCGCTAAAAAATTGACGGAATTGACAGGGCACGCATTTGTAACTGCACCAAATAAATTCCATGCACTCACTTCACATGATGCTTTGGTTTTTGCTCACGGCGCACTCAAAGCACTCTCGGCAGATATGATGAAAATTGCAAACGATGTAAGATGGCTAGCTTCTGGTCCAAGATGTGGAATAGGGGAGATTACTATTCCTGAAAATGAGCCGGGCTCTTCAATTATGCCGGGCAAAGTAAACCCGACTCAAGCTGAAGCTGTAACCATGGTTACATGTCAAGTTATGGGAAATGATACGACAATTGGTTTTGCGGCTAGTCAAGGTAACTTCCAGTTGAATGTTTTCAAGCCGGTAATCGCATACAACTTTTTACAGTCTTGCCGTTTACTTGCTGACTCCATTGTCTCTTTTAACGACCACTGCGCCGTTGGAATAGAGCCTGTTGAAGATAAAATTGATTTTTATTTGCAAAATTCGCTTATGTTAGTTACGGCTCTTAATCCATATATTGGTTATGAAAATGCGGCCAAAATAGCAAAAACAGCACATAAAAACAATTCAACTCTCAAAGAGACGGCAATAGAGCTAGGTCTTTTGAGTGCCCAAGAGTTCGATAAATATGTCATACCGCAAGATATGATAGCACCTAAGTAAATTTAACCAAGGAGAATAGATGAATATACATGAATATCAAGCAAAACAGATTTTTGCTAAATATGGCATTCCTACGCCAAAAGGTCTGATGGCTGAGAGCGTAAAGCAGGCAGTTATTAATGCAGAAGAGCTGGGCGGACCTATCTGGGTTGTTAAAGCTCAGATACATGCAGGCGGTCGCGGATTAGGGGGCGGGGTAAAACTTGCTAAAAGCATTGATGAAGTAAAAAAATTCTCAGAAGAGATTCTTGGGATGACTTTGGTTACTCATCAAACAGGACCTGAGGGCAAATTAGTTCAAAAACTCTACATCGAAGAGGGTGCAGATATAAAAGATGAACTTTATCTTGGTATTGTTCTTGACCGTGCACGCGAAATGCCTGTTATTATGGCTTCTACAGAGGGCGGTATGGCAATCGAAGACGTTGCGCATGATACACCTGAGAAGATTATCAAAGTAGCGGTTGATCCTGCTATCGGCTTTCAAGGCTTTCATGGAAGAGAGTTGGTTTTTGGTTTAGGTATTACAGACAAAGCGGAGCAGGGTAAATTTATTAAACTTGCAGCAGCGCTCTATAAACTCTACTTAGAAAATGATGCTGAAATGATAGAGATAAATCCTCTTGTAAAAACCGGTTCCGGAGATTTTATAGCACTTGATGGCAAGATGGGATTTGATGACTCTGCACTTGGGCGTCACCCGGAGATTGAGTCGATGAGAGATATTAGCGAAGAGGATGCAGATGAGCGTGAAGCTAGTCAGTATGGTCTGAGCTATGTGAGCCTTGATGGTGAAATCGGCTGTATGGTAAACGGGGCAGGGCTTGCTATGGGTACTATGGATACGATTAACTACATGGGAGGAACTCCGGCAAACTTTCTAGACGTTGGCGGTTCTGCTAACGCTGAAACTGTTGCAAAAGGTTTTGAAATAATTCTTAAAAACCCTAAAGTAAAAGCAATTTTTGTAAATATTTTTGGCGGAATTGTTAGATGTGACCGTATTGCAAACGGAATCTTAGAAGCAACTAAGCTTGTTGATGTTCATGTGCCGGTTATTGTTAGACTCGATGGTACAAATGCACCCGAAGCGGCAGAGATTTTAAGAAATGCAAATATTGCAAATGTCACATCGGCAACAGACTTAGCAGATGGCGCGGCAAAAGCGGTAGCTGCAGCAAAACAAGCCTAAGCGCTGTTTCTTTAGAAAAGGAGAGTAAGTTTTATGAGTATATTGGTAAATAAAGATACAAAAGTTATCGTTCAAGGTTTTACGGGTAAAGAGGGTTCTTTTCATGCTGAGCAGTGTTTGGCATACGGAACAAAAATTGTAGGCGGAGTTACTCCAAATAAAGGCGGAACTGAGCATTTAGGAAAACCTGTTTTCAATACCGTTAAAGAGGCTGTTGCATCTACGGGCGCAACTGTTTCAATGATTTTTGTTCCGCCTGCTTTTGTAGCCGATGCCGTTATGGAAGCTGCTGATGCAGGTATTGAACTTGCTGTCATTATTACAGAAGGTGCTCCTGTCCGTGACATGCAGGCAGCTAAAGCGTACGCGACAAAACATAGCATGAAAACAATAGGACCAAACTGTCCGGGTATCATAACTGCCGAAGAGTGTAAGATCGGCATTATGCCTGGCGTGATTTTCAAAAAAGGAAATATTGGACTTATCTCAAAATCCGGAACACTTACTTACGAAGGTGCAAACCAAGTTGTAAAACAAGGTTTTGGAATCTCTACGGCAGTCGGTATTGGCGGAGACCCGATTATCGGGCTTTCTTATAAAGATCTTCTGCCGATGTTTGAAGCAGACCCTGAGACACATGCTATCGTAATGATTGGTGAGATAGGCGGAGACCTTGAGATACAAGCAGCAGCGTTCATAAAAGAGCATATTACAAAACCTGTTGTTGCTTTTATAGCAGGTCAAACTGCTCCAAAAGGTAAAAGAATGGGTCATGCCGGAGCTATCGTTTCAGGCGGAGCAGGGACTGCAGCAGAGAAGATGGCTGCACTAGAGGCAGCGGGCGTGAAAGTGGTCGTTTCTCCGGCTGATATCGGCAAAGCGGTAGCAGAGGTACTCTCTAGATAAGTATTGCCTCTTTGTGCGAGCTTCATTAAGTAACATTAACGGTACTAAGAAGCGCCATTAGCACAATTTCAGAGCAATATTAATTAAAGTAGGTTAACCTATCTGTAAAAATAAGTAACAGTTTAATGTAGTGACGTAGAGATACTTCACATGTTGTACTGCGCTTCAAAACAAAAGAGGAGAATAAATGGGAACTTTTAAAACTGAGAATCCAGGCAATCAACCTGTTTGGGTAAACACAAACAACTGCAAAGCTTGCGATATTTGTGTTTCAGTATGCCCTGCGGGCGTTCTTGGAATGGTGTATGAACCTACATCAACTCTTGGTGCTATGATATCTGTTCAGCATCCAGAGTCTTGTATAGGATGCATGGAGTGTGAATTGTCATGTCCGGACTTTGCTATATTTGTAGCAGAGAAGAAAGAGTATAAATTTGCAAAATTAACTGATGACTCAAAAGAGCGTCAAATAGCTATTGTAGCAAATAATTATATGTCACTAGAACAAAAAGGAGCTAAGTAATGGCAACTAGAGAAGTTATTTCAAGCGGTAATGAATTATCTGCATTGGCGGCAAAAGATGCGGGATGTAGATTTTTTGCAGGTTATCCGATAACTCCATCAAGCGAAATTATGCATGAGTTGTCTGACATGTTGCCAGAGATCGGTGGAGCTTGTATCCAGATGGAAGATGAGATTGCAGGAGTTGCAGCAGCAATTGGTGCGGGAATGAGCGGCGTTAGAACTATGACAGCAACTTCAGGTCCCGGTATTTCACTAAAAGCGGAAAACCTTGGTTTGGCTCAAATGACTGAAGTTCCTTTGGTTGTAGTGAACGTTATGCGCGGTGGTCCATCAACAGGTCTTCCGACTCGTGTATCTCAAGGTGACGTTGCTCAAGCAAAGAATCCTTCACATGGTGACTATAAATCAATCACGCTATGTGCAGGTTCATTGGCAGAGTGCTATACTGAAACCGTAAGAGCATTTAATTTGGCAGACAGATTTATGCAGCCTGTATTTGTTCTACTTGATGAGACACTCGGTCACATGCACGGAAAAGCTATGCTCCCTACAGAAGAGGAAGTAAAAGCTGGGATAGTTCCTAGAAAAACGTTTGACGGTCCTGCGGAAGAGTATTTTCCATATGGGTGCGAGCATGATCAGCCGGCAGTTTTAAACCCGATGTTCAAAGGGTATCGCTATCACTTTACTGGCTTACATCACGATAAAAAAGGTTTTCCTACTGAAGAGATAGAGACTTGTAGAAAACTTATCCAGAGACTTGAAGACAAAGTTGAACTTCATAAAGATGAGATTGAACTATACGAAGAGTTCAATACGGATGATGCTGAAATATTGATAGTTGCTTATGGCTCAGTTTCACTTGCTGCTAAAGAGGCGATTAGACACCTAAGAGAAGATGGTATCAAAGCCGGTCTATTTAGACCTATAACGCTTTGGCCAAGTCCTGCGGAGAAGATGAGAGAGCTTGCAGCTAGAATTCCGAAAGTTTTATGTGTTGAGTTAAACATAGGGCAATACAGAGACGAAGTTCAACGTGCTACAGGTAGACTTGATATAAATGGTCTATTTAAAGTAAACGGAAGACCAATCTCTCCTTATGAAATAGTAAATAAAGTAAAGGAGCTCTAAGATGGCATTTAATTATGAGAACTACTTAAGATTAGAGAAAGTACCAACTCTTTGGTGTTGGGGTTGTGGCGATGGAGTTATTTTAAAAGCTTTCATCAGAGCCGTCGATAAGCTTGGACTTAATAAAGATGATGTTTGCGTAGTATCGGGAATTGGATGCTCTGGAAGATTTTCATCTTACATTGATTTCAATACCGTTCACACAACGCATGGTAGAACAGTTGCTTTTGCAACGGGTATAAAATTAGCAAATCCTGACAAGCATGTTATTTGTGTAGCCGGCGATGGAGATGCACTTGCAATTGGCGGTAATCATACTATTCACGGATGCAGAAGAAATATAGACATCACTATGATAGTTATAAACAACTTTATCTATGGTTTAACAAACTCTCAGACGAGTCCTACAACTCCACAGGGTATGTGGACAGTGTCTCAAAAAGCCGGTAATATAGATCCTACTTTCAATGCTACTAATTTAGCAATAGCTGCGGGAGCATCTTTTGTCGCTAGAGAGAGCATGATAGACCCTAAAAAACTTGAGAAAATTTTTGTTAAAGCTATCGAACATAAAGGTTTTGCATTCCTTGACGTATTGTCAAACTGCCATATAAACCTAGGAAGAAAAAACAAAATGGCTTCTGCAATGGAAAATCTAGCTTGGATAGATAACATTACTGTTTCTAAAAAGAAATATGATGCTATGAGTGAAGAAGAGAGAAAAAATCTTTTGCCTACAGGAATTCTTAAAGAGGATACAGAAGCAAAAGAGTACTGTGACATGTACGCAGAAATAATCAAAGTTCATCAAGGTAAGAGAAAAATACTTACTCAAGATGACTTTGAGAAAAAAATATAAGGAGAGCGCAATGGCTAGAACATTAATGAGATTTACCGGTGTCGGTGGGCAGGGCGTTCTTCTTGCGGGTGAAATCTTTGCTGCAGCAAAGATTAAAACAGGTGGTCATGGACTAAAAACTGCGACATATACGTCTCAGGTTCGTGGCGGACCAACGGTTGTTGATATTACACTTGATGATGATGAGATATACTATCCATATGCAAATGACGGTGAGATTAGCTTTATGCTCTCTGTTGCACAGGTAAGTTATGATCAATTTAAAAAAGGTGTGCAAGACGGCGGAACTATAGTTGTAGATCCAAATCTTGTTAAGCCTAGTGATGAAGATAGAAAAAAATGGAATGTAATTGAGATTCCAATTATTACTATTGCAAAAGAAGAGGTCGGTAATGTTATTACTCAATCGGTTGTTGCACTTGCAATAGCAAATACAATTATGAAACCTCTCGATAGAGAAGTTTTAATTGAGACGATGCTCTCGAAAGTACCTGCTAAAGTTCATGATGTAAATAAAACAGCATATGATCTTGGTGAAAAGTATGCTAACGAAGCAATGAAAAAATAACTACATTTTAAAGACGGTCTCTAAAAGACCGTCTTTTTTTTAAATTATTCTTCAATATTAAATAGTATGAATATTCATATTAAAAAATATCACACTCTGATACTTTCCCAAAAGAACTCCACATGCTTTTCGAACTGCGTTGAAAGAGCTGTTGTAGGCGTGCTGTCAAATCTTAAAAGCGTAATCTGAAGCCTTATATAGAATAGGGTGGATATAAACTCATACGCAACCATCATAGGATCTGCAGATCGTACTAACGAGTGCTGCATCATAATAAAAAATGCCTCTGAGAGCATTTTGATATTCTCATCGTGAAATTCGTTCATAAACTGCTCTCTGAGCTCCTTATTTTGAAACAACTCTATCATTAGCAATCTAAACATATTCTCATTGTTTTTATCGAACGTGAGAAGCTTATACTGCATAGCAAATTTTTGTAAAAAAGCCTTTCCTTTTAACGCAGACTCTTTTATATCAGCACTATCTTCTGAGAATGGAGTGGTGAATATCTCTTTTGCGACACATAAAAATATCTCCTCTTTGTTTTTGAAGTGATTATACAAAGCACTCTCTCTTATTCCCACCGCTGAAGCGATTTTTCTCACACTTGTAGCATTGTAACCATGCTCAGAGAAGAGAGTAGATGAAGCTTTTATGATCTTTTGCTTTGTATTTGATTTCTTTGGAATCGTCGTGTTTTCGGGCATTTTCTAACCTTTTTTAGTATATGAACAACTGTTAATTTAAATAAAATTATATATGAACAGTTGTTAATCTATGCTTAGAGTATATGAACAATCGTTCATTTAATAAGTTTAGATAATGAACAACTGTTCATATTGTTTAAAAACATACTTAAAGCAATTTTTTTGTACAATTTTATAGGTACAACAGATAGTTACTTGATTGATTTCAAGAGGAAAGTCCGAGCTGCTATAAGACAGTGTTCCATTTAACTAATGGCCGTAGTGATACGAGGGAAAGTGCAACAGAGAGCAGACTTCCATTTTTAGTTTACTAAAAGTGGTAAAGGTGAAAGGGTGGGGTAAGAGCCCACCAGTCTCTATAGCAATATAGAGAGCTTGTAAACCCAACATGGCAGCAAGAAACAGATGGTCAGCGTCTTAATGGAAAGAATGCGGTGGGAACACTGCATCTCTTCTTATGCTACTGTTTCGCTAGAGTTACTATGTAAATAGTAAAGTAGATTAATACTATCAAAACAAAACTCGGCTTATGTTGTGCCTAAATAAACTCTCATACTTTTTAATATTAACACTGCCCGAACCTACACAAGGCGCAAAACTATTTTCAAGAGAATTTACATTATGTTAATCAAGTTGATATTCTTCCAATATAATCAAAACAACAGAACTATTTCAATACACTTTTATGTTTAATACAAGCATGTAATTAGATTAAAACAATAATTCAATAACAAATAAAGAGAATCATAGATGAGCAGAAAAGAGAAATTAATACAAGATATTCAAAATTTACTTAATAGCTATGAGGGAATTCATAAGACTTCAATCAATCCTGATTTACTTAAATTCATGGATGAAGAGACACTTCTAAGTATTGTAGACTCTCTTCTTAGGCAAAAAGAGGAGTTCTCAAAGGGAGGATCTGACTTGGAGTGGTTGGAAAAGTTTAAAAAATATGATTAACAACGCCCTGCTCGTGCTTTTTAGTTCTGTTTTAATTCAATTCAATTATTTACTGTTTGATTTGTTACCCAATTATCTGCTATAATCCCTTCATATTTAAATGAAGGATTTTGTATGTCTAATGTAGATTTAGTTCAATTAACCGAAGAAACGAAGAAATTAACCGCAATGGTTGTGGAGGATGAAAAAGTAGCTAACGAGCTTTTAAGCTCTACTTTTAAAAACTTTTTCGCTGATGTTAAGTCATGTTTTAATGGAAAGGAAGCTCTTGAAGCCTATTCAAAATCAGCTCCTGACATAGTTTTTGTAGATATTATAATGGCTGAAATGGACGGAATTGAGCTTTCACGCAAAATTCGTGAAATAAATCCAAATCAGATTATTATTGTCATATCAGCAAGTAACGATATTGAGAAGATATCTGAATCTATTGAAGTGGGTGTAAATAGTTTTATTCAAAAACCAATAGATACTAAAAAGATAATTGAATTATTATCAAGTGTTGTATCTATGATAAACAAAAAGAAGAAAATTGAGACTAAAACATTCTCAATCTCACTTCCTTTAGATCTGTACGAAATCGTAAACGATAACGCAAAGGCTGAGAGCATCTCTAAAAATGCCGTAATAATAAGAGCTTTACGCAATTTTTACGAATAAATACCTTTTGTTTACTAGGTAAATCCGATGAAAAATAAAATTTCACTTAAAAGCTCATCGAAGCTCTGAAAAATATCCCGGATTATAGAGTTGATATAGGAAA
>NZ_JACUTS010000114.1 GCF_014859695.1 Sulfurimonas sp. | reverse complement strand
AACCAAATCACTTATTCAGAATTGCAGAAATTAAAAGGTGCGTAAGGTCAGTTATATGAGACAAATGTAATCAAGCTTACATACAGAGTTATAAATATCTGTTATGATATGTCAGTTTAAAATTGATTGAGGAGTGTACTATGAAGTGCAAACAGATATATATTGAGTTTTCGAGATTGAGTGAGTATTTGAAATCATTTGCTTTGTTGCTGGCACGTTTGGCAGTTGCTTACGGGTTTTATGAGCCTGCTATGATGAAGTGGGGTGATATAGCCTCTGTTTCCGGTTGGTTTGCGTCTATGGGCATACCGTTTCCAACGCTCAATGCTTATATGGCGGCAAGTACCGAGATAGTCGGTGTAATACTGCTTACTCTAGGGCTTTTGACACGGTTTATTTCACTGCCGCTTATTGTCGTCATGATAGTCGCTATCGTGACAGTGCATCTTCCAAACGGTTTTTCTGCAGGTGATAACGGCTATGAAATACCACTTTACTACATGTTGTTTTTACTTATTTTTGTATCGCATGGAGCAGGCAAATTTAGCCTTGACAGACTTTTTTTCGGTGAGAAGAACTAAAACATGGAAGCACTTTTAGATTTTACAGATGCGGTAATTCAATATAAATTTCCGCTTCTTATCTTTTTGCTTCAGGCTTCATTGATTGTTTTTGCTCTTATATCCCTTGTTTTGTTTATCTATGACAGATTTATTCAAAGAGAGGATCAGCTACTTATCAACTACCCTCTTATAGGGCGTATGCGGTATCTTTTTTATCTCCTGCGCGATCCCATGAGGCAATATTTCGGAGATGAGAAGTTTTACGAATCTTTTGACAAAGTAAAATGGGTTTATGACTCCGCAGAGAGAAAAGCCGCGTATGCCTCTTTTTCTCCGGGACAACCGCAAAAATCTGCACGGCTCTCTATTAAAAATGCAAACTGTGTGCTAAATACGGAGGATGTGAGCGAGGAGTTCAGGGTTACTTTTGGGCAAGATTCAAAGCACCCTTTTAAAGCTCGCTCAGTTTTGGGCAGAAGTGCCATGAGTGACGGTGCGATTTCTCCGGAAGGAACACGCGCTTTTAGCAAAGGGGCTTATTTGGGAGGTTTTCCTATCAATACGGGAGAGGGAAGCCTAACTTCAAACTTCTTATATACACATCGCTACAATCCCAAAAACAGAGATTATCTCGATGTCATAGAGGGAACATTTTTTGCCAAGAGCGTTTATCTGTTTGTGAAATTTCTGCTCAATGGTTCTGCCGCCGAGAAGGTCTATAGGCATATGGTGATTTTGTCAAGTGATGCAGAGAGTTATCTTTTTGACGAAGAGCATAAGGTGTGCTATCGTGTTAATTGGAGCGCACCTCTTGAAGTGTTTCCAAAAGAGATACCATCAGATGTGCCTGATATTATTTTTCAAATAGGAAGCGGTCTTTACGGTGTAAGAGACAACAGAGGCGGCTTTGATGAGCAGCGTTATATAAAAAGCATGCGATTCGCCCGAATGACTGAGATAAAAATGGCACAGGGAGCAAAGCAGACGGGAGGAAAGCTTTTAGCAGACAAGGTAAGCGAAGCCGTGGCTTATTACAGGGGAGTAGAGGCGCATAAAGATCTCTTTTCACCCAATCGGTTTCCTTATGGAAAAACTCTTGAAGAACTTTTTGATTTTATGGGCAGGCTCAAAGAGCTATCGGACAAGCCAGTGGGTGTGAAAATTGTTATCTCTTCAAAGGATACTTTTTTGGAGTATGCTTACTTGATAAAAAAAAGAGTAGAGGAGGGTTCTAGAGCGTACCCTGATTTTATCACGATTGACGGAGGTGACGGCGGAAGCGGTGCAGCGCCTCTGGAGATGATGATGACGGTCGGAATGGTAATAGCAAAAGCACTCTATATAGCAGATATGGCGCTAAAAGAAGCAGGTGTACGAGAAAAAGTTAAACTTATTGCAAGTGAAAAAGTGCTTACTCCCGATGATGCCATCGTTCTTTTTGGCATCGGTGCGGACTATGTCGGAATTGCCAGAGCTTTTATGATGAGTGCAGGCTGCATTCGCGCACGTGAATGTTCGGGGGCACATGGACGGCACTGTCCCGTCGGACTTGCAACGCAAGATAAAAAAAGAAGAGCCTCTTTTTTGGTGGAGCAAAAAGCAAGAAATGTCGCCTCTTATCACGCACAGATGATACACGGTATGCAGCAGCTTTTGGCGATTATGGGAGTAGATCACATATCAAAACTCAACAAATCACACCTTATCTTTAAAGACCATGCGGGAAAAACTTATATGAATGTAGATAACTATTTTGAAGAAATGTTAGTATAATAAAGTATGATTTTAAACACACGCAGAAATTTTTTCAAACAAAGCTTTTTAGGCGGAGCCGTTTTACTATTTTACAACTCCTCTTTATATGGAGCGGCGGAGCCTTTGAAAACTCTTACACTTGCACAAGTAGACCTTTTTCCAAAGGTAAAGGAGTTAGATGTCGATACCGCTTCTTACATGCTGCTTATTTTAGACCATTCAAGAATCACTGCTTCACACAAAGAGTTTCTTCGCAACGGTGTTCAGTGGCTTCATGAAGAGTCTTTAGAACTTCACGGCAAACTTTACTATAATCTTTTAGAGCAGGAGCGACAAGAGATATTGCAAGAGATTTCAGAGTATGGATGGGGCGAGTCATGGATAGATTCTCTTTTGACTTACAGTATGGAAGCGCTGCGCAGTGACGCAGTTTACGGTGTTAACAAAAAAGATGCGGCGCAAAAGTGGCTTGGATTTAATGCGGGTTTACCGCATCCAAAAAGAGCGTATCTATGATGTATGATGTCTGCATCATCGGGAGCGGAGCAGGCGGCTCACCTGTCGCTTATGAGCTGAGTCGTGCAGGTTTTAGTGTAGTTGTACTTGAAAAAGGAAAAGAGTACAAAGAAGATGATTTTAACAAAGATGAGCTGGCGGTTTCGCGGCGCGAGCTTTTTACTCCCGACCTTAAAGATGAGCAACATGTTATTTATGAGCTAGACGAGCGTAAAGAGCGCAGAAGATATCTAGGAAGCGAGCATCAAT
This sequence comes from Sulfurimonas sp., assembly GCF_014859695.1. Lineage (GTDB taxonomy): Bacteria > Campylobacterota > Campylobacteria > Campylobacterales > Sulfurimonadaceae > Sulfurimonas. The sequence goes on along the minus strand of NZ_JACUTS010000114.1, from coordinate 1,012 downwards.
GGAGTTTTTGGAACGGCTCTATGGTGGGAGGCTCTTCAAACCTTATGAGCGGTTATTTTCACCGTATGAAGCCAAATGACTTTAAGCTTCTCTCGACTCATGGAGAGATAGAGGGCGCAAATGTGGCTGATTGGCCTCTCTCTTATGAGGAACTGGAGTCCTACTATGAAAAAGTTGAGCGTATAGTAGGTGTTAGCGGAGAAGTGGTTGCACACTCTTTTTTGGAGCCCAGAAGTACCTCTCGTTTTCCTTATGCAAAACTTGAAGAAAACGGAGTGACAAAGTGGTTTGACTCGGCATGTAAATCTCTTAACTTTGAGAGTATTCCGACTCCGCGGGCAATAATTCCACATGCAGCACTGAAGCGAAATGGATGCTCTTACTCAAACTTTTGCGGGAGTTACGGATGCGCTACGGGCGCAAAAGGGAGTGCAAGAGCAGCACTTCTTCAAAAGTGTGACGCAAGCGTTATTACCGAAGCGTTTGTATATAAACTTGAGAGCGATGCGACAAAGGTTACAAAAGCACACTACTATGATGGCGACATGAAGACGCATGAAGTGAGTGCTAAAATCTTTGTTTTAGCCGCACAATCAATAGAGAGCTCACGTTTGCTCTTAAACTCAAAAAATCGCTTTTTTCCTCACGGTTTGGCAAATAACAATTATCAAGTAGGAAAAAACCTTATTTTCTCAGGCGGAGGAGCAGGGGAGGGACGATTTCGTTTTGAAACGCTTACACATGAGCAGCAAAAAGAGCTTATGGAGGTCGGTCTTTTCTTCAACCGCTCACTGCAGCAGTGGTATGAGTATAAAAAGAGCGGTAAAAAAATCAAAGGCGGAACCATAGACTTTCTGTTTGAGCATCAAAATTTGGTTCCCCGCATAAAAAGAGCTTTTTATGATGAAGAGGGAAAGATTCTTTGGGGTAAGGCTCTTGAGCAAAAAATTCATAAAGAGCTTACGACTTCAAGAGTTTTGAATTTTGAAGTTTTTAATGACTGGCTTCCTAC